>CAMLLG010000010.1 GCA_946480825.1 uncultured Lysobacteraceae bacterium
TCGGCGCCCTGCACCAGCACGTCGTTGACGCACATCGCGACCAGATCGATGCCGATGGTGTCGTGGCGGTCGAGCTGCTGGGCCAGCTTGAGCTTGGTGCCGACGCCGTCGGTGCCGGAAACCAGCACCGGCTCGCGGTATTTGGCCGAGAGGTCGAACATCGCGCCGAAACCGCCGAGGCCGCCCATCACTTCGGGGCGGAAGCTGCGCTTCACCAGCGGCTTGATGCGTTCGACGACTTCGTTCCCCGCATCGATGTCGACGCCGGCATCGCGGTAGGTCAGGGCGGCGGACGGGCTTTCGGGCGGGGTCTGGGTCACGGCGACGGGCTGCTGGCGCGGAAAGACGGAATTGTAGCCGGCGCGCCGGTCGCCCGGGCTCGTCGCAGGCGCTTTCGCTTACCCGGGCTGGGCCGTTGTGGCACCATTTCCGGCGATGGCCAATGTCCGGGAAGTGAAAATGCGGCAGTCGAGCGATGCGTGGATGCGGTGGTCGGGCGGAATGCGCCGGGTCTCGGGCCTGTGCGTGGGATTGTGCCTGATGTTCGCGCTGGCGATGCCCGCGGCCCGTGCCCAGCGCGTGGAAGGCGACCGCGCCGCCGCCAGCGGCATCTACGAGGCCGAAGTGCCGGTCAACAGCCAGACCGATACCGAGCGCAACAACGGCTTCGCCCGCGGTCTGGCGCAGGTGATGGCCAAGATCAGCGGCGACCGGACCGCCACCGGCCGCCCCGGCGTCGGCCAGGAACTGCGCCGCGCCAAGGATTACGTCGCCGGCTACGACTACCGCCAGGATCAGGGCGTGTCCGCGACCGGCGCGCCGACCTTCAAGACCATCCTCGTCGTGCGTTTCGATCAGGCCAAGGTCGACGGCATCATCGGCGCCCTGGGCTTGCCGATCTGGCCGCAGCCGCGGCCCAAGCCGGTGCTGTGGCTGGCGATCGACGACGGCAAGGGGCCGCGTCTGGTCGGCGTGGGCCAGAGCAACGCCGCGCGCGCCGTGCTCGATCGGGCCATGGAGCGCGGCTATCGCCTCGGTCTGCCGGCCGGCAACGCCGCCGAGCAGGCCGCGGTCGGTGCGATCTGGCGCAGCGATACCGGCGCCATCGCCCGCGTGTCGGCCCGCTACAGCCCGCCGATGCAGCTGATCGGCAAGCTGTACCGCAAGGGCAGCGGCTGGAAGGCCGACTGGATCTTCGTCGACAGCGGTCGCGTGCTGTCGAAGTGGTCGACCGAGCATTCCGATGCCCGTTCCGCGATGTCCGGGGGCGCCGACGGCGCCGCCGATGCGCTGATCCGCCGCTACGCCCGACGCGGCGGCGGTGGCGGCGCGCCGGGCAACTACCGGGTGCTGATCACCGGCATCGACAGCGCCGACGACTACATCCGCCTGATGACTCATCTGCAGGAGACCTCGGTGGTGCGCAAGGTGCGACCCGTCCACGCCGGCCCCGAAGGCCTGCTGCTGGAGCTGGAGCTGGTCAGCGGTCTGCCCGGTTTCCGCAAGATGATCGACGGTCGCGGCGTGCTGGTCGGCAGTGCCGGCGCCAGCGCGGCGGCGGATGGAACCGCACCCCCGGCCGAGGGCGACACGCCCGTCGTGCCGACCTTCGACATGCGCTGAGGCCGCGATGACCGACCAGACCCCGAAATCCGACGACCCCCAGCCGGGGGCCGTCGAAGACATCGCGCTGTTCTTCCGTCGCCTGCAATGGGCGCTGCTGTTCCTGGCGATCGGCGCGCTGATCTGGGTGCTCACTCCAGTGCTGACGCCGTTCGCGGCTTCGCTGCTGCTGGCGTGGCTGGGCGATCCCGTGGTCGATCGCCTGCAGAAGCGCGGCATGTCCCGCAACGGCGCGGTCGCGCTGGTGTTCACGTCGATGGTGCTCGTGGTGGTGGTGCTGGTGCTGATCCTGGTGCCGGTGATCCAGGAGCAGGTGGTCGTGCTCGTGAGCAGCGTGCCCACTTATCTGGACTGGCTGGCGAAGACCGGGCTGCCCTGGCTGCAGGCGAAGACCGGCATGGACGTCGTCGCCTGGCTCGACCAGGACGCGCTGATCGAGATGCTGAAGCGCAACTGGAAGGGCGCGAGCGGCATCGCCACCCAGGTGCTCGGCGTGGTGACCCAGTCCGGCTTCACGGTGCTGGGCTGGTTCGCCAACGTGGTGCTGATCCCGTTCCTCACGTTCTTCTTCCTGCGCGACTGGGACCTGCTGGTGCAGCGCGTCGCCGGCCTGGTGCCGCGCGACCGCGCCGAGGTGGTGGCCCGGCTCGCGAAGGAATCCGACGCCGTGCTCGGCAGTTTCCTGCGCGGCCAGTTCCTGGTGATGCTGGCGATGGGCGTGTTCT
Source organism: uncultured Lysobacteraceae bacterium (assembly GCA_946480825.1). The sequence goes on from CAMLLG010000010.1 coordinate 2,349, forward strand.
ACGCCGTGGGTCTGTGGGGCGTCGGGCTGGAAGTCGGCGTTCTGATCGGCGTGCTCGCCGGTCTGCTCACCTTCATTCCCTACATCGGCCCGACCACGGTGCTGGTCGGCGGCGTCATCGCCGCGCTGGTGCAATTCGGCGATTGGCAGCATCTGGTGGGCGTGCTCGCCGTCTGGGGGCTCGGTCAGGTGCTGGAAAGCTATGTGCTCACCCCGAAACTGGTGGGCGACCGCGTCGGCCTGAGCCCGGTGACGGTGGTGTTCGCGGTGATGACCGGCGGCACCCTGTTCGGTTTTCTCGGGATGCTGCTGGCGCTGCCGGTGGCGTCGGTGGCGAACGTGCTGATCCGCCATGCGCATGCGCAGTACTCGACGAGTCGTTTCTATCTGGGCAACGGCACGCTTTCGCCGAAGATCGAGATCGCCGAAGTGCACCACGGCCGCCAGGCGGCCGCCGCGCATGCGGAGAAGGCGGCGGAGCCGACGGATCCGGCGTGAACGCGAGTCTGCCCACCGCGACCGCGGCGCAGTTGCCGCTGGCGCTGCGGTTTCCGCCGGACCAGCGGTTCGAGACGTTCGCGTCGGCGCCTGCCGGTGCGCTCCCGCAACTGCGCGCGCTGGCGCATGGCGAGAGCGCGGACTGCGTGTATCTGACCGGCCCGGCCGCGACCGGCAAAAGCCATCTGCTGCTCGCGGCCTGCGCCGACGCCGAGGCGGCGGGCCGTCGCACCGCTTATCTGCCGCTGGCCGCCGCCGCCGGACGCCTGCGCGACGCGCTGGATGCCTTCGAACACGCCGATCTGTTGGCCCTCGATGGTCTGGATGCGGTGGCCGGCGATCGCGAAGACGAGATCGCTCTGTTCGACGCGCACAACCGTGCCCGCGATGCCGGGCGCACGCTGCTCTACGCCGCGCGCGTCGCGCCCGACGCGCTCGAACTCGTGCTGCCGGATCTGCGTTCGCGACTGTCGCAGTGCGCGCGGATCGCGCTCGAAGCCCTCGACGATGCCGGCCGTGCCGAAGTGCTGCGCCTGCGCGCGCAACGCCGCGGCCTGCAACTGGAAGACGCCGCCATCGACTGGCTGCTCAAGCGCGTCGACCGCGATCTGGTCAGCCTGACCGCGCTGCTCGATCGTCTCGATCGCGAATCGCTGGCCGCGCAGCGCCGGCTGACGGTGCCGTTCCTGCGCAGCGTGTTGGGCGGTTGATCGATTCGCTTCGCTTCCGATCGTAGAGCGATCTTCAGACCGCTGCCTCGACGCTCCTCCTCGGTATTTTCCCGACGGGCTCAGCGTTTCAACGAATCGTTCAATTCCGTCAACCGCTCGGGCGTCCCCACGTCCGTCCAGCGCCCGCGGTGGTGTTCGCCGGTCGCGCCTTCGCGGTCCATCGCCGCGCGCAGCAGCGGCGCGAGCTTGAAGCGTGGCGGTTTTTCGCGCACGCCGGGCGCATCGCCGATGATCCGGCGCCAGTCGTCGAACAGATTCGGCCGATACACGCCGATGCCCGCGAACGTCAGGCGCGTGCCGGCGTCGCCGTCGACGATCTCGTCGCGCGCGGGCGACGAACTCAGCACGCGTCCGGTACGCAGCAGGCTGAAATCGCCGCGCGCGTTGTGCGCGGGATTGTCGACCAGCACCAGATGCGCGTCGCCGGCGGGTTCGCGCGGCAGGGCGGCGAAGTCGTAGTCGGTCCAGATGTCGCCGTTGATGGCGATGAAGGGTTCTTCGCTGATGCGTTCCCGGCCCAGCAGCGGCAGCGCGTGCCACATGCCGCCGCCGGTCTCCAGCGGCGTCGGGCCTTCATAGGTGTATTCGATGCGCACGCCGAACTGCGCGCCGTCGCCGAGCGCTTCCGGAAAACGTTGCGCCAGCCAGCTGGTGTTGATCACCACGTCGCGGATGCCGGCCGCCGCCAGTTTGTCCAGGTGCCACACGATCAGCGGCTTCCCGCCCACGGCCAGCAGCGGCTTCGGCGTGCTGTCGGTGAGCGGCCGCATGCGTTCGCCCAGGCCTGCGGCGAAAATCAGGGCTTTCATGGCGCTGCATCCCCCTGTGAGCGTCGCCGCCACTGTGCCATGAAGCGCCGCGGCCGGACTGTGCCGTTCGGCACGCCGCATGCGTTCAGGCGAGGGCGGGGCGGACGTGCCGGTCCAGCAGCGCGCCCAGCGGCGCCAGTTCCGGGTACTTCGGCACCACGCCGTCGAGATAGGCCAGGAAGCGTGCGGCGTCGGCCAGGTACTTCGGCTTGGCGTCGCGATGGTGCAGCCGGGCGAAGATGCCCATCACCTTGAGGTGGCGCTGCACGCCGATCCAGTCGGCGTCGCGCTGGAATCGCGCCAGCGACGGAACCGGCAGCCCCGCGTCCAGCGCGCGGGCGTGATAGCGCGCGAGCCACGCGTCGACGCGATCCTGCGGCCAGCTCAGGAACGCGTCCTTGAACAGGCTCAGCGCGTCGTAGGCGATCGGGCCGCGCACCGCGTCCTGGAAATCCAGCACCGCGGGCCCGTCGTCGGCGGGCATCAGGTTGCGCGGCATGAAATCGCGATGCACCAGCACCTGCGGCTGCGCCAGCGCGGCGTCGATCAGCCGTCGATAGATCAGATCCAGTCCTTCGAGGTCGCCGCAGTCCAGGGTCAGGCCGAGATGGCGGCCGAGGAACCATTCGTCGAACAGCTTCAGTTCGCGCGCCAGCAGGGACTCGTCGTAGGCCGGCAGATCGGAGGGCGGCGCGACCGCCTGCAGCGTCAGCAGTTGGGTCACGGCGTCGTCGAACAGCGCGTCGGCGTTGTCGGCGTCGATGACATGCAGGTAGGTGTGGTGGCCGAGATCTTCCAGCAGCAGGAAGCCGGCATCCGCATCTTCGGCCAGCACCCGCGGCACGCGCACGCCGCCGGTTTCGAGCAATGCGCGCATGCGCAGCCAGGGGCGCACGTCTTCCTTGTCCGGCGGCGAGTCCATCACGATCACGCTGCGCGCCGGCCCGGCGACGGTCTCGCCGCGCCAGTAGCTGCGGAAGCCGGCGTCCATCGATGCGCGTTGCAGCGTCAGCCCGGCATCGCCGGTGGCGGCCTTGGCCCAGGCATCGCGGGCGGCGGCGCGGCCGTCGGTCGGGGCGGCATCGTGTTCGGAAGCGGGGGCGGCGTGCATGCGGGACGGCGGCGGTTCGGCGGAGGCGACAGGGTAAACTGCGGGCCACGTTTTCGGGAGCGCGCCATGATCGAACTGCAGCCGGTGTTGTTGTCGGGCGGGTCCGGAACCCGGCTGTGGCCGCTGTCGCGCGAGGCCTATCCGAAGCAGTTCCTGGCGCTGGCCGGCGACGACACCATGCTGCAGGCCACCTGGCGCCGGGTCGATGCCATCGCCACGCGTCCGCCGCTGGTGGTGGCGAACGAGGAGCATCGTTTTCTCGTCGCCGAGCAGCTGCGGGTGATCGGTGCGCCGACGCCGCGGATCGTGCTGGAGCCGATCGGCCGCAACACCGCGCCGGCCATCGCCGCCGCCGCGCTGATCGCACGCGCCGACCCGCAGCACGATGACGACGATCCGCTGCTGCTGGTGCTGCCTTCGGATCACGTCGTCCGCGATCCCGAGGCCTTCCGCCGCGCGGTGCTGGCCGCCGCGCCCGCCGCCGACGCTGGCGCACTGGTCACCTTCGGCATCGTGCCGCAGTCGCCGGAAACCGGATTCGGATACATCCATGCCGCTGCGGTCGCAGCCGGGTCGGAAGACGCGGTGCGCAAGGTGTTGCGCTTCGTCGAGAAACCCGATGCCGACACCGCGCAGCGCTATCTCGACGACGGCGGTTACTACTGGAACAGCGGCATGTTCCTGTTCCGCGCGTCGCGCTTTCTCGCCGAACTCGCGAAATACCGGCCCGACATCCTCGCCGCCGCCAGTGCGGCCTGCGAGCACCTCGATCCCGACGGCGAGTTCCTGCGTCTCGACAAGGCCGCGTTCTCGGCATCGCCGTCCGAATCCATCGATTACGCGGTGATGGAAAAGACCGACGCCGCGATGGTGCTGCCGGTCGACATCGGCTGGAACGATGTCGGTTCGTGGTCGGCGCTGTGGGACGTCAGCGAACAGGACGGCGACGGCAACGCGCACCACGGCGACGTGATCGCGATCGACAGCCGCAACAGCTATGCCTACGCGCGCCGGCTGGTGGCGCTGGTCGGCGTGGACGATCTGGTGGTCGTCGAGACCGACGACGCCGTGCTGGTCGCCGCCAAGGACAAAGTGCAGGACGTGAAGCAGGTGGTCGCGCGGCTGAAGGCCGATCAACGCTCGCAGGCCGCGCTGCACCGCGAAGTGCAGCGTCCCTGGGGCAGTTACGACTCCGTCGACATGGGCGCGCGCTTCCAGGTCAAGCGCATCAAGGTCAAGCCCGGCGCCTCGCTGTCGCTGCAGTCGCACGCGCACCGCGCCGAGCACTGGATCGTCGTCAGCGGCATCGCCCGCGTCACCCGCAATCTCGACGTGTTCGAACTGGTCGCCAACCAGTCCACCTACATTCCCATCGGCGCGAAGCATCGGCTCGAAAATCCCGGCACCGAGATGCTGGAGTTGATCGAGGTGCAGTCCGGCGATTATCTCGGCGAAGACGACATCGTGCGGTACGAGGATGTGTATGGGCGGGGGTGAAGCCGCTCGACAGATTCGATTTTTTCGGCGTTCGCCTGTCACTTTCTGCCATCACGGAGCTTCCTCATGAGCCGATACGGCATGCGCTCCATTTTTCCCGCCCGTTTCGCGCGATCGCTGCTCATGGCGTCGATCTTTCTCGGCGTAGCGGCGCATGGGGAGACGATTCCGCCGCCACCTCCGCCGCCGCCGAGCCCGGTCGAGGGCGACGCGCGCGTCTCGATCCTGTCGCGGCCTTCGCTGGAGCCGGTCGAGGCGGCCTTCAAGGCATCGGGCCTGCGGATCGCGGAGCCGGTGCTGCTGATCACCTACGATGCCGACGGACTTCCGACGGACATCGATATCGTGAAGTCGTCCCGGAATCGTGCGCTCGACCGTGCGATCGTCGATTGGGCCAAGCAGATCCGCATCGCGACCAGAGCGGCGGGCATGGGTCGGATCCCTTTCAGCTTCATCAACGATTCGCTTCCGGACGATGCCGGTTCGATTCCGGAAATCAAGGTCGCGGAGCTGGCATTCAAGCCATCGCTCGAAATGGTATTGCGGCGCTTCGCGTCCACGCCGATGTCCGCGGCTTCCGCGGAAGTGCATGTCGACCACGACGACACCGGCGCCGTGACCGCCGTGCGCCTGGTCCGATTCAGCGGAAACGCCGCGCTCGATGAGGCGATTCTCGCGTGGACCAAACGCATCAAGCTCAAGCCGGGCGCGGCCGGTACGGGGCGGTTGCCGTTCGAGTTCAAGAAGCCCTGAGCGTCGCCCGTCTCATGATCGGTTCTGGTCTGGCGCGATGCGGAGCATGGCGATGAACCTCGCGCTTTTCGACTTCGACGGCACCATCACCCACCGCGAGATGCTGCCGGCGTTCGTGCGCTTCGCGGTGCCGCCGGCGCGACTGCGCGTGTGGTCGTGGTTGTTGGCGCCGTGGGTGATCGGATATCGGTTCGGCTGGGTTTCGGGCGTGTCGATCCGCGCCATGATCGCGCGTGCCGGCTTCAGCGGCATGCGCGAAGCCGACTATCGCGCGGCGGGCGAACGTTTCGCGCGCGATGCGCTGCCGCCGGTGCTGCGCCCCGAGGCGATGGCGCGGATCGATTGGCATCGCGCGCGTGGCGACACAGTCGTCGTGGTGTCGGGCGCCTTCGATGTCTATCTCGTGCCCTGGTGTCGCACGCATGGGCTCGACCTGATCTGTTCGTCGCTCGAAGTCGTCGACGGTGCGTTGACCGGACGCTATGCGGGCGCGCAGTGCGTGCGCGAGGAAAAAGCCCGGCGTGTGCGCGAGCGATACGATACGGCCGTTTTCGACGAGGTGTACGCGTACGGCGATACGCCGGAAGATCATGCCCTGCTGGCGATGGCCCAGCATCGCTGGTATCGCGGCGAACCGGTGTCCTGATGCGCGCGACAGGTTCCTGCGCGGCGTGAGCCCACGCTGCTTCAGCGTGGGCCCGGGAAAAGTCGAGAGCGTGCCGCGTCGGTGCGAGCGGATGGACCGATTCCGTTCGGCGACAGCTGCTCGTGCGCGCTCAGCCCAGCGACGCCAGCCACTCGTCGTCGGAGCCTTCGCTGACGCCTTCGAACAGGAACGTGGACAGATAGCGTTCGCCGGTGTCGGGCAGCATGGTCAGCAGCACCGAGCCTTCCGGCGCCGATTCCGCGGCCTTCAGCGCGGCGGCCGCGGTCGCGCCGGCGGAAATGCCGACGAAGATGCCTTCTTCGGCCGCGAGGCGCCGCGACGTGTCGCGGGCGACCACATCGTCGATGAGGATGATCTCGTCTGCGATGCTGCGGTTGAGCACGCCGGGCAGGAAGTCCGGGGTCCAGCCCTGGATCTTGTGCGGTTTCCACTCCTGTCCGGACAACAGCGCTGCGCCGGCGGGTTCGGTGCTGATGATGCGGATGTCCGGGCGCGCGAGTTTCAGCACTTCGCCGGCGCCGGTGATGGTGCCGCCGGTGCCCCAGCCGCTGACGAAATAATCGAGCCGCTTGCCGGCGAAATCGCGCAGGATTTCGGGGCCGGTGGTGCTGCGGTGATAGGCGGGATTGGCTTCGTTCTCGAACTGGCTGGCGAGGAACCAGCCGTGTTTCTCGGAGAGTTCCCTGGCCTTGCGCACCATGCCGCTGCCGCGCTCGGCGGCCGGTGTGAGGATGACCTTGGCGCCGTAGGCGCGCATCAGTTTGCGGCGTTCGACCGAGAAGGTTTCGGTCATCACCGCGACGAATTTGTAGCCGCGCGCCGCGGCCACCATCGCCAGGGCCACGCCGGTATTGCCGGACGTCGCCTCGACGATGGTGTCGCCGGGCTTCAGCAGGCCCTTCTTCTCGGCATCGAGCACGATGGCGATGGCGAGGCGGTCCTTGACCGAGCCGCCGGGATTGAAGGCTTCGACCTTCGCGTACAGCGTCACGTGTTTCGGCGCGAGGCGTTGCAGGCGGACGATCGGCGTGCCGCCGATGGTGTCGAGGATGTTGTCGTAGAGAGCCATGGCTGGATTCCTGAAACGAAGCGTGTGCTGTGGGAATGACGGGATTCGGCGATGCCGACGGTCAGCGGCGTCGCTGACCGGGATCGAGCCGGGTGTCGGCGGTGGGCGGTTCGATCGGCTTCGCGCTCACGCGGCCTCCGCGAGCGCGGTTGCGGCGGGTGCGTCGCTGTCGCGTTCCGGTGCGAACGTTTCGTGCGACGCGATCACCGGCGCGGCGCCGAACCAGTGCAACTGCGCGGCGAGCGCGGCCACTTCGCCGACGAACAGCAGGGCCGGCGAACGGATGTCGTGGCGACGCGCGCAGGCGGGCAGATCGTCCAGCGTGCCGACGACGACGCGCTGCCCGGGGCGCGAGCCGTTCTCGACCAGCGCGCAGGGCGTGGATGCCGCGCGACCGTGGGCGAGCAGGCGCGCGCGCACGCGCTCCAGCCCGGACACGCCCATGTAGAAGGCGAGCGTCTGTTTCTCGCGGGCGAAACCGACCCAGTCCAGGCCGTCGTCTTCCTGCTTGCCGTGCGCGGTGACGAAGCGCACCGACTGCGCGTGATCGCGATGGGTCAGCGGAATGCCGGCGTAGGCGGCGCAGGCGAGCGCGGCGGTGATGCCCGGCACCACTTCGAAATCGATGCCGTGCGCGCGCAGGAATTCGAGTTCCTCGCCGCCGCGTCCGAAGATGAAACCGTCGCCGCCCTTGAGCCGCACCACGCGCCTGCCGGCGCGCGCGTGTTCCAGCATCAGCGCGTGGATGCCTTCCTGCGGGACATGATGATGGCCGGCTTCCTTGCCCACTTCGATCCGTTCGGCATCGCGACGCGCGAGATCGAGCACCTCGGCGCTGACCAGACGATCGTGCAGGATCACGTCGGCTTCGTTGAGCAGGCGCAGGCCGCGCAGCGTGAGCAGGCCGGCGTCGCCGGGGCCGGCGCCGACCAGCGCGACGCGCCCGCGCACCGGCGTTTCGGCGGAGGCATTCAGCAAGGTCAGCAACCGCTGTTCCGCGGACGCGTGTTCGCCGCGCCGCAGCAGGCTCTGGATCTCGCTGCGCAGCACCGCGTCGAAGAATCGTCGACGTGCGCCGGTATCGGGAATGGCCGCGCGGATGCGGCGACGCAGACGTACCAGCAGGTCGCCGAGCGCACCGAGGGACTCGTCGAGTTCGGTTTCGAGTTTCTCGCGCAGATGCCGCGCCAGCATCGGCGCGCCGCCGCCGCTGGAGATCGCGATCTGCAGCGGGCCGCGTTCGATCCGCGCCGGCACCTGGAAACTGCACAGCGGCGCATCGTCGACCACGTTCGCCCAGATCCTGCGGCTCTCGGCGGCCGCGGCCACGGTCCGATTGACCTCGGCGTCGTCGGTGGCGGCGATGGCCAGCCAGACGCCGTCGAGCCAGGCCGGCTCGAAATGGCCGGACAGGCGCTCGATCCTGCCCTCGTCGGCCCAGCCGGCGACTTCGGGATCGAATTCGGGGGCGCCGACCCGGATCAGGGCGCCGGTCGGCAGCAGCGCGGCGATCTTGCGCCGGGCCACGACACCGCCGCCGACCACCAGCACCGGGCGGCCCCGCAGGTCCAGAAAGGCGGGAAAGAGCGGCGGCACTCCGGCGTCGTCCGCACGCATCGCATCCTCCGGGGCCGGATCGGCCGGGAGTGGAACTGCGTGGGACTGCGCTTCGGGCATGGCCGGTCCGCCGGAAGGAGGGGCATTCCAACGTAGTTCCGCGACGGAAACGCCGGAAATGATCGCAGCGCTTGGTTATATGCTCATTTGGAATAAGGTGGTCCACTCATTCCGATTTGTTATCTGCTATTCATATCGCTTGATTCGAATGAAGAGATTTTCGGGCGTCGCCCGGAGATCTCCGATCCCGCATCCCGGAACGTTCCTGCCGTGACCCTGCCATGACTCTCGTTCAGCTGCGCTACTTCGTCGCGATCGCCGATGCCGGCTTCAACATCACTTCGGCGGCCGAACACGTCCACGCCACCCAGCCGGGGCTGTCCAAGCAGCTCAAGCAACTGGAGGACGAACTCGGCTTCCTGCTGTTCGTGCGCAAGGGCCGCAGCCTGGAAGGGCTGACGCCCGCCGGCACACAGGTGCTCGCGCATGCGCGCAAGCTGCTGAGCGAGGCGTCCAACATCCGCGCCTTCGCCGCGAACCAGCGCCGCGACGGCCAGGGCCAGTTGCTGATCGCCACTACCCACACTCAGGCCCGCTTCGTGCTGCCGCCGGTGATCTCGCAGGTGCATCAGGCCTACCCGCAGCTGAGCATCCATCTGCAGCCCAGCGCCGACGGCGACGTGTTGACCCAGCTCGCCCGCGGCGAGGCCGATCTCGCGTTGATCAGCACCGCGGGCGCCGCGCCTGCCGACGGCATCGCCATTCCGCTGTTCCGCTGGCGCCGCGTGGTGCTGCTGCCGCGCGCGCATCCGTTGGCGCAGAGCGGCGCGCGTCCGACGCTGGCGGATCTCGCCGCGTATCCGCTGGTGAGCTACGAATCCTCGATCCGGCCGGATTCCTCGCTGCGCCGCGCCTTCGCCACCCGCGGTCTGGAGCCGCAACTGGCGATGACCGCACGCGATGCCGACCTGATCAAGACCTACGTGCGCGCGGGGATCGGTGTGGGCCTGCTCGCGGAAATGGCGGTCAGCGCGATCCAGGACAACGATCTGGTCGCGCTGGCCGCGCCGGACGCGATTCCCGAATGCACCGCGTGGGCGGTCCTGCCGCGCGAACGCGTGCTGCGCGATTACACGGTGGAACTGCTGGTGACCCTGGCGCCGCAGCTCGATCGTCACGATCTGCGCCGCATCCTCGCCGGCAATCAGACCGCGGAATGGCCGGCGCCGCCGAACTGGGCCGAGTTGAGCCAGGCGATCACCAACTGAGCGATGCGGCGCGACAGGCGCCGGCCGCGCTCATGCATGCAGCCAGAACGCCGCATCCGAATACTTCGCATCCTTCCACCATTCGGCGATGCCGGTGCCGCGACGCAGATTGACGCTGCCGGCCTGACTCTGCAGCGGAGCGACGACATCGCCCGCGGCGTCGCGTCGCGCCGACAGTCGCGCGGTTTCCGGTGTGACCATCGCGAGATGGCCCGGTCGACCGTTCTGTTTGCGCTCCGCGGCGATCATCGCGACCGCGCCCTGGTTCGCCTCGCGCTGCAGCGAGGTCGCGCTGCCGGTGCGGCGCCAGCCGAAATCCGGGCCGAAATCGCGCAGCCACTGGCATAGATCGTTGCTGCGCATCTCGCGCACCGTCGCGCCGATCCGCACCGGCACGCGTTCGCCACGGGCGATGCGCAGCAGCGCCGCCTGCGTCCACCACACCCGCGGCAGGTAGACGCCGGCGAGATGGCAGTAATCGTGCGCGTAGACGTTGCAGAACGTCGCGCCTTCGCGCGGCTGGTAGCGCAGATGCTCGCGCGCATCGCAGGCCAGCCAGTCGACGATCGCCGCCAACGCGTCGCGCAGGGCGCCGGCATCGCCGCCGCGGCGCGCCGGGCGGTCGGGTTCGTCGAGCGAATGCGCGTCGGCGAGCGCGTTGCGACGAACGACTCTGCCCGCGGGCGGCGGCAGGTGCGCGGCGACGATCCCGCGTTTCGGCGGTGTCGGTGCCGGCGTCGTCACCGGAATGCCGCGGATGCGTTCGTCGCGGACGAGGAATGCGGTCGATGCGAAGCCGCGCAGATGCGCACCGAGCAGCGTCGTTTCGATCTCCAGGAAGCCTTGTACCGATCGCCCGGTGATCGCGCGCACGGGATGACCGTCGGGCAGATCGGCGATCACGTTCGCGATCGGCGGCGTGCTGCGCCGCGGTTGGCTGCGCAGGCGCAGCGTGGTGCTGCGGGTGTCGACGCGGAAGGACGGACCGGTGGCGCTCGGCGGCGTCGGCGGCGGCACGATGGCTTCGCCCGGCCGCGGCGGTGACAGCGCCGGCGGCGCGTCGTCGATCGACACGGTCTTCGACAGGCGCAGGAACGCGAACACGGATTCGCCGTAATGGCGCTGACCGTCGAAATGGCCCTGGCGCAGGCCGCGCTCCGGGCGGAAGCGGCCGGTGTTGTAGACGATGGCGACGCGCGCGAGCATTTCGTCGTCCAGGCGTTTGCGGTTGGACAGCCCGAGCGTGCGCAGGCCGCGCTTCAGCTCCGCGATGCACATCGCCAGGGTGTCGTCGAAGCGCGCGTAACGGCGCGACAGGAAATAGTCGGGATCGCTGCGGAAGAACTGCAGGTCGCGCTGGAACAGGCCGTAACCGCGGCAGAACTTGTCCGGGTCGGCGGCCGAGCGTTCGTAGCCGGGAATATGCGCCGCCATCTCGACGAGCGCCTGGCGACCGATCGCGAACATCGCGTCGCCCTGCGGATGCGACAGCAGATCGGCGCGATGCTTCGGGAACGGGCGGCCGCTGCCGTCGGGCCGGGCATCGATCGTGTCGCCGACGCACAGCGCAAGGATGCGCGCGACCGACATGCGCCTGCGTCGCAGGGTCGACCAGATGAAGCCGGTTTCCTGGCAGGCGATGGCGACCACCAGATCGACGCCGAGCGGCGTGCCGGCGACTGCCGACGCGATGCGTTCGGCGAATTGGCGCTTGAACCAGAGAATGTCGTTGCGGTCCGGCATGGGGCCTCCGTGAGTCGCTTGCGTGTGCGTCGTTCGCCGAGTGGTCCATTCGTGTGTCGAGGTGCGGTGGTCGGATCGCCGCGTGGCCCGGATGCGTCCGCATCCGGGCGGCGGAGGGCGCGGTCGTCAGCGCGCCGCGGATGGCAGCGGGAAATCGAGCGGTTCGATTTCCTCGACGAGCAGCAGACGGATGTCGTCGGACGACAACAGCGTGCGCAATTGCGCGGCCAGCGGTTTCAGCTGCTCGTGCCCGGTGCACAGCATCCAGACCTGATCGACCATCGTCGTCATGTCGTTGGCGGGGTCGTAATGCACGGCACCGCTCTGGGCGACGATCTGCAGCAGTTGCCGGGCCAGGTCGCGGCCTTGCTGCACCTTCGCTGCGTGCGGTCGCAGCGCATCCTGTGCGGACTGCTGCAGTTCGTGCATCAGACCGATGGCGATGGCCTGTTGGCGGCGGCGCAGCGTGCCGCGCCGCTGTTCGTCGTATTCGGCCGCGAGGATGCGCGACTTGTGGCCGGCGAGGTCGGCGGCCGCGACCAGGCCGTGTCCCGACAGCAGCGCTTCCGATGCGTCGATCCAGCGCAGCAGATCGTCGAGCGCGGTCGGCGATTTGCGTTCGAAGCCACGCACCAGCATGGGCACGCGCAGCAACTGCTCGGACATCTGGCGGACGAGCTGGAGTTTCGATCTCAGCATGGCGGCTTACTCCGGAATCAGCTTGCGTTCGATGGTGCCGTCGCTGCGTTCCGAGGTCTGCCATTCCATGCCGTCCTCGCCGAGCTTCATCCGGATGTGGATGATGTCTTCGGGGCGCTGCTCGCGCAGGCGATGGGATTCGGCGATCACGGCGAGCTGGTCGAGCACCGGCTTGTCGACGACGCCGGTCACCAGACCGAGGCCGAGCTCGTGGCAACGCTTGGTGATGTCGTCCTGAGCGTAGCCTTCGGGGAACTTGCCTTCGTGCAGGCGCGCTTCGATGCCGATGTCGAACAGATCGGAGACGATATCGCCCGCGAAGGTCAGCATCGACTTGATCCGGTCGCCGGAGATGCGGATGCCGTCCACGAGTTTCGGGATGTGCGCGTCGAGGGCTGAGAGCAGTTTCTGGGCCGCGACCGGCGGCAGTTCCACGTAGCCGACGAAGCGCGAGAGTTCGCGCGCGCAGATGCGCTTGAACTCGGCGTTGCCGATCGGGTCGAGCTGGTAGCCGGTACGTTCGCTCAGTCCTTCGATCGCCACCGGAATGGTGAGCTCGATGTCGCCGATGCGCATGCGCGGCACGGAAAAATGCTTGAGCAGATCGTGCTTCGCGTACTGCTCGGCGACCTGCACGGTCTGCAGGTCGGCGATCACGCGCGCGTCGGTGATGCTGGCGACGAGGCCGCCGAGATATTCGTTGAGGGTGGGCATGTTCGATGTCCTGAAGGGTGTGCGGGTGGTGAAGTGCAGCTGTCGATGTGCGCTTGCAAACGGGGCCGGCGCGCGGCCGGCCCCGCAGCTTGCGTTACAGCGCGGCGATGCTGTCTTCCAGCATGGTCAGGATGCGATCCAGGCCGGCCGGGATCTCATCGTTGACCGCGCGGACACGGACGCCGAGGTTGTAGGTGCGTTCGGTGCTCACACCGCTGCTGGACGTGCGCTTGTACGAGGCCGAGGCCTTGAAGTTCACTTTCCAGAAGCGGGCGCTGAGCTCCGCGCTGCCCGCGAACTCGCTGGAGACGTTCGAGGTTTCCGTCGAGGTCAGCTTCGCGTTGAAGTCGATGTTGACCTCTTCGATGCGAAGCGCCGGGATGGTCAGCATGGTCAGGAACGGCACCTTGATGGTGACGGTCGGTTCGAGGAACTGCGAGGTGACGTCGGTATTGGCCGGAAGGCCTTCGGCCGTCAACTGCGCCGCGGTCTTGTTGAAATGCGGATTCGGCACCGACTTCTTGTAGATGAAGTCGACGTAGCGCAGTTCCTGGCCGCCGGCGCCGTCGTCCTTGAAACCGACTTCCTGGATGAAGCTGACCTGCGACATCGACGCCGCATGCTGCGCCTGCACGGCCGCCTGCAGCGGACCGCCGATGTAGACGCTGAAATCGAGGCTGTTGAGTTCCTGCACGAGATTGGGCATGTGTTGCTCCTTGTGATGATTCGCCTACTCTGTTGCGGCTTTTCGGCATCCGCCGTCGCGCGCTGCGCCGTCTTCCCGGGGCGGCGGTCTCCGTCCGTGGAGTCCGCCGGCGAGGCAAGTGCGTCCCTGCGAAGGAAGACGTCCTGTCCTCCTTCCGGCGATCTTCGATGGGTGTCGCCCGGCACGCATTCGGGCGTTCGAGGATGACGTTGTCGTCCTTGCGTGCTGTTCATTATCGACATCGGGGTCGCACGGACTGCGACGCCGGACGATCGATGGAATCTCTTGAAAAACAGGGGTTTCGAAGATTTTCCGTCGCCCGCGAAAAGCCGTTGTCAAGGCTTGCGCCGCGGTCGGATTCGTGAATTCCGGACGCCCCGCGCCCGCGTCGTGCGAAGCGAAAAAAAAGACCCGGGCATGCCCGGGTCTTTCGTATCGCGTCGTCGCCGGTGGCGACTCAGAACGTGATGCTCCAGCTGTCGATGCGGCCGGTGTCGCCGCCGGCGTTGTCGTTCACCCGCAGTTTCCAGGTGCCGTTCAACGCTTCGGTCGACAGATTCACGGTGTAGGTCGTGTTGATGTTGTCGGCGCTGCCGCCGCTGCGGTTGTGCAGCACGTACACGCTGCCGTCGGGCGCGACCAGATCCACCTTCAGGTCGCCCTTGTAGGTGTGGACGATATTGACCAGCACGGGCGTCGCCGCCGGTGCGTTGCCGCTGCGGCCGGAGACCGCGATCGCGCTTTCCACCGTGGCGTTGTCGCCGATGGCGACATCGGTGCCGTTGGTGTACGTCTGCGCGCCGCCCGTGCTCACCGTGACCGATTGCGTCCTGGTGTTGCTCAGCCCGCCGTTGTCGGTGACCGTCAGGCTCACGCTGTAGCTGCCTGCCGCCGCGTAGGTCTTGCTCGGATTGGTCGCGGTCGAGGTGCTGCCGTCGCCGAAATTCCAGCTGCGCGCGGCGATGCTGCCGTCGCTGTCGGTCGACGTGTCGGTGAACGTGGCGGTCAGCCCCGAGGCCGCACTGCTGAAGTTCGCGACCGGCGCGACGTTGCCGCCGCCGCCGTCGGTGATCGTCAACAGCGCCGCGTTCGGTGTGCCCGGCTTGCCGGAGGCGTCGGTGCCCTGCACGTAGACGATGTGCCGGCCCGGGGCCAAGCCGGCGGTGCCGAGGCTGACGGTCACGGTCTCGCGGGTGGCGTTGAAGCTGCCGTCGCTCGCGGTCATCGCGATGCCGGTCGCGCCCCCTTCCCACGGCGGCAGGTCGAGATAGAGCTTCGCCGACGCGATCGCCTGGGTGGTTTCCGTGCCGTTGCTCTGGTTGAACTGGCCGTCGTCGAGGATCGCGGAGATCGTCACCGGCGTGCCGGCCGGCACCGAGGCGCTGGATGCGGACACGCTGACCGTGTTCGGCCCCGACGGATAGCGGTAGGGCGCGGTGAGATTGCGCGCGGCGTACTTCAGCGACGCGAGATTGTTCGGCAGGGTCGATCCGGTGAAGGTCGAACAGGATTCGAAGAACGACACGCCGAGTTCGATCGTGTAGCTGGGCACGCCGAGCAGGCCGTACATCGTGTCGTCGGTGGTGCCGTCGGTGCCGTAGAGTTCGTTCGACTGCTGCGGGCGGTAGCCGTTGAAGTAGGCCATGCGCCGGCCCAGCGTGCGCAGCGCCGGTCCGTTCGGCGCCGCGGCGGTGGTGTCGCCCCACGACCACAGCACCAGCTGCGAGTAGCTGTGGATGTCGAGGAACATGCCCTGGTAATCGTCCGGTGCGGCGCTGGTGTTGCCGTCGCCGCGTCGATCGGGGAACAGGCCGCCGCCGTAGACGCCGCTGGCGTTGGGCGTGCCGGCGACGAGTTGCATCAGGTTCCGCGTTTCCGGCTCGGACTGCGCCAGCGGGCCGCGGTAGGTTTCGGCGCAGGCGTTGCCGCTGGAGCCGCCGGCGACGGTATTCCAGTGGAAGGGGAAGTTGCGGTTGAGGTCGGTGCCGACGCTGTTGGCGCTGCAACTGCCGTTGGTGTTGTTCACGTTCTTCCGCCACGACAGGCCGGTCTCGGCTTTCTTGCGGCCGTCGGGGTTGGCCTGCAGCACCAGATAGAACGTGTAGTTGTCCATCAGCCAGGTGGCTTCCGGGTCGCTGCCGTAGCCGTTGACCAGCCATTCGCCGAAGCGGGTGAGCAGTTCGGCCGGTGTGTACTCGCGGGCGTGGATCGAACCGAACATCACCATCGGCGGCTTGTTCGGGCGGGTCGCATTGGTCGCCGAATTGGTCAACCGCAGCACCTTCATGTCGTAGCCGCCGGTGTTGCGCGATTTCAGCCAGGTCGGGCCGATGTTGGACACGCTGGCCAGCGCCGGCTTGTTCGCGACCAGCTGGTCGATGGTGGCGTAGGTCTCCTCGACGGTGCGGTAGCAGGCATAGCCGGAAATGCTGCGGGTGCCGAAGCCGCCGCTGCCGATCGCGCTTTCGACGCTGCGGATGCGCTCGGTCGACGCCCGGTCGATCTCGACCCGCAGGCCCGTGCGCCGGATCGCGTCGATGTCTGCGGGCGTGGCCTCGGTGCGCACGGTGCGCTGCGCGCGATCGACGATCATGTGCTGGAAGCGCGCGGCCAGCGATTGCAGCTGGGCGCGGTTGCGATAGTGGATGGTGACGAAGTGCGGACGATCGTCTTCGATGGACGGCGCGCCGGCATCGGCGGTCGCGGCGAGGGCGGTATCGGACAGCGGAGCGGCGAGGCAGAGCAGAAGCGCGGCAGGCAACAACAGACGAGCGGTCATGGCGTCTCCATGTCGGGGTGGCGCGGTCGCATCGTGTCGACCGGGTGGGCCGCGGGCTGCGGCAAGGGGTGGGGAACCATGTGTGTGCCGCGAATCCCGGCGCTTTGCAAGCGTCGCCCGTACGACCGACGCGCGCGCTCGACTCCGCCGATGGCGCTCCGCCCTACCGTGCGCAGCGTGGCGTCTCGTGAAATGCAGGCGATGCATGCGGATCGCGTCGGGCGTCGTGGCCGCGGTCTTGTCGCCGACGCGGCATGCGCCGGCGCAGCGATCTGTTGCCCTGCAACAGCCGTTTGCGAAAAGTCGGCGTCGCGCCGTCGTGCCTGCGCGGTTTCCGGATGAGATGCGCGTCTCGTTTCGGATGCGATCACTGCGCCGTCGAGCGCGATGGCCGTCGCGGACGGCGCAACGGTATCGGGTCCGGAATTCCGGGCTACACAATGAAATCGGGCCCGGAATTCCGGGCCCGAGGGGTATCGCCGATACGTGCTGGAAAAAGCGGAATCGCGATCAGAAGCGGTAGTTGACGCCGATGCGGATGGTGTCGAAGTCCACGTCCTGACGCACCGATTCGGTGTAGGCGGGCGTGACGAAGGTGCTGCCCGGCAGGTAGACGGTGTCGTAGCGGATGTCGTCGAGGTCGGTGCGCAGATATTCGCCGCGGATCGACCACTGGTTGCCGAAATCGAATTCGTAGCCGACGCCGTACTGGGTGCCGTCGAGGCGGTCGGACGCGCCGCCGGCCTTGGCGTAACCGCCGTTGCTGGCGATGCCGGACGCGGCATCCACATCGACCCGGGTCGCACCGGCGGTGGCGTAGAAGAAGTGACGGTCCGCGGCGTAGCCGAGTTTCACGCGCAGGCTGATCTGATCGTTGAGTTCGACCGCATTGACGGTGGTGTAGCTCAGCGAGGGAAACACGGTGGTGGCGAGCGGGCCGGTGACGCTCGAATCGTCGATGTTCAGCTGGCTGTAGTCGAGTTCGCCGCCGAGCACGAAACCGCCGAAGTCGTGGTTGTAGCCGAACTGCAGGCCGTAGGCGCCGCCGCTGGCGTCGAGGTCGTCGGACATCTGCGCGACCACTTCGTCGCGCAGTGCCGCGGATTCGCTGCTCCACTGGCCACCGAGTGTGGTCCGGGTTTCGGATTCGGCGCTGCCGTGGCCGGCGTTGGCGCCGACATACCAGCCGGTCCAGCCGTCGGCGGCGAAGGCGGAGGTGCTGAGCAGCGAGGCGGCGATCAGAATGGAGAGACGTTTGATCATGGGATGTCCTTATTTCGGGAAATGGATCGGAGGGCGGGTTGTATCGCTATGCGGTACCGCAGTTGCGGTACCGCGTGGATCGTGCCCGGCGGTGCCTGCCGGTCTGCCCATTCATTACGGAGATCGCGCTTGCCGAAGGACAGCCGCCTCCGCGGCCCCGTTCAGGTTCGATCCACGTCAGGCGGGTGACAGCTGTCCCGCGATGAGATTTTGGCGGCACCGACATCGCGTCGCCAGCGCCCTGCGAAAAACGGGGCGTGCGTCCCACATCCTGCTCGACCGGTTGGCTCGATCTGCCCGCTCGGCCGCCCTGCCGGCCGGCTCGCCGCGATGCGGCCCGACCGGTATCGTAGGCACCGGCCGCCATGGCGCGGCATCGGGGCAGGATGGGGAGGGGGCATGATCACCGCAGGGTCCGTCGAGACTCGGCAGCGCATCGCCAACGAGTGCCGGCAACTGGTGCTGGCGCAGGGGCGTGCCGGTGCCTTCGCGACCCTCGCCGTGGCCGTGCTGTTGCTCTACACCCTGCGCGACGTGCATCCCCGCGAACATCTCGTCGCCTGGGCGGTGGCGGTCGGCGTGGCCTCGGCGCTGCGCATCTGGCTGGCGACGCCGCCGGCGCAAGAACGACCGGGCGAAAGCGAACGTCTCGCGGCGACGCCGATCGGCTGCATGCTGCTCGGTGCGCTCTGCGGCGGTGTCTGGGGCGTCGCATCGACCGTGCTGTTTCCCCTGGGCCACAGCGATCTGTATTTCGTCGTCGCGTTCCTGCTGATCAGCATGCCGGCGGCCGCGACCAGCAGCTTCGGCGCGTGGTGGCCCGCGCACGCCGCCTACGTGCTGTGCAACATCGGGCCGTTCGCGCTGTATTTCATGCTCTCGGGCCAGCCCGACTTCGTCGTCGCCGGCATGGCCGCGTCTTTCTTCACGGCCTTCCTGTTGCGGCAGGGCTTCGTCGTCAGCGGCACCATCCAGCACAACATCGCCCAGCGCATCGCACTGACCGCGATGACCCGGACCCTCGGCGAGGCGCTCGACCGCGCCGATGGCGCCAATCGCGCCAAGTCCACCTTCCTCACCAACATGAGCCATGAGCTGCGCACGCCGCTGAACGCGATCATCGGCATGAGCGAGCTGCTGGCCGAGGCGCCGGACGCGCCGCAGCACCGGCAGTTGCCGCACAGCATCCACCGCGCCGGGCAATCGCTGCTGGCCCTGATCAGCGATGTCCTCGATCTGTCGCAGGTCGAAGCCGGCAAGATCGTGCTTCACCCCGCGCCCTTCGCGCCGCGCCGGCTCATCGAGGGCGTGCTCGACATGTTCGCGCCCGAAGCCGAGGCCAGATCGCTGGTGCTGGCCGCCGACTGCTCGCCCGATGTGCCCGTGCGCTTCGTCGGCGACCAGGCGCGCCTGCGTCAGGTGCTGGTGAATCTGGTCGGCAACGCGATCAAGTTCACCGCGGCCGGCGGCGTGCGGATCGAGGTCGAACTGCTGCCCGGCGGCGATGCGCCGCAGGCGCTGCGGATCGTGGTCGCCGATACCGGCCCGGGTATTCCCGAACACGAGCGCACGCGGATTTTCTCGGCGTTCCAGCAGGGCGACGATTCGGTCAGCCGCGCGCATTCGGGCACCGGCCTCGGCCTGAAGATTTCCAGCGACCTCATCGCGTTGATGGGCGGACGCATCGATCTGGACAGCGAGCCGGGCGTCGGCAGCCGGTTCGCGGTGACCGTGCCGGAAGCCGAGCTGCCAGCGTATCTGGCCGGGCACCCGGCCGCAGCTGCACGCGAGACCGACAGCGCGCAGGGTGTCGCGGCGTCGGCCCGGGCGATCGGAGGCCTGCGTGTGCTGGTGGTCGAGGACAACGCGCTGAACGCATCGCTGGTGAAGTTGATGCTGGAGCGCGACGGCTGCAGCGTCGAGTGCGCGGGCAGCGGTGCGCGCGCGCTGGAGCGGATGCGGAGCGAGCGCTGGGATGTCGTGCTGATGGATTGCCAGATGCCGGACATCGACGGTTACGCCGCGACCCGGCGCTGGCGCCAGATCGAACTCGCCGAACGCCGCCCGCGGTTGTCGATCGTCGCGCTGACCGCGCATGCGATGGCCGACGACCGCCGCCGTTGCCTGGAGGCGGGCATGGACGAATACCTCACCAAGCCGGTGAGGCTGGATGCTCTGCGCAGCGTGCTGGCGCGGCATGCGCCCGATGGTCCTGCCGAAGCGGTGGATGCGGCTCCGGCCGAAACCGCGCCTGCCCAGCCCGAGCCGTCCCAAACCGAGCATGCGCCGCCATGAGCCGCCTGCTGATCGTCGGCGCGACCGGGCTGGTCGGTCGTCATGCGCTGGCGTCGGCGCTGGCGGACCCGCGCGTGTCGCAGGTCGTCGCGCCGACCCGGCGCGCGTTGCCGCCGCACGCGAAACTCGACAACCCGGTCGTCGACTTCGAAGCGCTGCCGGCAGACGCCGCATGGTGGTCGGTGGACGCGGTGGTCTGCACGCTCGGCACCACGATCCGCGATGCCGGCTCGGAGGCGGCGTTCCGCCGGGTCGATGTCGACCATGTCCTCGCGGTCGCCACGCACGCCCGCGCAGCCGGCGCGCGCGCGTTCGCGCTGAACTCCTCGGTGGGCGCCGATCCCGCCGCCCGCGCGTTCTATCTGCGCTGCAAGGGCGAGGCCGAGCGCGGCGTGGAAGCGTTGGGTTATCCGTCGTTGACGCTGGTGCGGCCGTCGATCATCGGCGGTGAGCGCGAGCGACGGCGGCCGCTGGAACATCTCGGCATGGTGACGCTGCTCGCGTTCGAACCCTGGGTGCCGAAACGCTACCGCGTGGTGCCGGCGGAACGCATCGCGCGTTGCCTGCTCGATGCCGCGATCGCCGCGCCGCCGGGCGTGCGTATCGTCGAATCCGAAGCGCTCTGAGCGGGCGCATCGTCCGCGCCGCGCCGCCGCGTTGGCGCGCTTCTGCGGCGGAATCCGCGCTGGCCGGATGTGCCTGCACATCATTGCCCGCACGATGTCGATGCATGTGCTTGCCGTAAGTGCATGATTTCAATGAGATTGATTGTTGCGATGCAGCATCCGCTGCGCATGCCGTTCGCCGCCCTGAGTCAATGCCCCACCGCGAGGGCGCACAATACCCGGCTGTCAGCCGTGGATGTGCCGCAATGTCGACCGAAGTTCCTTCCCTGCGTTTCGCCGATCTCGGCCTGTCCGAAGCGGTCATGGCCGCAGTCCAGGAGGTCGGCTACGAAACGCCGTCCCCGATCCAGGCGGCGACCATTCCCGCGCTGCTGGCCGGCCGCGACGTGCTCGGCCAGGCCCAGACCGGCACCGGCAAGACCGCGGCCTTCGCGCTGCCGCTGCTCTCGCGCCTCGATCTGTCGAAACATACGCCGCAGGTGCTGGTGCTGGCGCCGACCCGGGAACTCGCGATCCAGGTGGCCGAGGCCTTCCAGCGTTACGCGCACAAGCTCCCCGGCTTCCACGTGCTGCCGATCTACGGCGGCCAGAGTTACTACCCGCAGTTGCAGGCGCTGAAGCGCGGCGTGCACGTCGTCGTCGGCACCCCGGGCCGGGTGATCGATCACCTCGAACGCGGCACGCTGGATCTGTCCGACCTCAAGGCGCTGGTGCTGGACGAAGCCGACGAGATGCTGCGCATGGGCTTCATCGACGATGTCGAGACGGTGCTGAAGAAAGTGCCGGAGCAGCGCCAGGTCGCGCTGTTCTCGGCGACCATGCCGTCGCAGATCCGCCGCATCGCCCAGACCTATCTGCGCGACCCGGCCGAAGTCACCATCGCCGCGAAGACCACCACCGCGACCAACATCCGCCAGCGGTTCTGGTTCGTCAGCGGTCTGCACAAGCTCGACGCGCTGACCCGCATCCTCGAAGCCGAACCCTACGACGCGATGATCATCTTCGCGCGGACCAAATCGGCGACCGACGAACTGGCCGAGAAACTGCAGGCGCGCGGCCTCGCCGCCGCCGCGATCAACGGCGACGTGCAGCAGGCGCAGCGCGAAAAGACCATCCAGCAGCTGAAGGACGGCAAGCTCGACATCCTGGTCGCCACCGATGTGGCCGCGCGCGGCCTCGACGTGGAGCGCATCAGCCACGTGCTGAACTACGACATTCCCTACGACACCGAGAGCTACGTCCACCGCATCGGCCGCACCGGCCGCGCCGGGCGCAGCGGCGAGGCGATCCTGTTCGTCAGCCCGCGCGAGAAGAGCATGCTGCGCGCCATCGAGCGCGCGACCCGCCAGCCGATCGCGGAAATGCAGCTGCCGACGGTCGAAAGCGTGAACGACGCGCGGGTGACGAAATTTCTCGCCCGCATCACCGACACGCTGGCGCTGGACGAGAACAGCGGCGGCGAGATGGGGCTGTACCGCGAACTGGTCGAACGCTACGAGCGCGAACACAACGTGCCGGCGATCGAGATCGCGGCCGCGCTGGCGAAACTGCTGCAGGGCGACACGCCGCTGCTGCTGGCGCCGGAGCGCAAGCGTGAGCCGCAGGAATTCCAGCAGCGCCGCGAATACGCCGAACGTGCCCAGCGCGAGCCGCGACCGGAACGCAGCGAGCGTCCTGGCGGCGAGCGTGCGCCTCGCGGCGACGGCGAAGAGCGCGCGCCGCGGCCGAAGAAGGACGTGGGCCCGCGCCAGCCGCCGGAAGCGGGGATGGAGACCTACCGCATCGAAGTCGGCCACATGCACAGCGTGAAGCCGGGCAACATCGTCGGCGCCATCGCCAACGAGGCCGGCCTCGACAGCAAGTACATCGGCCGTATCGACATCCACGACGATCATTCGATCCTCGATCTGCCCGAAGGCATGCCCAAGCCGCTGCTGATGCACCTGAAGAAGGTGCGCGTGGCCGGCCAGGCGCTGCGCCTGCAGAAGCTCGACGAGTACGACGGCGGCGGTGCGAAGTCGCAGGGCTTCAAGCCGCGCGGCTTCACGCCGGGTGCCGGGAAACCCGCGGGCGCCAAGCCTGGCGGGTTCAGGCCGGGCGGCTTCAAACCCGGGCCGAAGAAGCCGCACCGCAAGGGTCCGCCGCGCGAGGACTGAGTTCGTTCCGCCGCCTGCGCCGCCGGTCGATCGCACGACACGCTTGTCAGCTTCCCGCGGATTTGATCGACTGTCGGCATGACGGGTGGCGCGGGGGCGGGAATGCGGAGTGTCGTACTGGCGATATCGCTGTGCTGTGCGCAGGCCTGGGCGGCGAAGCCGCCGACGGTCGAAGAAGTGCTCCGCCCTTCGCTGCACGGGTTGGTGAAGATTTCCCCCGACGGCCGCTACGTCGCCGCGACGGTGCGCAAGGCCGAGAACAAACAGAACCGGGTGTTGCTCGCGATCATCGACCGCGAGACCAACAAGTTGGTCCGGGTGCTCGATCCCGAGGAAAAGTCCGAAATCAGCCGGGTCTGGTGGGTCGGCGACGAACGTCTGTTCGTCCAGACCCGCTGGGGCGGCGACATGTTCCAGCAGTACTACACCGATCCGCGCGTGGTCGCGATCAATGTCGACGGCACCGGCAAGCGCGGGATCTCCGCGTGGATCGTCGACACCCTGGTCGACGACGACGAGCACATGCTGATCGAGCGCTGCGCGAAGGCGACCCGCAGGGGTTGCCTCACCTACCTCCAGAAAGTCGACACCAAGGGCGGCGTGAACGGTCCGCGGATCGCCGATGCGCCCGCGGTGGGCGCGGAGTTCTTCACCGACAACGCCGGACGCGTGCTGTTCGCGACCGCGTGGGACGACGACCGCAGCCAGCGCGTGTGGATCCGGCGCGGCGAGGCCTGGGAGATCTTCAACGACGAAGCGCGGAGCGGCGTCGAGATCGCGTTGATCGGCACCTCGCGCGACGATGCCCAGGTATTCCTGCAGGTCGAGCGCAAGGACGGGCCGGACCGGATCGAGCGACTGACGTTCGCGACCGGCGAACGCACGGTCGCGATGAGCGACCCGAAACTCGATCCCGCATTCGTGGTCTGGTCGGCCGATGGTCGCCAGCCGATCGGCGCCGCTTACGGGCTCGGCGTGCCGCGCGCGCGTTTCTGGGACCCGTCCGATCCCGACGCGAAGTTGTTGCGCGGCATGGAGGCGGCCTTTCCCGAGGATGCGGTCGCCTTCATCGACGGTTCGCGCGACGGCAGGCATGTCGTGGTCAAGGTGTGGAGCGATCGCGACCCCGGCAGTTTCTACATGCTCGATCGCGACACCCGGCGCATGGATCTGGTGGCGCGCGAGAAGCCGTGGCTCGATCCGCAGGCGCTGGCGCGCAACGAACCGATCGTCTTCACCGCCCGCGATGGCCTCGAACTGCACGGCTATCTCACGCTGCCGCTTGCCGCTGCGTCGCCGCCGCCGCTGGTGGTGATGCCGCACGGCGGCCCGTTCGGCGTGCGCGACGAGTGGGCCTACGACGAAGAATCGCAACTGCTCGCGGCGAATGGTTATGCGGTGCTGCGGGTGAACTATCGCGGTTCCGACGGTTTCGGCCAGGCGTTCGAGCGCGCCGGCTATCGCCAGTGGGGTCTGAAGATCATGGGCGACATCGTCGACGCCACGCGCTGGGCGATGGCGAGCGGTCGCGTCGATGCCACTCGCGTCTGCCTCTGGGGCACGAGTTTCGGCGGTTATGCGTCGCTGATGGGCGTCGCGCGCGCGCCTGATCTGTATCGCTGCGCGATTTCGACCGCAGGCGCGACGAATCTGGTCGTCACCCGCAAGTGGGGCGATACCCAGCGCACGCAATGGGGCCGGCATTATCTCGACGAGGCGGTCGGCGACGACGAGAAGGCGCTGTTCGAACAATCACCGGTCCGGCACGTGGATCGGATCGAGGCGCCGTTGCTGCTGGTGCACGGACAGCACGATCAGCGAGTGTCGTTCGAACACGCCAGGGCGATGGTGGCGGCGATGCAGAAAGCGGGCAAGCCGATCGAGACCCTGTTCTTCACCGACGAGACCCACGGCATCTACGGCGAGGACAACCGCCGCGAATACTACGACCGCGTGCTGGGGTTCCTGCGCCAGCATCTGTCCATGCATTGATTGCGCGCACCGACCACGCGCACCCGACACGCGACCCACGCCCGAGACACCGCGATGCGCATTCCGACCTATTGGGCCGAGGCCCGGCTGCAGCACCGCGAACGCCGGCGCACGATCACGCTGCGCCGTTTCGGCTGGTCCGACATCGGCGACGCGGACGCGCAGGCGCATGCGGATGCGCGCGTGCGCGAAGCGATGGATCGGGTGCTGTCGGGCGAGACGCTGCCGCGCCGCGAACGTCGCGTCGCCTACAACGGCGCGGAGGGCGTGCCGATCCGCGAGGAGATCGTCGATCGCCACGGCGACAGCGTGATCACCCGCACCGGTTACGGCGCGCTGTGCCTGAACACGCCGGACGTGTTGTTCGCGGACATCGATTTCGCCGAGCGCAGTCGTCCGCGGCAGGTGCTGCTGGCGATGGTCTGCGTGTTCGCGCCGGTGGCCATCGCGCTGATCGCGGTGCTGCAGGTCTCGGTCGTGGCGTCGCTGGTCGTCGCGTTCTTCGCGTCGCTGCTGCTCGGCGTGCCGCTGCCGGGTGCGCTGCGCAAGGTCGGCGTCGCGCTGCGCGGCGGTCGCGAGCGTCTCGCGCTGGAACGCGTGCGCCGGTTCGTGGTCGCGCATCCCGACTGGCGCCTGCGCGTGTACCGCACGCCGGCCGGTCTGCGGCTGCTCGCGCTGCATCGCCGCTTCGATCCGCGAGAAGAGGCCGTGCGCGCGTGTTTCGATGCGCTCGGCGTCGACCCGCTGTACGCGCGGATGTGCTTCAAGCAGAACTGTTTCCGCGCGCGGGTCACGCCGAAACCCTGGCGCATGGGCCTGCCGCGCCTGCATCCGCCGTACTCGTCGGCGTGGCGGCCCGAGCACGCGGCGCTGCCGGCGCGGCGCGCCTGGGTCGAAAGCTACGATCGCGAAGCGCAGGGCTACGCCGCCTGCCGTTATCTCGAAACCCTGGGTAGCGGTGCGAACGATGCCGACGCCGAGTCGGTACGCGTCCTGCACGATCTGCTT
Organism: uncultured Lysobacteraceae bacterium; assembly: GCA_946480825.1. Next base: position 28,349 of record CAMLLG010000010.1, read on the forward strand.
TGCCAGGCGGAACGCGAACTGCCGCTGGCCTGAACAGGCGCTCGGAGCCTGTGCAAAATCTACGACGAACGTATCGGTAGAGCGGCCTTCAGGCCGCTGATTCACCAGCAGAGATCAGCGGCCTGAAGGCCGCTCTACCGGCGATCTTTCAGGTGCGTCGAGATTCCAAACAGGCGCTCAGCCGGCGACGACTTCGATCGCGATGTCGCCGATTTCGACGCGTTGTCCGCTGCGGATCTTGCAGGTCTTGCGCAGCTCGACGATGCCGTCGACCCGGACTTCGCCGCTGGCGACCAGCTGTTTGCCGGCGCCGCCGCTGTCGCAGACGCCGGTGAGTTTGAGCAACTGATGGAGTTCGACGTGATCGCGGTCGAGTTCGAAATGGAGCGTCGGCATGGGCGCATCGATGAAAAGGGCGGCGGATGGCCGCGCGGTGTGGGGTAGCATAAGGCAACGCCGCAAAAGTCGGCGTTGCTGCGGCACATGGATGTGCCGCTCGCGAATCGATCATGTAAGTGATTGATTCGCGGGAGCGAGTCCGAATTCACTTCGGGCTCGCGACCACTGAACAAGTCCACGATGGACTTGTTCGGTGTTGCCACAACGAGCCCGTCCCGTGCCTGCTGACACCGGGGTGTCAGCAGGGGTCGCGCAGACTGCGGATTCCCTTTCCGGAGACCTCTCATGATCGCTTACACCACCCTCGGCACCCACGACCTCGCGCGCGCCGCGGACTTCTACGACGCGGTGCTTGCCGAACTCGGCGCCCAGCGTTTCATGGAAGAGCCCGATTACTACATCGCCTGGGGCAATTCGGAGCACGGCGCCGGTCTCGGCATCACCTGGCCGTTCAACAAGGAGCCTGCGAGCGTCGGCAACGGCACGATGGTGGCGCTGGGCGCGACCAGCCGCGAGCAGGTGGATCGCGTCTACGCCAGGGCGATCGCACTGGGCGGCACCGACGAGGGCGCGCCGGGCCAGCGTTCCCCCGGTTTCTACGCCGCGTATTTCCGCGACCTCGACGGCAACAAGCTCAACTGCTGCTACATGGGCGAATGACGGAATCGCCGGTGTCGATGCGGCGGCGACGTCCATCGAAGAGATCGCCCGCATGCGCCGCGCAGACCGCCTGTTCCAGATCGTGCAACTCATCCGCGGCCGTCGCCTGACGACGGCCGCCTTCCTCGCCGAGCGTCTGGACATCTCGCCGCGTTCGATCTATCGCGACATCGCCGCGCTGCAGGCGCAGGGCGTGCCGATCGACGGCGAGGCTGGCGTCGGTTACCGCATGCGCCGCGGCTTCGATCTGCCGCCGCTGATGTTCGACGCGCGCGAAGCGCAGGCGCTGGTGGCCTGCGTGCGCATCGCCCAGCCGCGCATCGACACCGCGCTCGCGGCGGGCGCCGACGATGCGCTGGCGAAGATCCTCGCGGTGTTGCCGGCCGCGGAACGCGCGGCGGCGGAAAGCCTGAGCGTGTTCGCGCCGCCGGTCGGCCCCGATGCGCAGACCCGCAGGCGTTTGCAGCAATTGCGGCAGGCGACCGAACAGCGGATCAAGCTGCGTCTGACCTATCTCGATCTCAAGGACGATGCCAGCGTGCGCACGGTGCGTCCGCTCGGCTGTTTTTTCTGGGGCCAGGTGTGGACGCTCGCGGCCTGGTGCGAATCGCGCGAGGACTTCCGCAATTTCCGCGTCGATCGCATCCGCGATATCGAGATCCTCGACGCGCGTTTCCGCGATGAGCCCGGCCGGACGCTGCCGGATCTGATGCGGCTGTACGACTGCGACGATGCCGGTTGATTTTTTCTTGGAATGCTTGTCTGTAGTCCTGGTTTTCAGGTAACGCCTGCAGTCTTTTTCGCGCTGGTGCGCGAGTGACTTTCTTTGGCGGGCGAGTTCAACTCCGATTCAAATCTGCCATCGGGATTGTGGTCGGGATTTTTCGACGAGGCATCCCTGCCTCGTCGAAAAACGGCGCACATCCTGTGCGCCGCCCGCCGGGTCTTCGGTCCAGGGGGGGTGCGTCGTTTTGGATTGCTCGTCGGGACGATGCAGTTTGCCGAGATGCATTCTGTTTGTGGTCGCTACCCATCTCTTGGCCGCCGATGTGGATTCCTGGCTGCCGAAGAAATATCCATCGTAGATTTGGAAAAGCCTTGGAATGAAATCAAAGAGCAGTGCTTCATCGGCGAAGGTAATGATGCCCTCAGGACTGAGACCTACTGCAGCGCGATCTTCAATCGCCCGCCGCGCCAGACCAGCACCGCGCCGTCGCGGGTGATGCGTTCGATCACGAGCTCGCCGAGTACGTCGCCTTCCTTCAGGCGTTGACCGTCGAGAATCACGAAACGCGCCGACGCGGTTTCGTTCCACAGATGCATGCTGAGCTTCAGCGGCGGCAGTTGGTTGCGCGTGGCCGGGTCGAGATCGGCGAGCGCGATCGGCTGATCGCTCGCGGGCGGTGCGGGGGGCAGCGGCGCGGGCGGTGGCGGCAGATCGCGCGGCGTGTCGTTCGGCGCCGTCGATTGCGATGTGGATGGTGATGGCGCCGGCACCGACGCGACAGCGGGTGGCGTCGCCACCGGTGCGACGGGTGTCGTGGGGCGTTCGACGACGGGCAACGTTTCCGCGGGGGACGTTGCGGCGATGGCCTCGACCGGCGCGACCGGCGCATCGACGGTCTCCGCTTCCGCGCTTTCGACGCGCGCCGTGCCCGCGGTCGATGTCATCGGTGCCTGCGTCGCGGGTGGGCGCGACACCAGCCAGATCGCGACGATCAGCGACAGCGCGCCGATGCCGGCGATGGCCCACAGCGGCCATGGGTGCCGCGCGCGTTGGGGCTCGGCCGTCTGCGGCATGGCCGCGAACAGATCGGGCGCTTCGCTGCGGCGACGTGCGGCTTCGGATTTGCGCAGGGCATCGAGGATGAAGGACATCGGTCACTCCCGCCGTGCGGAGAGGCGCGGGCCGGGATCGCCGGCGGTGAGCGCGAACAGGGTGTCGGCATCCAGCGTGCCGCTGTCGCGCAGTCCCGCGCGGATCTGGAACGCGCGCAGGGCGGCGGCGGTATCGGTCGGGCCGCCCGGCGGCAATCGCTTTCGCACCCAGGCGAGCGCATCGGCATCGTCGGCGGCGTAGCGCGTTTCGAGCGTATCCGGTGCCGGCCAGATCGCGAGGTATTCGCCGTTCCACACGCCGGCCAGCATCACCCGGTCGACATCGAGCGCTGCCCCATCAATCGACAGCCGCACGCGACGCGGGTCGGCGCCCAGCAGCGTCGCCCACGCGGCCTGCGGTTCCGCGCGCAGGCGCAACAGCACCGGGCGGTCGATCCGCAGCAGCGGTTCGAGTTGCGCACGACTGCGCAGACAGCGCCAGCCGCGCGTCGGCACGGCGGGGCACGCATCCGGCGAGATGTCGCGCAGCGCGGCCGGCGCCTGCCATGCGGCGAGCAATCCGGTCCATTCGCGCGTCGATGCGGCCGGCGTCGTCCGCAGTCGCTGCAACAGTGCGTCGGCATCGGGCGCGGGCGATGCGACCGGAAGCGATGCGTTCGCCGCGCGCGGCATCGCGGGCGACGCGCGACGTTCCGTCGTCGGGCGCGCGATCACCAGTGCGAGCACCGTCGCCGCGACCGCCAGCCCGCCGATCACGAACAGTTTCGCCAGTTCGCGCCGTTGCCCCGCGAACGACGGCGCCAGCGCTTCCTCGGCGGCGCGGTCCACGGTTCGGGCGTCGATCGTCAGCAGATCCTGCGCATAGCCGCCGAGCAGCGCGCGCTCGGCGACGACGTTGATCAACCGCGGCACGCCGCCGCTGCGCCGGTGCAGGCGGCGCACCGCGTCCTGCGAGAACGGAAAACGCTTCGCGCCGGCGGTGTTGAGCCGATGGCGCAGATAGGCCGCGGTCGCGGCTTCGTCGAGCGGGCGCAGGTGATAGCGCGCGGTGATGCGCTGCGCGAGTTGCCGCAGTTCCGGCCGCGCGAGGGTTTCGCGCAGCTCCGGCTGGCCGATCAGGATGATCTGCAGCAGCTTCTGGGTTTCGGTTTCGAGATTGGTGAGCAGGCGCACCTGCTCCAGCGCTTCGGTCGACAGGTTCTGCGCCTCGTCGACGATCAGCACCACGCGATCGCCCTTCGCATAGGCATCGAGCAGATAGGCGCTCAGCGCGTCGAACAGCGCCTTGCCGCCTGGTGTCGGGAGCGCGCGCGCGGCCGCGGGCGCGGCGGTTTTGCCCTTGCGTTTGCCCGACGTCGGTGCGGCCGACAGCGCGGATGCGGGCTTGCCGACCGGCAGGCGCAATTCCTCGCAGATCGTCTGCAGCAGTTCCACCGGGTCCAGCCGCGGATTCAGCACCAGCGCGGCGTGGGTGTTCTCGGGCAGCCGGTTCAGCAACAGCCGGCTCAGCGTGGTCTTGCCGGTGCCCACTTCGCCGGTGAGCTGCACGAATCCGCCGCTGCCGCCCTGCTGGATGCCGTAGAGCAGATGCGCCAGCGCGTCCCGATGGTGTTCGCTGAGGAACACGTAGTGCGGGTCGGGCGTGATCGAGAACGGCGCCTGTTCGAGGCCGTAGTACTCCAGGTACATGGGGTGTCGGGCCGGCGCGGGTCTGCGGCGAAGGGGCGTCTAGACTGCCACAGCGGCGCGGCAGGGTCAGCGCGGGCCGGGGCCGTCCGGCTCGATGGCCTCGACGATCACTTTCGCTTCGGTCACGGCCAGCGCCTCCGGATGCTCGATCCGTCGCGGCCGCACCACCAGCGGATAGATCAGCACGGTGCCGAGGATGATGGCGACGCCGAGGTAGAAGGTCGGCGTGAGTTCGCGCTGTTCGCCCAGCAGCAGCATCGCCAGGGCGATCGCGTAGACCGGTTCCAGGTTGATCGCGAGCTGCGCGCCGAACGCGCTGAGATGGCGCAGCGCCATCAGCGACAGCACGAACGGCACCAGGGTGCAGGCGATGGCGAGGCCCAGCAGATACAGGCCGTCGCGCAGGTCCGGCAGCAGGAACGGGTCGCCGCCGAAGGCCTCGGGCGACAGCAGCCCGGACAGCGGCGCCAGCAACGTCATCGCGGCGACGCCTGCGGCCATTTCCAGCGCCGTCACCGACAGCGCGTCGGCGTGTTCCACCAGCCGCTTGTTGAGCGAGCCGAAGATCGCGACCAGAAGCGCCGAGACCGCGCCGACGCCGACGCCGATCAGCATGCCGTCGGGCACGCCGCCGGCGACCAGCGCCACGCCCGGCAACACCGCGATGCCGAGGCCGACTTCGCGCTTGGACAGCCGTTTGCCGGTCATCCACGGTTCGACCAGGGCGGTGAACACCGTGGCCAGCGCCATGCAGGTCGCGCCGACCGAGGCGTTCGACAGCTTGATCGCGGCGTAGAACGTCAGCCAATGCAGCGCCACCAACACGCCGGCGCCGGCATACGCCCAGCGCAACCGCGCCGGCATCGCGCGCAGTCCGCGCCACACCCGCGGCAACAGCGCCAGCAATGCGGCGACCAGCAGCATGCGCCACCACACCAGCGGCAACGCGGGCAGGGTGATGAGTTTGCCGAGGATCGCGGTGAAGCCCCACAGCAGCACGCAGAAATGGATCTGCAGCCAGGCGGTGCGGGTGGCGGGCGTGGCGGTCATCGCGGGTCCGGGACGGAAGGCCGCGCATTATCGCCGCTGCGCGCGTGGCGGTCGGGACCGTCTTCGCCGGCGCGTTCGTTGGCGCCCGCCGTCAGCAACCAGTCCACGAACGCCTGCGCCGCCGGACGCAGCCGACGGTGCGCGGGATGCACGACGTAATAGCGCCAGCGGGTCGGCAGCGCGGGGCCGGGCAGCCGCTGCAGCCGGCCGCTGTCGAGCCACGGCGCCGCGATCCGTTCGCGCGCGAGCACCGCGCCGAGCCCGTGCGCCGCGGCTTCCAGCGCGTCGGTGCTGTCGCTGAAGGTGTGGCGGATGTCGAGCCGCGCGCCGTGCACGTCGGCGGCGCGGAACCAGTCGTGCCAGCCTTGCCGGGCGAGATCGGCGACGAGCGGCAGCGCGGCGACCTCGCCGACGGTCCGCGTGCGCGCCACCATCGCGGGCGCGGCCATCGGAAACAGCGCATCGTCCATCAGCAGATGCGCGGTCAGCCCGGGCCAGTGCCCCGGGCCGTGGCGGATGCCCAGATCGGGACCGCCATCGTCGAATCGGGTCAGCGCGATTTCGGTATCGATCGCGAGCCTGATCTCCGGATGCCGCGCGGAAAACGCCGGCAGCCGAGGCAGCAGCCAGGTGTTGAGCAGCGAGTGCAGGGTGGTGATGCGGACGCGATCCTGTTCCTCGCGGCCGTGGCGCAGACCGCCCAGCGTCGCTTCCAGGTCCGCCATTGCGCTGCCGGCCGCGTCGGCGAGCCTGCGGCCCTCCGCGGTCAGCGCGACGCCGCGCGCATGGCGCTGGAACAGCGCGACGCCCAGCCGGCCTTCGAGTTTGCGCACGTGATGGCTGACCGCGCTGGCGGTGAGGTGCAGTTCTTCGGCGGCGTGGGCGAAATTCTGGTGACGTGCGGCGGCCTCGAACGCCGAGAGCGCCGGCAGCCAGTCGGGACGAAGCGCCATGGCGAGCCTCAAATCCGGTTTGTGTCTGGACGCCAAAGTATGCGCTTGTCAGGGAAAACGCGCGTCCTATGATCGTGTCACAGCCAACAGCGCCGTGATCGGCAGGAGTCGGGGATGGGTCGGATGGAGGGTCTGCCTCGACTTGCGGGGCCGATCGGCGAGCGCCCGGTGGCGGTCGCGGTCGCCGCCGAAAGCATCGAAGCGATCGCGGTCGACGCAGGTTGCCTGCGCCGCGACCTGCCGGCGCCGCCCGGGGCCCGTGCCTGGCTGGTGGAGATGGCCGTGGGCAGCGAATGGCCGTGGATCGACCGTCACGACACCGGCGAGGCGTACTTCGTGCTCAGCGGCGAAGTGATCGAAGGCGATGTCCGTCATCCCGCCGGTACCCAGGTCGTGTTCGCGCCGGGCAGCCGCCATCGCCCGCGCACCGAGACCGGCGCGCGCCTGCTCGGCTTCAACCTCGAGATCGGCGCGTATCTCGGCGCGGGCGGCGATCCCGCCGCACTGTCCGGCCAGCTGCACGTGCAGCAGGGCTGATCACCTCTTCGACCAGGCATCCATGTGAACGCTTCCGTCTCCGAACCGCTGTTGAACGCGCCTGCCGCGCCCGCCTGGCTCACTCCGCTGGAACTCGGTCTGCTCGGTGCGATCTGGGGCGCGTCCTTCATGTTCATGCGCGTGGCCGCGCCGGAGTTCGGTTCGACGCCGCTGGTCGCGATCCGGCTCGGTCTCGGCGCGCTGATCCTGCTGCCGTTCCTGTGGCGCGACCGCCGCGCGTTTTCCGCCGCGCTGTGGCCGCGGCTGGCGCTGATCGGCGCGGTCAACGCCGCGATTCCCTTCACCCTGTTCGCGTGGGCCGCGCAGCGCGCACCCGCGGGCGTCGGTGCGATCACCAATTCGATGGCGGTGCTGTTCGTCGCCCTGATCGCATTCCTGTTCTACGGCGAGAAGATCGGCACGCGCAGGGCCATCGCGCTGGTCGCCGGCTTCGCCGGCGTGATCGTGCTCGCCAGCGGCAAGGTCGGCGGCGCCAGCATCGGCCTGCCGGTCGCCGCAGGCACCGCGGCGGCGTTCCTCTACGGCATCGGCGCGAATCTGGTGAAACGCCATCTCGCCGGCCTGCCGGCGACCGCGGTGGCGGCGGCGACGCTGACCTGCGCCGCGCTGATGACCGCGCCGTTCGCGATCGCGCAGTGGCCGGCGCATGCGGTGTCGGCCAAGTCGTGGGCGGCGGTCGCGGCGCTGGGCGTGGTCTGCACCGGCATCGCCTTTGTCATGTATTACCGGCTGATCGCGCGCATCGGCGCGCCGCGCGCGGCGACCACGACCTATCTCGTGCCGCTGTTCGGCGTGGGCTGGGCGTGGCTGTTGTTGGACGAACCGCTGACCCTCGCCATGGCGATCGCCGGTGCGTTGATCCTGGGCAGCGTGGTGCTGAGCCAGCGGCGTTGATGCGTTCTGCCCGGACCGCAAAATCCTTGTAGGAGCGCCAGCAGGCGCGACAGGCTGCAGAAGATCTTTCCGGGGCCGGTCGCGCCTGCCGGCGCTCCTGCAGGGGGTGAATCGATTCGGCGGATCAGGGCGGCGCTGCGGTCTGCATGCCCAGGCGCCGCGGCACGCCGTCCTCGTCGAGCAGCCGTTCGATCCGCGCGAAGACTTCGGGCCGTGAAAAGGGTTTCTTCATGAAATCGTCGGCGCCGATGCGCTGCACGTAGAACTGCTCGGTGGCCTGGACGTTGCCGCTGATCATGATGATCGGCACCTGCTTGGTCGCCGGCTCGCGACGCAGCGCGCGCAGGGCGGCGAAACCGTCCATGCCCGGCAGCACGATGTCCAGGAAGATCAGGTCGGGCACCAGATCGCGCGCCAGTTCCAGCGCTTCCTCGGCGGTGTAGGCCTCAAGCGTCTGGTAACCGTTCTGCTGCAGCATCTTGCGCAGCACGGCGACTATGGTGGTGGAGTCGTCGACGATCAGCACGCGGGTGCCGGGTTTCGCCGGCGGCCGCGGTTTTTCGCGGCGCTCCGGTCCGAGATAGCCGTCGTCGATGGCCGGGGGGGCGACCGCGGCTTCGGCGATGATCTCGGGAGTCGCGGTTTCGGCCAGCGCGTCGAGTTCCTCGGGCGTCGGAGTCGGCGGACGCGGCGGCAGCGGAATGTCCAGAGGCGCGGGCGCGGGCGTATCGCGCCCACGCAGGGAATCGTTTCCAAGAAAAGAATCGCGCCACCGCTTGACCGAATCGAAAATACTCACGCGCTCCGCTCCCTGACAGGTGCCTGTGCAAACGCCAACGACGGGCGCATGCGGACGCGGCAAGGATAGCGACCCGCGGCCGGAGGGCCAACCCGGCCCGCCGGCGCGCATGCACGGCTTCGACAGCCGGTCGAAAAAACAGTCCGTCAGCGCAGCCATGGATGGCTGCGACGACGAGGCAAGCGCGCAAGCGATTGATTCGTCGGGAGCGAGTCCGAATTCACTTCGGACTCGCGACCACTGAACAAGTCCCGGAGGGGCTTGTTCAGTGCTGCCTCAAATGATCGCCTCGTCCAGCATCATCTGGCGCACGAAGCGCACCGGCGGTGCGCCGTAGGACAGCACCTGGTCGTGATAGGCCTTCAGCTTGAAGTCTTTGCCGAGTTTCGCTTCCATCGCATTGCGCAGGTCGAAGTGCTCCTGCACGCCGACGAAGTAGGTCGGCAACTGCGCGCTGCTGAGCTGCGCGCGCACCCACTTGCCTTCGGCCTCGCGCTCCTGCTGGAACGTGCGCTTGACCATCAGCTCCATCGCCTGTTCCTTGCTCCAGCCGTCGACGTGCACGCCCTGATCCAGGATCGCGTTCGCCACCGCGCGCAGATAGAACTTGTGACGCACCAGATGGAACAGCGGGTCGTTGTCGAGATAACCGGCGTCCATCATCACCGACTCGGTGTAGACCGCCCAGCCCTCGGCGAACATGCCGGAACGCAGCACGCCGCGCAGGGTCGACGGATAGCGCGCCGAGAACGCGCCTTCGAGGTAGTGGCCCGGCATCGCCTCGTGGATCGACAGCAGATGGATCATGCGCGTGTTGTATTCGCGCAGGAACGAATCGGTCTGCGCGTCGGTCCAGTCGTCCGGGATCGGCGAGATCGCGTAGTACGTCTTCAGGCCCTTGTCGAGCGGGCCGGGCGAGTCGCAATAGGCCACGGCGACGCCGCGCTGGAATTCCGGCATCAGGATGATCTCGACCGGATCGTCCGGCACCGTCACCAGATCCTTCGCCTTCGTGAATTCGGTCGCCTGCGCGAGCGTGGCCTTGGCGGTGTCGACCACCTTGTCGCGCGCGGGTTTGTCGGCATAGGCCAGTTCGAGGGCGGCCTCGATCGCCGCCTGCTGCTGCGCATCGTCGGGCGCATCGGGCAACGCCGGCGCGCCGGGCTTGTCCTTGAGCACGCCCTGCGCGATCCGGTACATCTCTCCGCGCACGCGCACCACTTCGGCTTCGGCGCGCTGCTTGATCTCGGCGCGCGACAGCGACGACATCAGTGCGAACTTCAGCTTGTCGTCGTACAACTGCTGGCCGATGCGGAAATCGCCCTTCGCGTTGGGCACGAGGGTCTTGTCCAGCCACAGCTGATGCTCGGCCACGGCCTTGCGCAGGCCTTCGATCGCCGCATCGAGGCGCTTGCGGTCGTCGCCCTGCAACTGGTCGGCGTTGGGCACGATGAATTGTTCGACCAGCGAGATCACGCCGGCGTTCTGCCGGGCGACGGTCTCGGCGTGGATCTTCGGCACCCGCGCCGGGTCGATGTTCTCGCGCATCTGCGCGAACAGCGCCGGCAGTTTTTCCATGCGCGCGGTCGCCGATGTCAGGCGCTCGGGCAGCGGCGCGAATTCGCGCGCCATCAGGTTGTAGATCGCGCCGCCGGCGAGACCGCTGTACATCTGCGGGTCCCACGCCCAGGACTGCAGGGTGTCCATGCCCCAGATGTCGGACTGCAGCTGGTTGCGCAGGATCGCCGCGTCGATCTGGTTCTCGCGAGAGAGCTTCGAGACGTCGATCGCATCCAGTTCGGCCAGCGTCTTCTTGGCGAAATCCACGTATTTCGTGCGGCCCGCGGCGCTGAGGTCGTCGAGTTCGCTGTCGAACCGGTGATCGCCCTGCTGGGTCGCGGCGACCGGATTGAGGGCGAGGAAGCCGTCGAGCCAGCGTTTGCTCAGCCCTGCGAAGGTCGCGTCGAGCGCGGCGTCCGAAGCGGCGGCGATTTTCGCGGCGGGTTCGGTGGTGGTGCCGGTGCCCGATCCGGTGCAGGCGGCGAGCGTGGCGGTGAGCAGTGCGATGGCGAGCGGCGTCAGGCGCATGGTCGGAGGTCCGGCTGAACGAAAACGCCAAGGATAGGCGGGAATCCGGGCCCGCGCATCTGCCATCCTGCGGGCTTACATTGCCGGTTTCCTCATCGCCATCAGGAGTGCCCCATGTTGCATCGCGGCAGTTGTCATTGCGGACGGATCGCCTTCACGCTGGAAGGCGAGATCGCCGAAGCGGTGGATTGCAATTGCTCCCTCTGCCGCCGGCGCGGCGGTCTGCTCGCGTTCTTCCCGCGCGATGCGCTCCATCTGGAGACCGCGGAGGGCGATTACGCCACCTATCGTTTCAACAGACATCACATCGATCATCACTTCTGCAGCGCCTGCGGCATCGCCCCCTTCAGCGAAGGCGTGGACCCGCGCAGCGGCGCGAAGACCGTCGCGGTGAACGTGCGTTGCCTGCCGGACCTCGATCTCGCGACGATCGCGATCAAGCCGTTCGACGGCGCTCGCCTGTGACGCGTCGGCCGTGCGGCGTCGCGCTGTCGCTGTCGGCGCTGTACGCGTCGCAGCCCGCCGCGCCGATGTCTCCGCCTGCGGGACACGCCGCTGCGGCGTGTCGGCGGCCGAGGCCGCCTTTTACGGGGCGATGCGCTCGCGACCGCTGTAGACGTTCATCCGTCCGTCGCGGGCGAACGCGATCAGCGTGAGTCCCGCGGCTTCGGCGTGGCGGATCGCCAGATCGGTCGGCGCCGACATCGCGGCGACGATGCGGATGCCCGCGTTCGCCGCCTTGTGCACGATCTCGTAGGACGCGCGCGACGTGATCGCGAGGAAGCCGTGTGCGGGGTCGATGGCGGGCGTGGCGCGCAGCATCGCGCCGACCAGTTTGTCGACCGCGTTGTGCCGGCCCACATCCTCGCGCACCAGCAGCGCATCGCCGGCGACGAAGCCGGCGGCGTGCACGCCGCCGCTGCGCGTGTTCAGCGGTTGCCGCGCGGACAGCGCGGCGAGGCCCGCATGGATGGCGGCGGCGTCGCGTCGCGGCCCCGCGCCGACCGGCCGTGCCGGTCGCAGCGCGGCGTCGAGACTGGCGGTTCCGCACAGGCCGCAGCCGCTGCGGCCTTCGAGCCCGCGCTGCCGCGTCTCCAGCGCATCGAAACGCGCCTGCGGAATCCCGGCGTGCAGCGCGATCCCGCACTCGCTGCGCACGCGGTCGACCAGTGCGAATTCCGATGGCGACTCGACGATGCCTTCGCACAGCGCGAAGCCGAGCGCGAAGTCTTCCAGATCCTCGGGCGTCGCCATCATCACCGCGAACGACAGACCGTTGTAGAGCAGGGCGACCGGCGTTTCCTCGATCACCCATTCCTCGCGCGGAACGGCGTCGCCGTCGGCGACATGCAGCGCTTCGCGCAGGCGCAGGCCCGTGCTCATGCCGCCGCGCCCGGCAGGTCGCCGTCGCACAGCGCGCGGCCGCGCGCGGTCAGGCGCAGCAACGTCCGCGCGCCGTCGGCCTGCGCTTCTGACTGGCGCTCGACATGGCGTTCGACCAGATCCAGACCGCCGAACGCCGGATCATCGCCCAGCGCGACCAGCAGGCGATGCAGTTCGCTCGCGCCGATCCCCAGCCGTTTCGCCGCGCGCGGCATCGATACATCGCCGTTCTCCGCGAGCAGGCGGAGCAGGGCGAGGGCAGGATCCTCGCTCATGTCGCGTCCTCGCTCATGTCGAGCCGGTGCGGCGGCGCAGGCGCACCGGAATCGATTTCGACGCCGGCGTGCGCGCGCGCTCGGCGTGATGGTCCAGCGGCACCAGCGCATTGGTTTCCGGAAAATACGCGGCGAGGCAGCCGGCGGGGATGTCGTATTCGACCAGCCTGAAATCCGGCGCCACGCGTTCGCCGTCGTGCCACACCGACACCAGATCGACATGCTCGCCGTCGGCGAAGCCCTGCGCGTCGAGATCGGCGCGCGCGATGAAACAGACCCGGCGCAGCCCGTGCACGCCGCGATAGCGGTCGTCGTTGCCGTAGACGGTGGTGTTGTACTGGTCGTGCGAGCGCACGGTCATCAATCGTAGGAGGGGCTTCAGCCCCGATGGATTCATTCGCGACGTCATCGGGGCTGAAGCCCCTCCTGCAGGGTTAGTGTCCACCAGCGCATGCGCGAAGAACCGCGCCTTGCCCGAGCGCGTCGGGAACACCCGCTCGCGACACGGGTGATGCAGATGGAACCCGCCGGGATGGCGCACGCGCGCGTTGAAGTCTTCGAAGCCGGGAATCACCCGCGCGATGCGGTCTCGGATGCGGTCGTAGTCCTCGATCATCGACAGCCACGGAATATTGCTGTCCGGCAAGGTCGCCGCTGCCAGCCGGGCGACGATCGCCGGTTCCGACAGCAGCATGCGCGAGGCCGGCGCGTTCATGCCCGAGGACAGATGCACCATGCTCATCGAATCCTCCACCGTCACCGCCTGCAGGCCGTCGGCCTGCTGGTCGATCTCGGTGCGGCCGAGGCAGGGCAGGATCAGCGCCTCGCGGCCGTGCACCACGTGCGAACGATTGAGTTTGGTGCTGACCTGCACGGTCAGCGCGCAGTTGCGCAGCGCGGCGTGGGTCAGCGCGGTGTCGGGCGTGGCCGCGGCGAAATTGCCGCCCATGGCGAAGAACACCTTGCCGCGGCCGTCGCGCATCGCCTCGATCGCGGCGATGGTGTCGAAGCCGTCCGCGCGCGGCGGCGCGAAACCGAATTCGGCACCTAGCCGGTCGAGGAACGCGGGCGACGGCTTTTCGTGGATGCCCATCGTGCGGTCGCCCTGCACGTTGGAATGGCCGCGCACCGGGCAGGGGCCGGCGCCCGGTTTGCCGATGTTGCCGCGGAGCAGCAGCAGGCCGAGGAACGTCTGGATGGTGGCGACGCTGCGCCGGTGCTGGGTGATGCCCATGCCCCAGCACAGGATCGTGGCCCGGCTGTCGAGATAGACCTGCGCGGCCTGTTCGATCTGCGTGCGATCGAGGCCGGATTCGCGTTCGATGTCGGCCCATGCGGTGTCGCGGACGGCGTCGGCGAAGTCGTCGTAGCCCTGGGTGTTTGCGACGATGAAGGCGCGGTCCAGCGCTTCGCCCGCGTGCGCTTCGGACGGTTCGTCTTTGGCATCGGCGTGCGCGATCACGACCTTGGCGATGCCCAGCGCCACCGCGAGGTCGCCACCGATCTTCGGCTGGAAATAATGCGAGGCGATCGCGGTGGAACCGCCGCCCAGCATCTCCGCCGGCGACTGCGGATCGGTGAAGCGCTCCAGCCCGCGTTCGCGCAGCGGGTTGAAGACCACGATGCGACAGCCGCGTTTCGCCGCGCGCCGCAGTTCGCCGAGCATCCGCGGATGATTGGTGCCCGGGTTCTGGCCGAACACGAAGATCGCATCGGCGCGCTCGAAATCGTCCAGCGTCACCGAGCCCTTGCCGCTGCCGATCTGTTCGGTCATCGCCACGCCCGAGGGCTCGTGGCACATGTTCGAGCAGTCGGGCAGGTTGTTGGTGCCGTAGGCGCGCACGAACGACTGGTACAGGAACGCGGCCTCGTTCGAGGTGCGCCCGGAGGTGTAGAAGATCGCTTCGTCGGGCGAGGCGAGGGCATTCAGCGCGGCGGCGATCTTCGCGAACGCCGCGTCCCAGTCGATCGGCACGTAGCGGTCGCTGCCGGCGTCGTAGACCATCGGTTCGGTCAGCCGGCCCTGCGCTTCGAGGAATTCGTCGGTTTGTTGCGCCAGCCATGCGACCGGATGTTCGGCGAAGAACGCGGGGGTCAGCCGCTTGCCGGTCGATTCGTTGGCGACCGCCTTCACCCCGTTCTCGCAGAACTCGAAGGTCGAGTGCGGGTTGCGGTCCGGCCAGGCACAGCCGGGGCAGTCGAAACCGGTGGGCTGGTTGGTGCGCAGCAGAGTGCCGGGGCCGCGCAGCACCGCATCCTGTCGGCGCAGCGCCTGCCAGGACGCCTTCAGGGCATCCCATCCGCCGGCGGGCTTGTCGTAGGGCCGGACCGGGGCCTCGTCGTCGCGGTGTTCTGACATGCCGGCATGCTAACGCAGGCCGCCCCGGCGATGGGCCGCGGTGATGGGCCACGGCGCCTGCCCGCCGGCGCTGGACGCCGGAAAGGCCGCCAGCGTAGATTGTCGGCTTGGCCCCATCGGAAGTCGGGCCGGCCCTTTGTCGCCCGAAACCCACGAAGCAGATCCGTTTTGTCCGAAGCCACCGCCACGCTCGATGTCGCCCTGGACCACGCCTCCCGCCTGCTCGGCAGCGATCCCGAGCTGGCCGGCCAGCAGGCCGCCGAAATTCTGCAGGTGGTGGACGGGCATCCCGTCGCGCTGATGATCCTCGGGATTTCGCATCGGCTCGGCGGCCGTTTCGAACGCGCGATCGAGCTGCTCGGCCCGTTGACCGGTTCGGCGCCGAACCTGCCGCGGGTGCATTACGAATACGCGATGGCGCTGGCGCGGACCGGTCGCGCCGACGAGGCCATCGCCTCCCTGCAACGATCGCTTGCGCTCAATGCCGGTCTGCCGCAGGTCTGGCTGGCGCTGGCCGATCTGCAGCGCGCCGTCGGCCGTTCGACCGAAGCCGATGCCGCCTATGCCGGGTATGTCCGCAATTCGGTGCGCGACCCCAACCTGCTGCAGGCGGCCGATGCCCTCAACGCCAATCGCCTGCCCGAAGCCGAGCGCCTGCTGCGCGACTGGCTGAAGCAGCATCCCACCGATGTGGTCGCGATCCGCATGCTCGGCGAGCTGGCGGTGCGCGTCGGCCGTACCGCCGAAGCGCTGCATCTGTTCGAACGTTGTCTGGAGCTGGCGCCGGGATTCCGCGAGGCGCGCCAGCATTACGCGCTGATGCTGCATCGCGACCAGCAGTCGCAGAAAGCGCTGGAACAGCTCGATCGGATGCTGGACGACGATCCGGCCAATCCCGGTGCGCGCACGCTCAAGGCCGCGGTGCTGTGCCGTCTCGGCGAATATGCGCAGGGCATCGGACTGTACGATGCGCTGGTGCGCGAATTCCCGCGCAACGCGCGGCTGTGGATGAGCTACGGCCACGCGCTGAAGACCGAAGGCCGGCAGGCCGAGGCGATCGCCGCGTATCGCAACTGCGTGCGCGAAGAGCCGGGATTCGGCGAGGCCTGGTGGAGTCTGGCCAATCTGAAGACCCTCCGCTTCGACGACGCCGACATCGCGGCGATGCGCGCGCAGCTGCAGCGCGAGGATCTCGAAACCGAGCACCGTCTGCATTTCGAATTCAGCCTCGGCAAGGCGCTGGAAGACCGCGCCGAATACGCCGACTCCTTCGCGCATTACGCCGAAGGCAATCGCCTGCGCGTGGAGATGGTGCCGTATCGCGCGGGCGATACCAGCGCCCGCGTCGCCCAGTCGAAACGCGTCTATACCGCCTCGTTCTTCGCCGAACGCGCCGGTTGCGGCGATCCCGCGCCCGATCCGATCTTCATCGTCGGCCTGCCGCGCTCCGGTTCCACCCTGCTGGAGCAGATCCTGTCGAGCCATTCCGCGGTAGAAGGCACGATGGAATTGCCGGAAATCATCTCGATGACCCGCGCGCTGCGCCGCGGCGCGGAAGGCGCGTCGAATTACCACGAGGTGCTGGCGGAGCTGCCGCTTGAGACGTTCGCGGAACTCGGCCGTCAATTTCTCGACCGCACGCGCGTGCAGCGCAAGACCGGCGCGCCGCTGTTCATCGACAAGATGCCGAACAACTTCCTGCATCTGGGTCTGATCCACCTGATGCTGCCGAACGCGAAGATCGTCGATGCGCGCCGGCATCCGATGGGTTGCTGCTTCTCCGGCTTCAAGCAGCATTTCGCGCGCGGCCAGAGTTTCAGCTACCGCCTCGACGACATCGGCCGCTACTACCACGACTACGTCGAACTGATGGCGCACTTCGACGCGGTGTTCGCCGACATCGGTCTGCCGGGTCGCGTGCATCGCGTGATCTACGAGCGCATGGTCGAAGACACCGAGGCCGAAGTCCGGCGCCTGCTCGATTACTGCGGCCTGCCGTTCGAAGCGGGTTGCCTGCGTTTCTTCGAGAACGACCGCCCGGTGCGCACCGCCAGTTCCGAACAGGTCCGGCGCCCGATCAACCGCGACGGCATGGACCAGTGGCGGCATTACGCGCCCTGGCTCGGCCCGCTGGAGGCCGCGCTGGGGCCGGTGCTGCAGGCGTATCCCGATGTGCCCGCGTTTCCGTCCGACGGAGGGCCGCAGACCGTCTGACGACGCAGCGCGGGCCGGCCGCGGTTTCGCGCGCGCCGGGCCTGTCTCCAGGCGATTCGTCGCATCGTGTCCGCTGCATTGCGTTCGTTCCATTCCATCCGCTTCATTCCATTCGTTCCGCTTGTTGCAATCGTCCAGCGCCAACCGTCCTGTCCAATCGAGATGTTCCTACCACCCGGGGAGAGTCCAATGCGTCACACACGTTCCGCAACCCGCCGAAAGGCGAATCTGGCGAGGATGCCGCTGACCGCGGCCATCTACGTCGCCTTCGGCAGCATGGCCTTCGCCGGTGCGGCGATGGCCCAGCAGAGCGAAGCCCAGGACGAGAGTCCCTCGCTCGAAACCATCACCGTCACCGCGCAGAAGCGCACCGAAAACGCCCAGGACGTGCCGATCAGCCTGAACGTCATCGGCGCCCAGCAGCTCGACGAGCTGCAGATCAACGACTTCGAGGATTACGCCAAGCTGTTGCCGAGCGTCTCGATCACGCCCAACGGTCCCGGCTTCGGCCAGGTCTACATGCGCGGCGTCGCCAGCGGCGGCGACGGCAACCACTCCGGCCCGCTGCCGAGCGTGGGCATCTACCTCGACGAACAGCCGATCACGACCATCCAGGGCGCGCTCGATCTGCACGTCTACGACATCGAGCGCGTCGAAGCGCTGTCGGGTCCGCAGGGCACGCTGTACGGCGCCAGCTCCGAGGCCGGCACCCTGCGCATGATCACCCGCAAGCCCGACGCCTCCGGTTTCTCCGCCGGTTACGGCGTCGAAGCGAATGCCGTCGACGGCGGTGGCTGGGGCCATGTGGTCGAAGGCTTCGTCAACGTGCCGATCTCCGATCGCGCCGCGATCCGCCTGGTCGGCTGGGAAAAGAAGGATGCCGGCTGGATCGACAACGTCTACGGCGAACGTACCTTCCCGACCTCGGGCATCACCCAGAACAATGCCGACCGCGTCGAGGACAACTACAACGACGTCGACACCGTCGGCGCGCGCCTGGCCCTCAAGCTCGACCTCAACGAGAACTGGACGATCACGCCCACGATCATGGGCCAGCGTCAGAAGGCCAACGGCAGCTTCGGCTACGACACCACCATCGGCGAGCGCAAGATCAGCCACGCCTATCCCGAGTCCTCGGACGACCGCTGGGCGCAGGCCGCGCTGACCGTGCAGGGCAAGATCGGCAACTTCGATCTCACCTACGCCTTCGCCCATCTCAAGCGCGACGTCGATACCGACACCGACTACAGCGACTACGGTTTCTGGTACGACACCCTGTTCGGTTACGGCGCGTACTTCTACGACGACAGCGGCGACCTGATCAATCCGGCGCAGTACATCCAGGGCGTGGACGGCTACAAGAAGACCAGCCACGAACTGCGCATCGCTTCGCCGCAGGACCAGCGCCTGCGCTTCGTCGCCGGCCTGTTCTGGATGGATCAGTCGCACGACATCGAACAGCGCTACCGCGTCGACGGTCTCGCCGACGTGCTGTCGGTGCGCGGCTGGGAAGACACCATCTGGCTGACCCAGCAGGAGCGCAAGGACCACGACGAAGCGATCTTCGGCGAACTGGCCTTCGATTTCACCGACAAGCTCACCGCGACCGTCGGCTTCCGCCACTTCCGCGCCGACAACGCGCTGAAGGGCTTCTTCGGTTTCGCCAACGGCTATTCCTCGCAGGGCAGCCAGTTGCCTGAGAACCGCTACGGCGAAGCCGCGTGTATCGTGCAGTTCGGCCCCGATCCGGCCAACTGGCCGTCGTTCAACGGTGCGCCCTGCAAGGTGTTCGACAAGGACGTGCAGGAGAAGGACACCCTCGGCAAGTTCAATCTGTCGTACAAGTTCGCGCCGGGCAAGCTGGCGTACTTCACCTGGTCCGAAGGCTACCGTCCGGGCGGCATCAACCGCCGCGGCACGCTGCCGCCGTACATCACCGAGTTCCTCACCAACTACGAACTCGGCTGGAAGACGTCGTGGCTCGACAACCGCCTGACCTTCAACGGCGCGGCCTTCCATCAGGTGTGGGACGACTTCCAGTTCCCGATCCTCGGCCAGAACGGCCTCACCGAAATCCGCAACGCCAACCAGGCGCGCATCCAGGGTCTGGAAATGGACGTGAACTGGGCCGCGAGCTACAACCTGCGGCTGTCCGCGGGCCTGGGCTTCTACGACGCCGAACTGACCGAGAACTACTGCGGCGAAGTCGACGGCAGCGGCAATCCGGAAACGGTCTGCGCCGCACCGCTGGCGCCGGACGGCACCCGCCTGCCGGTCACCGCGGACTACAAGGGCAACCTGACCGCGCGCTACACCTTCGACATCGGCAGCTACGAAGCCTACTGGCAGGGTTCGGTGGTGCACGAAGGCCGCCGCACGTCGGATCTGCGCATCGTCGAGCGCAATATCCTCGGCGACCTGCCGTCCTACACGCTCGCCGACTTCGCCCTCGGCCTGCGCAAGGACAACTGGTCGGTGGATTTCTTCATCAAGAATCTGTTCGACGAGAACGCGCAGTACGGCCGCAACGTGCAGTGCCCGGAGCAGGTCTGCGCCGCGCAGGTCTATTCGACCGCCGGCCAGCCGCGCACCTTCGGCGTGAAGTTCAGTCAGGAATTCTGACCGGACGCCAAGGCGTCACCGCAGCATGGACAGGCCGCCTTCGGGCGGCCTGTTTTTTCGGTATTCCTAATGGCTGGCTGCGTTCGGTGCGGGAAGATCGCCTGTTCACTGGTTGGCTGATTCGTAAAGCGCGGTTGACTGGCCGCACTGGGATCCACACACTGCGCCTAAAGCAGTCGCAGGTTTTGCGCCTGTCATTGAGCAAAGTTCGGCTCCTTGCTTTCGAATCGGCAAGCCTCGATGAGGATCCAATGAAAGGCCACGTTTCTACCCCCGATGACCTTGTAGACAGGATGGTTGCCCGGCTGTTTGCTTCGAAAGAACCAGTGCCGGGCGACTCACTCTTGGATCCTGGTTGTGGCGGGGGCGCCTTCATTGCGGGCGTGCTTCGCTGGTGCGAAGCCAATGGCGTCGCGCCCCCTCGGATTACGGGTGTGGAGCTCAATCCGTCCCTTGTGGCCAAGGCCCGCAAGCGGTTTGCTGACAATCCCACGGTCCGAATCGTTCAGGCGAACTATCTGCTCTCACCGGTGACGACCTCGTACCGTTTCATCATCGGAAACCCGCCTTACGTCTCGCTTGCGAATCTTGGCGGCAACGTCCAGCGGGACAAGTACCGAAAGCTGTTCACCTCGGCTCGCGGTCGCTTCGACCTCTACATGCTCTTCTTCGAGCGCTCCATCGACGATCTCGCGCCGAACGGGCGCTTGGTCTTCATCACGCCCGAGAAGTTTCTTTACGTCTCCTCGGCCAAGGAGCTTCGTCGTCTGTTGGCAGCACGAACGTTCGTCGCGAGCATCCAGCTCGCTCCGGAAGATGCGTTTCCCGGCTTCACCACCTATCCGGCGATCACGACCTTGGATCGAAAAACGCATGAACAGACTCCTACGGCCGTTCGCCTTCGCTGCGGAACGACTCGTCAGGCGCAGCTTCCAGACGATGGTGAAAGCTGGTGGCCGTGCCTGATGGCCGAGAAAATGGCAAGCGACGATCCTGTGTTAGGGAATGTTTGCGTTCGCGTCAGTGCTGGGGTCGCTACTGGAGCAGACGATGTTTTTGTCCGCGCGATTGCCGATCTGCCGGCGCAACTTCGTTCATTCACGAAGCCTGCTGTTGCCGGGCGCGATCTCGCGACGGGCATGCCTCTTCCAATACCTCGCCGTGCGATTCTCATCCCCTACAAGGACACTGGCGAACTTCTACCAAGAGCCAACCTGGGCGCTCTCGGGCGGTACCTTGCCAGCCCCAACCTCAAGGAAGCACTGGAGCGTCGAAGCTGCGCGGAGCGAAAGCCGTGGTACGCCTTTCACGACAACTTCCCGCCGGATATTCTGCGACCGAAGATCCTCTTCAAGGACATCACGAAGGAGCCGTTCTTTTGGGTCGATCGAACGGGCGATATCATCCCTTTGCACAGCGTGTACTACATCGTCCCGGAGCGGGATGATCAACTCGATGCGCTCTGTGAATGGCTGAACGGGCCCGAGGCGAGTCGCTGGCTTGAGGCGAACTGTCAGCGCGCGGCCAACGGATTTCTCCGACTCCAGAGTTCAGTGCTTCGGCGTCTCCCGGTGCCGGCTCATGTCCTCGCGCGGGCCCCGATGAGGATGGCCGCCTGATGTCCGTTTTCGATGAGATACTCGCCGCGATCAGGGCGAACGGCTACCACAACCATCGCAAAGAGACGCATTCCAATATCGTGTCGCGACGCATCGTCGCAGATTTGCGGGGCGCATGCGTGGCATTCGCGAACGACTGCGAAACTGGAGCGATTCGAATCTGGGAGCGCATGCATGGTCCCGATGATCGAACAACCGATTTGGTCGCTGGCCCGCTAAATGACAAGGGGAAGCCAGACCTGACGAAGGTTAGGCTTCTGGTTGAGAACAAGTCGGTTGTTACCGCGCATCGAAACAGAAACGCCCGATACCAAGACATTGACCGGGAGCGACTTTCAGCCCACAGAGCCAATCCGAAAACCATTGTTGTTGCCACGCTCATGGTCGGCGTCTGCGAACGCGTCTTGAACATCCCCGACTGTGTTTCGAAGTTCCACTCGAAGACATTCAAGAGCGACATTCTTCCGAGGCTATCGACTGGGGATCAGACCTTGTGGACAGAGTTCGATGCCTGCGTCGGCAGGAACACGCCCGAGGATCCCGCGAAGACCGTTGCGATGTTCCGTGCGCTGCCCACTCGGCAGGGCTCAGACACCCACCTTCCTGCGCTCGATTACCTGCTGATTGCGCCCTTCGCGATCGACAATGTGAATCCGCCAGAATTGGTGACCACACTCGGGATTGATGCGGAAGCCGAGTACCAGAGAATGATTCAGCACATCTCGCGCATCTATACGATGCGCTGGCACGATGGCGCTTAGGGATGCCTGTCAATATCCTGAATCTTTCGGCCTACCGCGTCGCAGACGGTCATCAAGGAACATAGGTCGGAACTCGCGCAGCGTATTACGATAGCGCTGCCAGGGATGTGTAGCGCATTGGTATGGCGGGCCTTCGACAGCGAAGCGGGTCATCGCCTCCGGCGGCTCCGCCCTACGGCTGCGCCGTTTCTTCTGTTCCCGCGTCGTGCGCCGCAGGCGCCCGCACCACCGTGACCGTGCATGACGCTTCCGCGACCACGCGCGCGGACACGCTGCCGAGAATGCGACGCACGCCGGTGACGCCCCGCGCGCCCATGATGAGGTGGTCGACGCCGTTGTCGCGTGCGTAGTCGAGCAGCGCGTGCGCGGGGTCGCTGTGTTCGAGCACGTGCACGGTGGCGCGGTGTTCGTCCAGGCCGAGCGGGCGTATCCAGTCGCGCAGCGCGATCAGGCGTTTGACGTGACGGTTGCGGCCCTCGCTGTCGAGATTGCTGTCCAGACCGATGCGCGCGGTGCGCATCACGGTGATGCAGGCCAGCCGCGCATGCGGGAAGGTCGAAACGATGCGCTGCAAGGTGCCGCGCAGCGCGGCGCACAGTGCCGCGTCTTCGTGCTTCAGATCGATCGCGACCATCAGCAGCGGCGCCTGATCGAGGTGGTCGCTCACCGGCCTGCGCGGCGCGCGCTCGTGCCCGACCTGCTTCCACCAGCGGCGGACGACGGTGAGACGGTCGTCGCGATGACTGCGGTCGGCGCGTGCGGTCAGCGCCACCTGCTCCGGGTGCTGCAGGTCGTGCGCGAGCTGCGCGGCGGTGGCGTGGCGCGCGTCGGGGTCGACTTCGAGGCAGCGCAGGATCACTTCCTGCAGCCAGCGCGGAATCTCGGCGCGCAGCGCGCGCGGCGGCACCGGATCGCGATACAGCCGCCGACGCAGTCCGGCGGGACTGCCGGGATTGCCGAAAGGACGCTCGCCGGTGGCGAGGTGGTAGAGCGTCACGCCCAGCGCGAACAGATCGCTGCGCGGTTCGTCGCGCACGCCCAGGACCTGCTCCGGCGCGATGTACGGCGCGGTGCCGATCGGCACGCGGAACTGTTCGTCGAGCAGATCGGGCAGATGCGCGTGATGCGAGAGACCGAAGTCGATCAGCGCGATCGCACCGTGATGCGGCGTGCCGTCCGGCCGGCGCAAGAGATTGCTCGGCTTGATGTCGAGATGGATCGTGTCCTGCTGGTGCAGGGCATGGATCGCGGTCGCCGCCAGCGCGCCGAGTTCGGCCACCCGCTGCGGCGGCAGCGGAGCGACATCGAGCAGCGGCCGCAGCGTGTCGCCGGCCAGATGCTCCATCACCAGCCACGGCTGATCTTCGTGATCGCCGGCGGCGACGAAGCGCGGTACGTGCGGGCCGCGCAGTTGCGGCAGGATCATGCGCTCCACTTCGAAACCGACGATCTGGGTCGCGGCTTCGCCGTAACCGATGCGCGCGAGCTTCATCAGCAGCGGCATCGCGCGATCGTGATGATCGACATCGCGATGCGCGACCCGCCACAGCGTCGCCATGCCGCCTTCGTGCAGCGGGGCGATCAGTTCGAAATCGCCGATCATCAACCCGGGTTTCAGCGGCACCGGCATGTCAGCACCCTTCCACCAGGCGTTTCGCGAGCGATGCGGGCAGGCCGGCGTCGACGATCTTGCGCGCCGCGGCGTGATGGTCGTAGGCCACGCGCAGGGTGGTGAGCGTGGCCGTCGCGGTGTCGTACAGCGCGCAGCACGCGGCGGGGTTGCCGTCGCGCGGTTGCCCCACCGAGCCGGGCAGCGCCAGCCAGCGCCGGCTGCCGAGCAGCGGCACGGCGACGCCCGGCGTCGGCGCGAAGTGGCGCGCACCGCCGTCCGGCTGCGAGTGATACAGCGCGGGTTCGTGCACGTGCCCGCAGAACGTCACCCGCTGGCGCGTCGCGGCGATGCTCTGCGCCGCGGCCAGCGCGTTCGCGACGTAGCCCCACTGCAGCGGTGCCCGGGCGTTGGCGTGGACGTACAGCCGATCGTCGTCCTCGATGCCGGCCGGAAGCGCGGCGAGGAACGCGCGTTGCTCCGTGGAAAGCCGCCCGCGGGTCCAGTCGATCGCGGCCTGCGCGTGCGGATGTTTTCGGGACTGCGCGTCCGCATGCGCGTCGCGCAGCACCGCTTCGTCGTGATTGCCGTAGATCGCGAGGCCGCCGTCGTCGACCAGCCGCCGCGCTTCGTCCACCGCCCATTCCGGGTCGGCGCCGTAGCCGACGATGTCGCCGAGCAGCACGGCGCGATCGAAGCCCAGTCTGCGCAATTTCGACAGACACGCCTCCGCCGCTTCGCGGTTGGCGTGCAGATCGGCGAGCAGGGCGAGGCGCATGCGGAACGGCCGGCGGAAGATCGCGCCATGCTAGGCCGCCCCCGCGCGACCCGCGATTGGCGATTGGTCGAATCCCGCCGTGCGTGTCGTCAGCGCTTCGGCTTCGCCGCCGGCTCGGGCGCCGTGCGCACCGGCAGCGGCACGTTGCACACGTCGATGTGGCCGGCGGGACGTTTGTAGAAATCGTCGCGGCGGTTGCGGCGCGCTTCCACCAGTTCCGCGAACAACGGCGTGTCGGTGCGCATCACCTGCAGTTTCAGGCGTTCGGCAGGCTTGAGGTCGGCGGCGAGGCGGATCGAACGGATCGCCACGCGCTGCTCAGGTTTCTCGTAGAAGCCGAGCGGCCCGGTGCCGCGCGGCAGCACGCTCAGCAGCTCCATGCCCTGCACGACGCGGCCGACGGTGGTGATGTTGCGGTCCAGCTGGCGCGGCGACTGCCCGATGACGACGTAGAGTTCGGCGCCGGTGCTGGAATCGGCGGCGACATCGCGACCGGCGCCCACCATGCCGTAACAGTGGGCCAACCAGGCGGTGCCGTCGGAGGTGTCGAGGCCGATCGGAAAGCCGTCGCTGAAGCCGACCTGGCGCGCCCACCCGTCGGCATCGGGCAGGGGCGTGAACGGGATATTGCGGTTGCTGCGGGTGAACTCCGCCGGCAGTTTCGTCTTGGCGCCCTTCGACAGCGGCCTGCGGTCCTTGTCTTCCTCGGCCGGGTCGCCCCACTGCACGACGAAATTGTCCTGCGAGCGATTGATGCTCAGTCCGTTCCAGTAGCCGCCCTTGGCCAGTGCGCGGATGTTGGCGACGTGCGCGGGCGCGAACTCGGGCGCCAGTTCGATCACCACCCGGCCGGCGTCCAGATCCATGTAGAGCGTGCGCATGGGATCGAGGTTGCGCCAATCGCCGGCTTTCGAGCCATCGAGGATCTCCTGCATCGAACGCGGCTTCGCGTCCGGCGATGGCGTCTGCGCGCCGGCCGCGAAGGCGCCGGCGAGGAGCGCGGTGACCAGCAGCGGCGCCGCCATCCGGGCGTGTGAGCGGGGCAGGCGGGTGCGGGATGTCATGGCGGGATCTCCTTTTCGATGTTCCGCCGATTCTGGCCGAGAACCCGGAGCCGGGCCAGCGAGACGCAGGATGACCTCCGGCACATCCACTATGTTAAAGTTATGAATAGAGTGATCTTCGAAATATGCGGCAGATCGTTGCAAGTCGACCTGCCATAAAGATCAACCCAGCCAGACCACTCCAGCCGTCACCAGTTCGGGGAAGCCCATGGACACTCAGCCCATCGTTCACGACGACGCCAGCGACGCGCTGCTGCGCAAGTTCCAGAAGGAACTCTCGGCAGGGACCGTGTCGCTTGCGCTGCTGGCGGTGCTGGGCGCTTCGGAGGCGCCGATGTACGGGTACCAGATCGCGAAGACCCTGGAACGGCAGGGCGACGGCGTGCTGAGCGGCAAGCAGAGCGCCCTTTACCCCGTGCTGCGCAACCTGGAGGCCGCCGGCCTGCTCGCCAGCGAAGTGGAACCGTCCATCAGCGGCCCTCCGCGCCGTTACTACCGCATCACGCCCGCCGGCCGCGACATGCTCCGCGCATGGACCGAAGCCTGGTGCGCCACCCGAGATTCCGTCGACTCCGTCCTGAAAGGGAGCTTCTCATGAACACCCACGCGCAGCCGCCGCTGCCGACCAACATCCCCGAGTATCTCGAACACCTGCGGCGTTCGCTGGCGGGCGCCGATCCGGCGCTGATCCAGGACGCGCTCTACGACGCCGAGGAATATCTGCGCTCTGAGCTGGCCGAGAACGCCGGCAAGAGCGAGGCGGAGATCATCGCCCGGGTCGCGTCGAGCTACGGCGCGCCGGAGGAGGTCGCCGACATCTATCGCGATACCGAGGTGAAGGTGCAGACCGCGCTGCGTACGCCGCCCGCGCGCCCGCACCGCTCGATCTTCGGCAAATTCTTCGGCGTCGTCGCCGAACCGCGCACCTACGCGGCGCTGTTCTACATGCTGCTGTCGCTGGCGACCGGCATTTTCTATTTCACCTGGGTGGTCACCGGGCTTTCGCTGTCGGTGGGCCTGGCGATCCTGATCATCGGCATTCCGTTCGTGATCCTGTTCTTCGGCTCGGTGCGGATGTTCTCGCTGCTGGAAGGGCGCATCGTCGAGGTGATGCTCGGCGAGCGCATGCCGCGGCGGCCGCTGTACGGCAATCGCGGCAAGCCGTTGATGACCCGCATCGGCGAGATGTTCGCCGACCCGCGCACCTGGACGACCTTGCTCTACATGCTGCTGATGCTGCCGCTGGGCATCGTCTACTTCACGGTCACCATCACCCTGCTGAGCACGGCTCTGGGCTTCATCGCCGCACCGATGGCGGTCCTGTTCGGATTGGCGGAAGTGAATGGCGATTTCAGCGGCTGGGTATTGCTGGGCGTGGAGAACGGCGCGCTCGCCACCTCGCTGGGCGTCATGGCGCTGCCGCTACTGTTCGTGGCCGGCGTCGTGCTGCTCTTCGCGACCCTGCATCTGGTCCGCGGCATCGGTCGCCTGCACGGCCAGTTCGCCAAGCATCTGCTGGTGAAGACCTCGCAGTACAGCTGATCCCGCGTCGTCAGGGCTCTCTTCGCCCGGCACCCGCGCGAACAAAAAAGCCGGCGTCCAGCGCCGGCTTTTTCGTGTTCGGGTTCGATCACGTATTTTTGCGGCGCAGGGGCGTGACCGTGGCCGGGGCCGCCTTCGACTGCTTCGCGGTGTGATGGGCGATGAAATCGCGCACCTGCGGATAGACCTGATCGCGCCAGCGGCGGCCGCTGAAGATGCCGTAGTGGCCCGCGCCCTGAGCCGTGAGATGCACCCGATGGGCTTCGGGGATGCCGGTGCACAGTTTGTGCGCCGCGCGGGTCTGACCCAGGCCGGCGATGTCGTCCAGTTCGCCTTCGATGGTCATCAGCGCGGTGTCGCGGATCGCCCCTGGCGTCACCCGCTCGCCGGCGACGTCCCACAGGCCCCGCGGCAGCAGATGTTCCTGGAAGACCACGCGCACGGTGTCGAGGTAATACTCCGCCGGCATGTCGAGCACCGCGTTGTATTCGTCGTAGAAGCGGCGGTGCGCGTCGGCGTCGTCGAGATCGCCCTTCACCAGATCCTGATAGAAATCCCAGTGCGACATCACGTGCCGCTCGGGATTCATCGCGAGGAAACCCATGTGCTGCAGGAAGCCCGGATACACGCGGCGGCCTCGGCCCGGGAAATTCGCGGGCACGATGTGGATGAGGTTCTGTTCGAACCACCACAGCGGTTTGTCGGTGGCCAGATTGTTCACCGCCGTCGGCGATTCGCGGGTGTCGATCGGGCCGCCCATCATCACCAGCGAGCGCGGCGTGGGCTCGCCGCGCGCGGCCATCAGCGACACCGCGGCCAGCACCGGCACGGTCGGCTGGCAGACGCTGATGACGTGCAGATCCTCGGCGCCGATGTGGCGGATGAACTGCTCGATGGTGGCGACGTAATCGTCGAGGGTGAAGGCGCCGGCGTCCTTCGCCACCATGCGCGCGTCGACCCAGTCGGTGATGTAGACCTTGTGGTCGCGCAGCAGGGTCTTCACGGTGTCGCGCAGCAGCGTGGCGTGATGGCCGGACAACGGCGCCACCACCAGCACCGGCGGATCGTTCTTGAGATCGGCGACGCCGTCGGCCTCGTCGGAGAAGCGCTTGAAGCGCAGCAAGCGGCAGAACGGCGTGCGCAGCACTTCGCGTTCGACGACGGGATAGGTGCGGCCGTCGCTGGTGACGCCATGGATGCCGAATTTCGGCTTCTCGTAATCCTTGCCGATGCGGTACAGCAGTTCGTAGCCGGCGGCGAGGCGCGGTGCGTGCGGCAGCGTCGACAGCCAACTGCCGGGGGCGGAGAACATCCGTGCGTTGGCTTCCGCCCAGTAGGTCATCGGCGCCATCCAGGCGCGGCCCAATTCGTGCATCTGGTAAAGCAGCATCGGCGAACCCCTGTTCCGGCGACGGATGGTGCGCCGCAGCATACCCGATCCGCCGGCCGGGAATGTGGCCTGCGCCGCAGTCCGGTGGTTGGGTTACGCTCGTCGCATGACCACACGAGACGAAGACATCGCCTGGTTCATGGAACTGTTGGCGTCGATCGGCCTGATCGGCGTCCGGCGGATGTTCGGCGGTGCCGGTCTGTATGCCGACGGGATGATCGTGGCCCTGGCGATCGAGGGCACGCTGTATCTCAAGGTCGATGGCCCGACCCGGGACGCCTTCGCCGCAGCCGGCGGCGCGCCGTTCGTCTATGCCGGAAAGGCCAAGCCGATCACCGTGAACTATTGGACACCGCCGGAAGAGGCGATGGATTCGCCCGAGGCGATGCGGCCGTGGGCCTCGCGTGCGCTGGAGGCGGCGCAGCGTGCGGCTCGGGCCAGGCCGGCGAAAAAGTCGGCGAAGAAATCGCCGCGGAAATCGCAGGCGCAATCCCGTGCCGCACCACGATAGCGCGATCGATCAGGCGCCGAGTTCCAGCGCCGCAGCGTCGCTGGCCAACGCAGGCGACAGCCAGCAATGCGAGCCGACGAAGCGGAAGCCCGCGGCCGCGAAGCGCTGGCGGTAGAAGCGCGCCGGCCGCGCATGGAAGCCGACGTTGTCGCCTTCGGTCTCGTCTTCCTTCGCGAACGCTTCGAGGAACGCGACGCCGGCGCACAGTTCGGCGATGCCGGGCAGGCCGAGCCCGAGTTCGCGCGTCGGCAGATAGTGCAGCACGTCGCTGCAGATCAGCAGATCCACCGGTGCGCATGGCCGCAGTTGCGCGAAATCCCCGAACCGCGCGAAATGCAGGTTGCGGCGCGCGCCGTAGCGGCGGATCGCGTACTCGCTGCTGTCGAAACCGAGATAGCGCGCCTTCGGTCGCAGCTTCAGCAGCGGCGCGCGCCATGCGCCTTCGCCGCAGCCGATGTCCAGCACGCTGCGCAGCGGTCGTTCGAGGTGGTATTCGGCGGTGGCCACCGCCAGCGCGACCTTCCGCGCGAGCCGCTGCGCGTCGCCGATGCCGGCCTTGCGGTACCACGTGTCGAAATAGCGGCGGTCGTAGGTCTTTTCGGGTGCGGTCATGTGCGGCCGATGAGCAGCGAGGTCATCGACAGCGAGCCGATCACGTCGTCGTTGAAGAAAGCCAGCGCGTCGCCCTCGCGGATCAGCGCCAGTGCGTAGAGCAGGGGAATGTAATGCTCGGGCGTCGGAATGGACAGCCGCGCGTCTTCGCCGAGCGCGGGCCAATCGGCCAGCGCGGCGATGTCGCCGTCGCGGATCAGCGCATTGACGCGGTCGCGGAAGCGCAGCGCCCACGGCAGCGGCGACGGATCCCGCCAGTCGAACAGCCGCAGGTTGTGGACGATGTCGCCGCTGGCCACCACCAGCACGCCGTCGTCGCGAAGCGGCGCCAACCGCTGCGCCAGCGCGACGTGCCATGCGCCCGGGCGGCGCGAATCGATGCCCAGTTGCACCACCGGGAGGTCGGCTTCGGGGTACATCGGTCGCAGCACGCCCCAGGCGCCGTGGTCGAGGCCGCGGCGGGCGTCGATCCGCGCCGGGAACGCATCGCCGAGCAATTCGACCACGCGCTGCGCCAGCGCCGGATCGCCCGGCGCCGGCCATCGCACGTCGAACAGCGCCTGCGGAAAACCGCCGAAATCGTGGATCGTGTCCGGCGTTTCGCTGCCGGTGAGCCAGGGCCCGGGCGTTTCCCAATGCGCCGACACGCACAGGATCGCCCGCGGCCGCGGCAGCTCTTCGCCGAGCGCGCGCCATGCGCGCGACCAGGCGTTGTCTTCGATCGCGTTCATCGGCGAACCGTGGCCGAGGAACAGCACCGGCTGCGGCCGGTCGGGAAGCAGTGCGGAGATCGCGCTCATGGCAGCCTCGCTGGGCGGATGCCCGGGACGCTCAAGTATGGTCGGCGCGCGCGGGTCGTCGCCAGACCCGACGTGCGGCACGCACCGTATTGGCGTTGAGACGCGCCACGCGCTCGGCGTCCTGATAGCCGCCGGCGACGACGAACACGATCGGAATCCCGCGGTCGCGCGCCATCCGGAAGACTTCGAGATCGCGCGCGAACATCTGCGCCGTGGTCAGCCCGACCTGGCTCTTCGGGTCGTTTTCGTGGCAGTCCGCGCCGGCCTGATAGACCAGCAACGTCGGGCGATGGGCGTCGATCAGCGCTTCGGCTTCGCGCAGCGCATCGAGATAGCGCGAAAAGCCGTCCTCGCGCACGCGCACCTGCATCGCCCAGGAACGCGCGCCGCCGCGGCAGCCGAAGCGCGTGCCGAAGATCGAGACGTTGTAGAGA
This sequence comes from uncultured Lysobacteraceae bacterium, assembly GCA_946480825.1. The sequence goes on from CAMLLG010000010.1 coordinate 59,251, forward strand.
TTCGGCATCCGCGCCGCGAATTCCTCGGTGCCGTTGCCGCCGTGTTCGTCGCAGTCGATCACCATCACCCGCCGCGCAGGATCGACATGCGCGAGCAGCGCGAGGCCGTTCAGCGGACAGAATCCGCTGCCCGCGTCCGGCGACGCGTGATGGAAGCCGCGCGCCACGTTCATCGCGATGCCGGTGCGGTATGCGATGTCGGCCGCGGCGAGCTGGCCGCCCAGCATCGCCAGCGCGGCGTCGCGCACCGCGGGCGACCAGCGGATGCCCTGGCGCGAGGCCATCGGCTCTTCGCCGCGCAGGAACGCGTGCAGGTAGCCGGCTTCGTGCAATCCGGCGAGACGCGCGGGGTCGATCGGGGTCGGCTGCATCGGCGTCACCAGGCGCAGGCGTTCGAGCTTCGACGCGGTGGTCTGCAGCCGCGCCAGCAGCGGAATGTCGGCCGGTGCGTAATCGGGATGGAAGAAGGCGGGAATGCGCATCGCCGTCGCAGCCTCAGTCGTTCGCCAGTCGCGCGTGCGCGAAGTCGCGCAGGTGTTCGATCGTGGTGGTGGCGGGCGAAAGCATGTCGCCGCGGATCTGCGTCTCGAACTGTGCGCTGAAGGCGCGCCGGCGCACCGCGGGCGAAACCGCGAGCGTGGTCAGGCGCAGGAAACGCGCCTGTTCGATCGCATCCAGAGACAGCGCCTGACCGCAGCCGATGTCGCGCAGCGGCGGCGCGTCGACGTCGCGGCGCAGCGCGAACAGCGCGCCCGGCGGCAGGACCACGCCGCAGATCGCGACCGGCGCCACCGCCATGGCCGAATGCGATTCGCCCAGATTCATTTTCTCGACCAGCAGCGGCGCGCCGGCATCGTCGACGACGATGTTGACGCGCCCGCCGCGACGGACGCGTCCGTGCGCGATTTCCAGGAAGAATTCTTCCGCCTGCGAACAACTGCCGATCTCGGGTTTCTCGCGCATTTCCGGCAGCGACGGCAGCGCGTGCGTTTCGGGCGCCAGCAGTTGTCTCAGCAGCGCCATCAGCAGCCGGCTTTCCTCGCGCTGCAGCGTCGTTTCGATGCCGGCGAGCGTGGGCGGCAACCGCGCGAGCGCCATCGCCATCGCTTCGGGCGCGAGTCGTTCGAGGATGTCCGCGGGGCAGCGGTCCAGCCGGCGCCAGCCCTCGGGCCAGCCGGCGTCGATGGCCTGCCGCGCGATCGTTTCGGTCCGCGATTTCGACCACTCGGCGAAGATGCCGAGATCCAGCGCATCGCATGCGTCGCGCGGGTGATTGACGAACGTCGACAGGAATCGCGTGGCCTGGGTGTAGCCGCAGCCGCGGCGCTCGGTGCGATGCGCGGGATGCTCGTCCAGCATTTCGCACAGGGTGCGGTGCAGGTCGAGCCCGGCCCGCGCAAACGCGGAAACGATCTCGTGCGTTTCGCTATTCAATCGAGCGGCTCAATCGAGCGAAAGCAGCAGGGCCCGGACCAGATGCGAGGTCTGTTCGCGGTCGCGGGCGTCGAAGGTGAAGACCGGAATCGGCTGACCGCAGCGGCGCACGGCCTGGCGCACGGTGTCCATGCGGAACGCGTGCCCGAGATCGGTGCGGGTGATGCCGATCACCAGACCCGCGTCGGGCGAGAGATCGCGGATCGAGCGGACCCAGTGTTCGCATTCCGCGGAGATGCTGTCGCTGTCGCCGGGCAGCACCACGATCACGCCCATGGCGCCTTCCAGCACGAACGGGCGCATGTGCGCGAAGTGTTCCTGCCCCGGCAGCCCGTAGATGTGCAGCGGCGTACCGTCTTCCAGCAGCACCGGCGAGAAGTCCAGTGCGACGGTCGTCGTCGTCTTCTCGCCCATCGGGCCGTCGGTGAGCGGCATTTCGGTGGAGACCGGTTCGCAGTCCGACAACGATCGGATGGCGGTGGTTTTCCCTGCGCCGACGGGGCCGGCGAATACCAGTTTTGCGCTTTCGAATGACACGGTGTACTCGCTCTGTGAGTGTTCCTGCGGCGCCGCCGTCGACTGGCGGCGCGGGTCCTTGATGGATGTCGCCCGGATGGGTCGGGCTCAGGCTCTGCCCAGACCGAAACGGGTGGCGATGCGGGCCAGCATGCCCGAGAACGCGCCCACCGGTTGCGGAGGCGGCGCAGACGCGTCGACGTCGTCGACGTCGTGCGCATCGAGCAGGTTCGCGGCCTGATAGGCCCACAGGCTGGCATTGACGTCGCGCGCGTCCATCCCGCACCGCCTGCGCAGTTAGTCCGCGTTCCCCGGCGCGCGCAGCAGGGCCTTCGCGACCTTGAGCGCATCGATGAGTTCGGGCGCGGAGCCCACGTCCGGCCATTCCCTGAGGCGGTAACGACCTCCGGGAAACGCGGGCAGTTGATCGCGGCCCTGGAATGCGGACTGCAGCAGAAAGGCTTCCAGGCTGCGGCTGGCGCCGTCGTCGCGCTGGCCGTCGTCGTTCTGCGGGGAAAGGCTGAGGGTCCAGTCGGCGCTGGAGAAGCTGTCGCGCGCGGACAGCAGATCGCTGAACGTCGGCGCGTAGACGCGGCCCTGTTCGGGCCGGATGCGGAGCAGGCGGCCGCCGTACGTCGCATCGACGGCGCGGCCGCTGTATTCGGGTTCGGTGAGCCGGCACAGCGCGGGCTGTACGCCGCCGACCATCGTTTCAGGTGCGGCTTCGGCGACTTCCTGCACGAGCAGATCGCGCAGCGATTGGGCGAGCAGCGGCGCGGGGCTGCCGTCGTTGGCGGTGGCGACGCCTGCGCAGAGGTCGGCCGCGTCGGCGTTGAACAACAGCATCGGCATCCCGCGTTTCTTCGCGACTTCGAATGCGCGCCGGCCATAGGCGTCGGAGACGTCGGCGACGAGCAGGGTGCAGCGGGTGCCGTCCCAGGCACGCGCTCGTGCGCGGATGCGATAGGCGGGCAACAGCGAGATGGCGATGCGGATGCGTTGCTCCACCTGCTCGTTGAGCGCAGCGGTGGCGATGTCGGCGCGGGTCATGTCGGGAATGAGGGCGGTATCGATATGGACGCGAGACCGGAGGCGTCGCGAGGACGCCTCCGGTCGTCGTGGATGCGAAGGATCCTGCGGAACGTCCGCCAGAATCCGTCGAGGCGTCAGGAGAAGTCGACGCCCTTCTCGAAGGTGCGCAGTTCGTGACGGGCCATCGCGAGATTCGACTTCGACCGGTCCAGCACCACGTACAGGAACAGCTTCTGGTTCGATTCCAGCGGACGGATGATGTGGTACTGCTTGGTGAGGCTGATCAGGATGTCTTCGATGGTGTCGTTGAGCTTGAGGCTGTTGGCGACCTTGCGCTTGGAACGCACGACTTCGGCGTTGCCGGCGGCGGCGAGTTCGAGGTCGACGCCGGAGCCGTCGCCGGCGAGCAGCATGCCGCTTTCGGTGTCGACGAGGGCGGCGGCGATGTAGCCGTCGAGGCTGCGCAGGGGTTCGAGGGAAATCTTGGCCATGATGCGGTGTCCTGTGTTGGAGGTCGTGATGGGTGCGAGGGGTGATCGGAGGAAGGAAACGAATCGTGTACGAAATAAGGTCGCGCAAGGATTCACTGACCGCACGACGATGCCGGGCGACCTGGGTTTCGGCGCTTCCGGGCGCCAGCTGCGGTGTTACGTGTCGAGTTTCGCGGCCAGCAGCGTCGCGGTGTCCAGCGCCGCGCGGATGGTCATCGCGAGATTCTCGCTGGCGTCGGCGCAGAGGCAGAGCGTGTGCGCTTTCGCCTGGGACGGGATGCGCACCATCACGATCGATCCGTGTTCGGTAGCGATGCTGCTGTAAAGGGCCCGGCTGTTCAGGGCTTCCTTGCTGAAGGATTCGGTCAGGCCCATCAGCGAACTCATGATCGCCGCGGAGCGCTGCGGGTTCGCGTCGTGGGCGGGGCCGTTCGCGTGCGCGTAGCTGCGCCCGTCGACCGTCGCGACCGATGCGAAAAGAACGGCAGGCGTGCGTTCCAAGAGGGTCGCCAGTGCGCTCTGGCATTCCATCCTCGTTTGCATGCTGACGATGGTCTCCTGGGTGTTTTGTGGGGCAAGGGGTTTGAGGACTGCGGACATCGACAGCTCCGTTCTGCTCGTAATCGATTTGTAACCGGTTACCAAGCACGTTCCGTGCCAATTTTCCATGCGGTATCGGCCGGCAACCCGCGTCCCCATGATTTCGCGGCAAGTCCAAGCTGAACAACCGCTTCCCGTGCCCGATCCGGGTCGGGAAATGAACGGGTGGGCGATCTGACGCTCCGGGTCATGTCATTGACGTATTTTCGACAGGATGGGCGTCGAATGAGATGGACCATTACTTTCGTCACGGTACGCTCGGCGTCGTGATCGAAGCGCACGGCCGGTTTCCGTCGATCTGCTACTGTCCGCATCCCGTCGCGCCGAATCCACGAACGTCATGCAGGCTTATTTCTGGGTCAAGACCTTCCATCTGGTGTTCGTCATCGCGTGGATGGCCACCGTGTTCTATCTGCCCCGCATCCTGGTGAATATCGCCGAGGCCGGCGACGTGCCCGCGGTGCGCGAGCGGCTGGTGCTGATGGGACGACGGCTGTACCGCTTCGGCCATGGGATGTTCGGCCTCTCGCTGATCTTCGGTCTCGCGCTCTGGCTCGGTTATCGGGTACTCCCCGACTTCCCGACGATGGTGGTCCCCGGCACGGGCTGGATGCACGCGAAACTGACGCTGGTCGCGCTGATGCTGGCGTATTTCATCGTCTGCGGACGCTGGTTGAAGGGCGTGGACGCCGGTCGTCCGCTGCCGTCGGCGAAGGCGATGCGCTGGATCAACGAACTGCCGGTGTTCGCGCTGATCGCCGTGGTCTATCTGGTGCTGGCGAAGCCGTTCTGATCGCTTCGATGTCCGTGGGGCCGATACGTATGTCACGGTAGAGCGGCCTTCAGGCCGCTATCGATAGAAGCAGCGGGCTGAAGCCCGCTCTACCGTGGACGCGGTTCTCGCATCACTTCGACTCGAAATCCTTCGGCGACGGCAACGTCACCGGCACGCCATCGGCGTTGCACAGATTCGCGGCGCACAAGCGCTCGCGCAGTGCCGGCATCGCCTGCAGCAGCACGTGGAAGATCGCGTTCTGTTCCAGCGATCCACGTACCGCCTGCGCCCCGGGGCCGCGGGCCCAGATGCCGACGTCCTCGCCGCCGTGGGTCTCGTTCGACAGCGGCACGGTCGCTTCCTGCATGAAATCCGGATGCCCGGTGTCGACGTCGTTGAGGTTCGGCCGCCCCTGCTGCGCCTGCTGGTAGCCGCTGACTTCGTGCAGGAACCGCTTCGGGCCTTCGGGCTGTTCGTCGGTGGCGCCGACGTGGCCGGGGCCGTTGGCATAGCCCAGGGTGGTGTACGGCAGGCCGGTGGCGTCGGTCGCATATCCGCTGCTGTTGCTGCCTTCGCCGCTGCTGCCCCTGACCTTGCCGAGAATCGGATTGCCCCGCACCGGATAACCGGCGAATGTCATCGTGTGCGCATGATCCGCGGTGACCAGGATCAGGGTGTCGTCGGCCGAGGTCATCTCCGCGGCCATCGCGACCGCTTCGCTCATCGCGATGGTGTCGGTGAGCGCGCGGTAGGCGTTGCCGGAATGATGGGCATGATCGATGCGGCCGCCTTCGACCAGCAGCACGTAGCCCTGCGGGTTGCCGCGCAGGCGTTCGATCGCGCTGCGGGTCATTTCCGCCAGCGACGGTTCGCCGCCCTTGTCGTTGGCGCGGTCGTGCTCGTAGCGCATGTGGCCGGGTTCGAACAGCGCCAGCAGCGGGCCGGTCTTCGGCACGTCTGACAACTGGCGCGCGTTCCAGACATAGGTGCCGTCGGGCCGGCGGCGTTTCCATTCGGCGACGAGGTCGCGGCCGTCGAGGCGCAGGCCGACCTGGTCGTCGTATTCGGGGTCGCGCTCGGCGGTGGGGAAGAAATTGCCGCGGCCGCCGCCCATCAGCACGTCCGGTCCGCGGCCGTACGGGGTTTCGATGAACTGCCGCGCGATGTCGGCGCAGCCGGCCGCAGCGGCGTCTTCGGGCAGCTCCGCGTCGTTCTCCCAGTTGCGGTTGGCCGAGTGGGTGAAGGTCGCGGCCGGCGTGGCATGGGTGACACGGGTGGTGGTGACCACGCCGGTGGCGAGGCCGCCGGCGGCCGCGAGTTCCCACAGCGACAGCATCGGCGAGCGCAGCGCGCCGGCGCAGTCGTTGCGCGCGGCGTCCTGGCCGATGTTCAGCACGCCGGCGCGGGTCTTCACGCCGGTGGCCATCGCCGACATCGTGCCCGCCGAATCCGGCGTCTGGCTGTCGGTGTTGTAGGTCTTGCTCAGCGCGGTGTGCGGGAAGGTTTCCCAGCCCAGCATGCTTTCCTCGCCCGGCGCGCCTTTGCGCTGGCCGTCGAGGATGCGCGCCGCGGCCACCGTGGTCAGGCTCATGCCGTCGCCCACGAACAGGATCACGTTCTTCGCGCGGCCCGCCATCGCGCCGCGGTTCGCGGCCTGCGCGGCGCCCGCGCGGAACCACCAGGCGGGGCTTTCGCCGTCGGGGTGCCGGATCGCGGGTACCGTCACCGGAGCGATGGCAGCATCGGCGGCGAGGCTGCGCGGGGCGGGCGTCGAAACGCAGGACGCGGCGGCGAGGATGCAGGCGAGGGCGAGCAGGGCGTTGCGGAAGGCCATGGAGCGGATCGCGCGGGGGAAAGCCGGGATTATGCCCGGCCGGCGTGACAGCCGTGGAATGCGGTGATGCCGCCGGTGCGCTCGCCGCGGACGCCGCGCTCGGCTATGGTGCGGCCTCCATTCCGTTCCGCGCCATTCGCGCCGGAGTCCGCGCATGTCCCTCGTCAAGGCCTGGTTCCGCATTCCGTTCTGGCAGCGCGTGCTCGCGGGCTTCGTGCTCGGTGCGCTCGCCGGTTGGGCGATGGGCCCGGCGGCCAAGACCTGGTTCGGCCCGATCGGCGATCTCTACGTCACCCTGATCAAGATGATCGCGGTGCCGCTGGTCTTCTTCGCGGTGATCAACGCGGTGGCTTCGCTGCACGGCCAGAAATCCGTCGCCGCGCTCGGCGGACGCACGTTCCTGTGGTTCGCGATCACCGCGGTGCTCGCGGTCGCGGTCGGTCTGGCGGTCGGCACGGTGCTGCAGCCGGGCGTGCTGCAGATTCCGCTCTCGGTCGATCCGGGCTACGTGCCCAAGGACATTCCGAACCCGGTGCAGGTGCTGTTGAACGTGGTGCCGTCCAATCCGTTCTACGCGCTCACCGGCATCGGCACCACGAAGAACGCCGCGGGCGAGACCGTGCTGGCCGCGGGCAAGGGGTCGGTGCTGCCGGTGCTGTTCTTCGCCGCGCTCGTCGGCTTCGCGATGGTGAAGCTGGGCGACAAGGTCGCGCTGGCGCGCAAGTTCGCCGGCGAGGCCAGCGAGATCTCGATCCAGCTCACCCGTTTCGTACTGGAAATGACGCCGATCGGCACCTTCGGCCTGATCGCCGCGCTGGTCGGAACCTACGGCTTCAAGCAACTGCTGCCGCTGGGCAGTTTCGTGATGGCGCTGTACGTGGCCTGCGCGATCCACATCCTCGTCGTCTACAGCGGCCTGCTGATGGCGCACGGCCTCAACCCGCTGAAATTCTTCCGCGGCGCCGCGCCGGGCATGCAGGTCGCCTTCGTCAGTTCGTCCAGCTTCGCCTCGCTGCCGTCGTCGCTGCGCAGCGTCACCCACAACCTCGGCGTCGACAAGGATTACGCCGCGTTCGCGGTGCCGCTGGGCGCCAGCATCAAGATGGACGGCTGCGGCGCGATCTACCCGGCGCTGTGCGCGATCTTCATCGCCCAGTACGCCGGCACGCCGCTGACGCCGGAGCAATATCTGATCGTGATGATCGCCTCGGTGCTCGGCAGCTTCGGCACCGCGGGCGTGCCCGGCACCGCTGTGGTCATGGCGACCGTCGTGCTCAGCGCCGCTGGTTTGCCGCTGGAAGTCATCGGCTATCTCTACGCCATCGACCGTGTGCTCGACATGATGCGCACGATGACCAATGTCACCGGCCAGATGCTGGTGCCGGTGCTGGTCGCGAAGGAAACCGGCCTGCTCGATCGCGAGGTATACGAGCGCGCATCCAGCAACGTGGGCCTCGAAGAAACGACATAGCGTGCGCCCCGGCGCACCGGCTTCCCGTCGGGACTGACCTGCGGCGTTTTTTCGCGGACTGCCTGCGCCGCGCGGGCGATCCTGATCGATCCGACAGGTGCGCATCGCCTGTGCGGGTGATATCTGGGCAGGGCCGGCAGCGCCCGCCTACGCGAGCACAGGCTTCGACGAAAGCGGCTGCCGGATCACGAGCGCCAGGGAAGGCGACTGCCTGCCTGACGCATGTCCCGTTTTCAAAGGAGTGAATCCATGATCCGTTTCCTCGCGACATCCTTCGTCATCGTCGTCCTCGCCGCGTTCGCGGCACCGCAGGCCGATGCCCGCAATCTGGGCGGCTTCAGCCTCGACCGTACCGGTACGAAAACACCTTCGCCCATCGAGGGCGGCGTTTACATCTGCACGGCCCACCTGCGCCGCTTCAATTCCAATACGGGACGGTGGGATTACCACACGGCTTCCGGCTACGACGCATCCAGTTGTCACGCGAGCGCCCAGATCTTCATGAACGTCGGATACCAGCACAATCCGAACCCAGGCACAGGCTTCTGCGCGTGCCATCCGGGCTTCCAGGGCTTCATGATCGCCAGCCCCACCGGCGGCAACGGCCCGCTCGGCGTCAGCGGATTGTCTCCGCAAGCGATCGATGTCTACAGCGCCGGGCTGACCGAACTGCGCCAGCGCTACCAATTCGATGCGATGGTGCAGGAACACGACGCGCTGCTCGAAGCCGTGATGGCCGCGGACGGACAGGGCGAATGAAACGTGCGGTTCCTCCGGCATCCCGGGGGAACCGCTTTCGCGGCTTTTTGATCGGTTGCGACGGTCGTGATGGATGTCGTGTCCGCTTCGAACATCACTTCGGCAGCGTCTTTTCCCTGCGCTGCGCCAACTTCGCCGCGAGCAACGCCAGCGGCACCGGCAGCGACAGACCCAGCACCGCCATCCAGGTCGGGTGATCGGGCAGCAGTTTGATCATGTAGGCGACACCGAACATCACCACGAACGCGGAGGCGAGGGCGGCGATGCGCGGATGACGGGCGATGCGTGCGCCGAGCCAGCCGCCTACGAAGGTGCCCACGCACCAGGCGAGGACGACCATGGCCAGCGCGCCGGTCGGCGCGATCGCGATGATCCGGCCGACGTGTTCGGGATTCCTCGGGTCGAGCCCGTCCGGCGGTGGGTAGATCGCGTGGCCCAGCGCCTCGACCAGCGAGATGACGATCATCGTCGTCACGATGCCCAACAGGATGCCCAGCACAGTGCGCCACATCGTCGTTCCCCCACGTCGATTCCGGTGACCGAAGCATGGGCCGGGCGCGGGCGGGCCGCAAGGCCATGGCTAATGGGCGGAGCCCGGAAACGCGAAAGGCCGCTTGCGCGGCCTTTGCGGAGGGTGCGGCGGTCGGCGGTTTACTGGGTCGCGACGCGACGGGCCTGCATGAACTTGCCGCTCCAGTAGCCGGTGGCGAGGTTGGCCACTTCCACGTCCTTGCCGGTGCGCGGGGCGTGGACGAACTGGCCATTGCCGATGTAGATGCCGACGTGGTCGACATGCTTGCCGCGGCGGCTGAAGAACACGAGATCGCCTTCGGCCAGCGCGTCGCGGTCGCGGATCAGCTCGCCGACGGTCGCCATGTCGCGAGAGATGCGCGGCAGCTCGATGCCGAGGGTGTTGCGGAAGACGTAACCGACCAGACCGCTGCAGTCGAAGCCGGATTCCGGATTGGTGCCGCCCCAGCGGTAGGGCGTGCCCAGCAGCCCGAGCGCACGCTTGAGCATGGTGCGGATGCGGCCTTCCTTCGGCGTTTCCGCGAGGTCATGCGCAGCATCGGCCGGGACCGGGGCATCGTTGAAGATCGCGCGGACATCGCGGGCGAACATCACGCTGCGGCCGGAGATGGCCAGCGGGTTGTGCAGGCCGGCATCGGCGAGCGGCGCCAGCAGCGGCGGGGAGAAGTCGAGCGGGTCGCCGGCATCGGCCGCCATCGCGGGCACACTGCCCACGGCCAGCAGGCCGGCGACGATGAGACGGGAAAAACCGCGCGAGCGGTGGATGGCGGAGGGGCGGCCGGAGCCAAAGGCTGGGGTCGTCACGCGTCATTCACTTTGCAAGAGGAGCAGGGATATTGCCCGACGACGGCCGGCAGGGGGTTCACATTTCGTTAGACCCGGCCCGCAAAAGGTGACTTGAGTCGCGAAACGGGACATCCATACCGGGGCGAACGTCAGTCGAGGACCCGTTTGGCCCCGGTGTAGTGGTCCCGCCAGTAGGGTCCGTCGAGCCGGTCCAGGCGGACGGTGCCGCCGGTCCGCGGGGCGTGGACGAAGCGGCCCTCGCCGACATAGATGCCCACGTGAGTGATCTCGCCGCCCTGGCCGAAGAACACCAGATCGGCCGGCGCCAGTCGGTTCGGGGCGATCTTCGGGCCCTGGATCGCGGCCAGGTCCCGCGAGGTGCGCGGCAGCCGCAGATCGAGCATGTCGCGGAAGACGTAGTTCACCAGGCCGCTGCAGTCGAAGCCGCTGTCCGGGGTGTTGCCGCCGTAGCGGTAAGGCGTGCCGACCAGACCGATCGCGCGCATCAGGATGGCGTTGGCCGCGGCCGGGTCCGCGGGCGGGGTGTTGCCCCAGTCGCGGGTCGGCCGGGCCGGCGGCGGATCGCGGCGCACCGTCTCCGCGCCGCCGCAGCCGGAAAGAACGAGGCCCAGCGCGATCAGGGCGGCCGCGACGGCGATGCCGGCGCGGCGCGCGGATGGCGTCGGGGCGGGGGAGCACGGATAATGCGCGGCCTTCATCGTGGCCATCTTGGCCGCATCGTCGGCCGGCGAGCAAGCCGGCCCCTGCCGCGTTCCGCGGCCAGACCCTTTCCGGACCCACCCGAGCCAGACCATGAAAATCGAGAAAGACCGCGCTGTCCGTTTCCACTACACCGTCGGCGAAGTCGGCCAGCCCGCCACCGAAAGCTCCAACGGCGGCGAGCCGCTGGCGATCCTGATCGGGCACGGCAACATCATCCCGGGCCTGGAAAAGGCGATGGAAGGCCGCGAAGCCGGCGAGAGCTTCTCCGTCGACGTGCCCGCCGCCGAGGCCTACGGCGAACGCCGCGACGGCCTGAGCCAGCGCATCCCCAAGAAGCATTTCGGCGAACAGCGCCTGATGCCCGGCATGCAGGTGGTGCTGCAGACCAATTTCGGCCCGCGCGCGGTCACCATCGAGAAGGTCGGCATGAGCGTGGTGGACGTCGACCTCAACCATCCGATGGCCGGCAAGGATCTGCACTTCGACATCGAGATCGTCGACGTGCGCGAAGCCAGCGCGGAAGAGGTGGAGCACGGCCACGTGCACGGCGATGGCGGTCATCACCACTGAGGTCGTCGCGACCGGGCGATGTCTTCCGCATCGCGCGTTCGCGAAATCCGGATCCACGCAATCGAATGAAGACGACGGCCCGCGCGAGCGGGCCGTCGTCGTTCGCGGTCACGGCGGTCACATTCCGCCTGTTGCGCTGTCCCGACATCATCGCCGGGCTGCCGGCGCGCAGCACGCCACCATCAGGAATTCGTCATGACCGAAGTACAGCCTCAACTGCGTCCCGTCGCCGTCGGCGAACGCATCGAAGCGATGGACGTGCTGCGCGGCGTGGCGCTCCTGGGCATCCTGCTGATGAACATCGAAGCCTTCGTCGGGCCGCTGGTGGCCGTGATGACCGGACTGGATCCGACCCTGACCGGCGCGGATCGCATCGTCGATGCCGCGGCCTTCATCTTCGTGCAGGGCAAGTTCTACCTGCTGTTCTCGCTGCTGTTCGGCATGGGCTTCGCGGTGATGATGGCCCGCGCCGCCGCCGCGGGGCGGCCGTTCTTTTCGCTGTACCTGCGGCGCACGCTGGTCTTGCTGGCGATCGGTCTGGTCCATCTGCTGCTGATCTGGTCGGGCGACATCCTGGTCGCCTACGCGCTGATCGCGCTGCCGCTGCTGTTGATCTTCCGCACCGTGCCGTATCCGCAATTGCCCTACTGGATGGCCGGGCTGTATCTGCTGAATGTGTTGATCATCTTCGGCATGAGCGCGCTTGGCTCGATCGCGCAACTGGAGCCGACGATGGCCGCGGAAATGGACAAGGCCCTGCAGCAGCAGGGGGCGGAGATGCGGCAGTTGCTCGAAGACGAGCGCGCGGCCTACGGCGCAGGCACGTATGCCGAGGCCGTGGCCCAGCGCGGCCGCGATGCGCTGGTGAACCTGCCGACGCTGTTCTTCATCGGCGCCCAGGTCCTGGCCATGTTCGTGCTCGGCGCGTGGTTCGTCGGCAGCGGTGCGATCGAGCGGCCGCAGGCGTTCCCGCGGTTCTACGCGTGGCTGCGCTGGGGCGCGCTGCCGCTGGGCCTTGCGCTGATGCTGCTGGCGTTCTGGATGATGCCGACGGTCGCATTCGACCGCCTCGATGCCACCAGCGGCGCGGCGACCGCGATCGGCATGCTCGCCGGTCTCGGCATGTGCCTCGGTTACGTCGCGTGGATCCTGCGCGGGCTGGCGTCGCCGTTCGCGGCCGCGCTGCGCTGGGTGGCGCCGGCCGGGCGGATGGCGCTGACCAATTATCTCGGTCAATCCATCGTCTGCACGCTGATCTTCTACGGGTACGGGCTGGGTCTGTTTGAACGCTTGCCGCGCGCCTGGCAGGTGCCGTTCGCGCTGGCGCTGTTCGCGGCGCAGGTGCTGTGCAGCCGCTGGTGGCTGGCGCGGTTCCGGTTCGGGCCGATGGAATGGCTGTGGCGGGCCGCGACCTACGGCCAATGGCCGCCGATGCGACGCCGTGCGGAGGCGTGAGCCCGCGATGCGGCTAACATGGACGTCCGTTCCTCTCCGTGAACCTCTGTCCCGATGCCCTCGACCGATGATGTCCTGATCGCCGGCGGCGGCGTGAGCGGCCTGGCCACCGCCCTGGCGCTGCTCGATGCCGGCCGCGGCGTGCACGTGATCGAAGCGAAGGCCCTCGGCAGCGGGGCGTCGCACGGCAACTGCGGCACAATCACCCCCAGCCACGCGCCGCCGCTCGCCGCGCCGGGCACCGTGGCGACCGCGCTGAAGTGGATGTTCACGCCGGACGCGCCGCTGTACATCCCGCCGCGTTTCGACCCGCTGTTGTGGCGGTGGATGCTCGGCTTCGCGGGTCGCTGCAACGCCCGCGACTGGGAGGCCAGCGCCCGCGGCAAGCACGCGCTGCTGGACGATTCGCGCCGCCGCCTCGTCGACTGGGTCGGACGCTACGGCCTGCAGTGCGAGTTCGTCGAATCCGGCGAGGATTACGTGTTCCGCGACAAACGCGCGTTCGCCCACGGCCAGCGCGAGCTCCCGTTGCTGCGCGAACTGGGCATCCCGGTCGAGCTCATCGACGGCGCCGCGATGGAAGCGCAGGAGCCGGCGCTGAAGCCCGGCGTGGCCGGCGCGCTGCGGTTCTCCGGCGATGCGGCGCTGCGGCCGGATCGCTACCTCGCCGAACTTGGGCGCGCGGTGCGCGAACGCGGCGGGATCATCGTCGAGAACTGTGCCCTGCACGGGCTGCGCGAAGACCGCGAGGGCGTGATCGCCTACACCACCCACGGCGAAGTGCGCGCGCGCAACGCGGTGCTGGCGTTGGGCGCGTGGTCGGCGAAGTCGGCCGACACCCTGGGCCTGCCGTGGATGAAGAAGATCATCCAGCCGGGCAAGGGTTATTCGATCACCTATCGCGCGCCCGGGCTGGTGCCGAAGCGGCCGCTGGTGCTGCGCGAGCGCTCTGTCTGCGTCACCTCCTGGAACGACGGTTTCCGGCTGGGCAGCACGATGGAATTCTCCGGCTTCGACGAGACCCTCAATGCACGCCGGCTCGATGCACTGGAACGCGGCGCGCGCGAATATCTGCATGCGCCCACCGGCCCCGAGGTGCGCGAACGCTGGTACGGCTGGCGGCCGATGAGTCGCGACGACATGCCGCTGATCGGTCGCGCGCCCGGGCTGCGCCGGGTGTGGATGAATACCGGTCACGGCATGATGGGCGTGGGCATGAGCACCGGCAGCGCGCAACTGCTGGCCGAACTGATGAACGGCCGCGCCCCGGAGATCGATCCCGCGCCCTATCGTCCGGAACGTTTCGCGTGAACGCGCCAGCATCGTCGGTTCGCGCCGTGTCCCATCCGCCGTCGGCGGCTCCGCGCGACCTGGAGGAGGTGCCATGCAGAAGCATCCGATGCACGGGAACGTCGGTTCCGAAGGCAGTGTCGCCCGCATGAACGACGCCGCGGCCCGCGACTACGATCTGATCGTGATCGGCGGCGGCTCCGGCGGGCTCGCCGCGGCGTTCCGCGCCGCCGCCCACGGCGCCCGCGTCGCGCTGTGCGAACCCGACGCGCTCGGCGGCACCTGCGTCAATGTCGGCTGCGTGCCGAAGAAGGCGATGTGGCTGGCCGCGGACGTGGGCGCGAAGGTCGAACTCGCGCGCAGCTTCGGCTTCGATCTGCCGGCGGCGACGCTGGACTGGCCGACCTTCCTGGTTCATCGCCAGCGCTACATCCACAACATTCACGCGAGTTATCGCCGTCGCCTCGACGACGCCGGCATCGCGGTGCTGCCGCGCCGGGTGCGGTTGCGCGACGCGCACACCGTGGTCTGCGCCGACGGCATCGACCTGCGCGGCGAGCGGCTGTTGATCGCCACCGGCGGCCGCCCGCATCGTCCCGACGTGCCGGGCGCCGATCTTGGCGGCGTGTCCGACGATTTCTTCCACTGGACCGCACCGCCGCCGCGGGTGGCGATCGTCGGCGCGGGTTATATCGCGGCCGAACTCGCCGGCGTGTTGCAGGCCCTGGGCAGCCGCGTCGATCTGTTCGCGCGCGGCGACCGTCTGCTCGCCGGTTTCGACGCCGAAGTGGTCGCACAGTTGACCGAGGATTACCGCCAGGCCGGCGTGCATCTGCACTTCGGTTACGGTCTCGACGCGGTCGAACGCGATGCCGACGGCAGCGGTCTGCGTCTGCGCGATATCGCCGGCGGCGTGAGCGAACGCTTCGACGCGCTGTTGTTCGCGACCGGCCGGCGCGCGAACACCGACGATCTCGGACTGGAGAGTGTCGGCGTCGCGCTCGATGCGGAGCGACGCATCGTCGTCGACGACGGCAACGCGACCAATGTCGAAGGCGTGTTCGCGGTCGGCGACGTCACCACCGATCCGGCGCTGACGCCGGTGGCGATCGCGGCGGCGCGCCGGCTGATGGACCGGTTGTTCGCCGGCGCCACCGCGCGGTTCGATCGCAGCGACATCCCCACCGTGGTGTTCTCGCATCCGCCGCTGGCCAGCGTGGGCCTGACCGAAGAGGACGCGCGTGCGCGCCACGGCGACGCGGCGGTGCAGGCGTATCGCAGCGGCTTCCGGCCGATGCTGCATGCGCTGGCCGAATCGCCGCAGCGCAGCCTGTTCAAGCTGGTGTGCGTGGGCGAGGAACGGCGGGTCGTGGGCATCCATCTGCTCGGCGAAGGCGCCGACGAAATCCTGCAGGGTTTCGCGGTGGCGCTGAAGCGCGGGATCACCCTCGACGATCTGCACGACACCGTGGCCATCCATCCGACCAGCGCCGAAGAAGTGGTGCTGATGCGTTGATGCCGTCGCACGCATCGCCGCCCGCACGTGTCGCGCAACGAAAAAACCGCAACGATAAAGACAACGAGTGACTCGCAACGCCATGTCGACCGAGATCGCCAGCGAAATGTCCGACGGGATTCCCGCGCTTCCCGTATTCCGGCTATATCGCGGCACCGCGCCGCTGCTGGTGAGCCTGCCGCACGACGGCAGCGCCATTCCCGCGGCGCTCGCCGCGCGCATGACCCCGGAGGCGCGTCGCGCGCCGGACACCGACTGGCATGTGTCGCGGCTGTACGCGTTCGCGCGCGATCTCGGCGCCTCGATGTTGGTGCCGGCGTATTCGCGCTACGTGATCGATCTGAACCGGCCGCCGGACGATGTTTCGCTGTACCCGGGCCAGAACACCACCGGCCTGTGTCCGATCGTGCGGTTCTCCGGCGATCCGGTGTATCTGCCCGGGGAGGAGCCGTCGCCGGACGAGATCGCACAGCGCGTCGAGACCTGGTGGCGGCCGTATCACGACGCATTGCGCGGCGAGCTCGACCGGCTGCGCATGGACCACGGCCGTGCAACGTTGTGGGAAGGGCACTCCATTCGCGGCGAATGTCCGTTCCTGTTCGAAGGACGTTTGCCCGATCTGAATCTCGGCACCGCCGCCGGCGCCAGCTGCACGCCGGCACTGCAGTCGCGATTGGAGGCGGTGCTCGCGGCGCAGACCGATCACGACTGGGTCGCGAACGGCCGCTTCAAGGGCGGTTACATCACCCGGCACTACGGCGACCCCGCGAACGGCATCGATGCGGTGCAGTTGGAGATCAGCCAGCGCATCTACATGGACGAGTCCCGATTCGATGAAGGCTGTTTCGAGTACGACGAGGCGCGTGCGGCGGACTCGCAGCGGGTACTGCGCGCGCTGCTCGAAGCCTGTCTCGCGTGACTGCGCCGCACAGGCCGGACGCCATCGGCGTGCTGCTGGTGGCCGGCGGCGCGGTCGCGTTCTCCGGCAAGGCCATCATCGTCAAGCTCTGCTACCGCCACGGCGTCGACGCCGTCACCCTGCTGGCGCTGCGCATGGTCGTCGCGCTGCCGTTCTTCGCTGCGATGGCCGCGTGGGCCGCGCGTCGCGCCGCACCGCTGCAGCCCAGCGACCGCTGGCGCATCCTCGCGCTCGGCGCCTGCGGCTACTACCTCGCCAGCCTGTTCGACTTCCTCGGCCTCGCGTACATCTCGGCCACGCTCGAACGCATCATCCTCTATCTCACACCTACGCTGGTGCTGCTGATCGGCGTGCTGCTCGCGCGGCGCTGGCCCTCGCGAGTGCAATGGATCGCGCTGGGCGTCAGTTACCTCGGCGTCGCGCTCGTCTTCGGCCACGACCTGCGCGTGGAGGGCGACGGCACGCTCATCGGCAGCGCGCTCGTGTTCTGCAGCGCGCTCTCGTATGCCGCCTATCTCTACGGCAGCGGCGAACTCGTCGGCCGCATCGGCGCGGTCCGCCTCACCGCCTATGCCAGCATCGTCGCCAGCCTGCTGTGCATCGGCCAATACCTGATCCTGCAACCGATGCCGCTCGCCGACGTCGCCAACGAGGTCTACGCGCTCTCGCTGCTCAACGGCACGCTCTGCACCGTGCTCCCCGTGCTCGCCACGATGATGGGCATCCGCCGCATCGGCTCCGGCCCCGCCGCACAGATCGGCATGATCGGCCCGGT
>CAMLLG010000011.1 GCA_946480825.1 uncultured Lysobacteraceae bacterium
GCTTCTCGAACATGTTGAAGTTGATTTCCTGCGGCACCAGGCCGATCAGGCGCATCGCCGCGTCGCGGTCGGCGACGATGTCGACGCCGAAGATCCGGACCTCGCCGGCGGTCTTGTTCACCAGCGAACTGGTCACGCCGATCAGGGTCGATTTGCCGGCGCCGTTGGGCCCGAGCAGGGCGTAGAAATCGCCCGGTGCGACGTCCAGCGAGACGCCCTTGAGGGCTTCCACGCCGTTGTCGTAGGTCTTGCGCAGATCGCGGATGGACAGCGCCGGGGCGTCGTCCGGGGCATGGTGTGCCGGGGCGGGCCCGCGGGGCGGGGAGGTGGGTGCGGCGGTCATCGTGGGTCCTCGGCGCCGCGGACCGGAACCCGCACGGGGCGTGCGGAGGCGCGGCGCGGCGGAACGGTTAGTATAGGCGCCCGGCCAGGACCGGCCGGACAACACTCCATTCCAGGACAGCCCGTGCCCGCCCATTTCCCGCTCAAGCTCGTCGGCCGCAGGATGTTGGCCCCCAGCGTCGCCCACCTCAACTTCGTCCGCGACGACGGCGAGCCCATCGACTACATCCCGGGCCAATTCCTGCAGGTGCATTTCCACTATCCCGACGGTACCGCGACCAAGCGCAGCTATTCGCTGGCGACGCAACACGATCACACGCTCGGACCCGGCGAAGCGGTCGAGATCGCGGTGAGCTATGTGGCCGGCGGCGCCGCCACCGCCCTGTTCGAGGGCCTGCCCGAAGGCGGCACCCTCCAGGCCAGCGGTCCCTACGGCCGGTTCTGCCTGATGCCCGCCGATGCCAACCGCCGCTATCTGCTGATCGGCACCGGCACCGGCGTCACCCCGTACCGCGCGATGCTGCCGCAACTGGCGACGCTGATCGCCGAGCGCGGGATCGAAGTGGTGCTGCTGTTCGGCGCGCGCACGCCCGAAGAACTGCTGTACGGCGACGAATTCCGCGCCTTCGCCAACGCGCACCCCGGTTTCCGTTTCGTGCCCTGTTTCTCGCGCGAACTGCCCGCCGCCGATTCGCCGCACGCCCACGCCGACGTGCGCAAGGGCTACGTGCAGGACCAGCTGGCCGAATTCGCGCCGCAGGCCGACCACGACATCGCCTACCTGTGCGGCAACCCGAACATGGTCGACGCCTGCTTCGAGACCCTGAAGACCCACGGCCTGCCGGTACCCGCCATCCGCCGCGAGAAGTACGTCAGCAGCAAATAACGCGGGCGGCGAAGACCCGGCCGTGCGCAGCGCGCACGGCGTTCGCGCATGCGCGAGGCGGCGCCTCGGAGACGCGCGATTGACGCGTGATCTCGGAAGGACATCACCCGCGATGCCGGCGCTCTGCGCGTCCGCTCGTGCCTTCGCCATGACTTACGATGGCCGGGTCTTCGACGACGACGTCGTCCCGTCGGTCACATCCGGCGCCGACCCGCGTCTTGATTCCCGAAGCCGGGCCCACGGGCCCGCACACGATCCGTACCGGAGTTTCCGCGATGCTCAGACCCCTGTCCCTGACCGTGCTCGCCCTGGCGCTCGCCGCCTGCGGCGGCAAGGCCGAAAAACCCGTGACACCGAAGACCGATGCCAACGGCGATCTGCGCTATGGCCGTCTCGTCTTCAAGCCCTGCACCCTCGGCACCGACGGCGGGCAGAGCGTGGAAGCGCAGTGCGCCACGTTGATGGCGCCGGAAAACCACGATGCCCCGAACGGCCGCAAGATCGGCTTGGCGGTGGCGATGATTCCCGCGAAGAGCCAGACCGCATCCGACCCGGTGGTGATCATCGCCGGCGGCCCGGGACAATCGATTCTCGAAAGCTACCCGACCGTGCACGACGCGATCGGCGACGTGCGCCGCAGCCGCAACGTGGTGCTGATGGATGCGCGCGGCACCGGTCGCTCGCATCTTCTGCAGTGCGAAGAGCTGATCGCGATGGACGACACGTCGATCGATCCGGAAGACCCCGCGCAAATACGCGCGCTGACCGAACGTTGCCGCGATCGTCTCGCCAAGCGGGCCGATCTGCGGTTCTACGGCACCGCCGAGCACATCCGCGATCTCGATCTGCTGCGCGACACGATCGGCGTCGGCCAGCTCAATCTGGCCGGCATTTCCTACGGCACCCGCGTCGCTCAGCAGTACGCCGCGCGCTATCCGACGCGCACGCGCACGATCACGCTCGATTCGATCGCGCCGAACACGCTGGTGCTGGGCCAGGAGCATGCGGTCAATCTCGACGCGGCGATCAAGCGGCAGTTCGCGCGCTGCCTCGCCGATGCGGCCTGCAAGCGCAACATCGGCGATCCCGCGGCGCTGCTCGCGCAGGTGCGCGCCACGCTGCAGGCCGGCGGCCTCGCGCCGGTGCGCTACCGCGACCCGACCAGCGGCGAATGGCGCGAGGAAGTGCCGCGCTTCGCGCATCTCGGCGCTCTTCTGCGCTTCTACGCCTATCGCCCGGAATCGGCGTCGATGCTGCCGCTGGTCCTGCACGACGCCGCGCAGGGCCGCTACGAAACCCTGCTGTCGCAGTCGCGCGCATTGAGCGGCGACATCGGTGAGGCGATGGCGCTGGGCATGCACCTGTCGGTGAGCTGCACCGAAGATCCCGAGATCCGGCCGCGTCCCGAAGACGATGCCACGATCATGGGCAACAGCATCGCCGAGTTCATCCAGGCGCAGTGCGCGGTGTGGCCGAAGGGCACGCGCGATCCCGACTTCCGCAAACCGCTGTCGGGCGACGTGCCGGTGCTGGCGATCAGCGGCGAGCTCGATCCGGTCACGCCGCCGCGCTACGGCGACGAAGTGGTCAAGACGCTGCCGAAGGGCCGTCATCTGGTGCTGCCGGGCCAGGGCCACAGCGTGCTCACCACCGGCTGCATGCCGAAGCTGTTCGCGCAGTTCGTCGAAACCGCCGACGCCAAGGCGCTCGACGCCGAGTGCCTGAAGCGGTTGAAGGCGTCGCCGCCGTTCGCGGGCTATTACGGTTGGGAGCCCTGATCGAATTCGCCTTCGCTCGAGCGGTCGCCGCCCCGGAAGCGCCGATGCATCTCCAATCCCTTCGCGCCCCGTTGCGGCGCGTGCGTCATCCACGAAATTTTCTTCACGGGCTACTCCCATGATCCATGTCCAGAATCTGCACAAGGCGTTCAAGACCAAGACCGGTCTCGTCCAGGCTGTGCGCGGCGTGAGTTTCGACGCGCGCGATGGCGAGATCACCGGTCTGCTCGGCCCCAACGGCGCCGGAAAGACCACCACGCTGCGCATGCTGTACACGCTGATGTCGCCCGACGACGGCAGCGTCAGCGTCGACGGCATCGATGTGGCGAAGGACGCGACCGCGGTGCGCCGACGCCTCGGCGTGCTGCCGGATGCGCGCGGCGTGTACAAGCGCCTGAGCGCGCGCGAGAACATCGCCTACTTCGGCGAACTGCACGGGCTGGACGCGGCGACGATCGCGCAGCGCACCGCGCGGATGTCGGAAGCGCTGGGCATGGAGGACTTCCTCGACCGCCGCACCGAAGGGTTCTCGCAGGGCCAGCGCACCAAGACCGCGATCGCGCGGGCGCTGGTGCACGACCCGAAGAACGTGATCCTCGACGAACCGACCAACGGTCTCGACGTGATGACCACCCGCGGTCTGCGCAATTTCCTGCTGCAGCTGCGCGCCGAGGGTCGCTGCGTGATCTTCTCCAGCCACATCATGCAGGAGGTCGCCGCGCTGTGCGATCGCATCGTGGTGATCGCCGGCGGCGAAGTGAAGGCCAACGGCACGCCCGACGAACTGCGCGCGCGCGCCGGTCACGACAATCTCGAAGACGCCTTCGTCGCACTGATCGGCTCGGAGGAGGGCCTGCACGCATGAGCACCTCGTCCCTCGGCGCCTTCGTCACCGTGTTCCGCAAGGAACTGCGCGACTTCGTGCGCGATCGCCGCACCTTCCTGATGGCGCTGCTGCTGGGCCCGCTGGTCTATCCGCTGCTGATGCTGGGCATGGGCAAGCTGATGGAAGCGCGGGTCAGCACCCAGCTGGAAAAACCGCTGGAAATCCCGGTGGTCGGCGCGGACCACGCACCGAACCTGATCGCCTTCCTCGCCACCCAGGACATCCGCGTCAAGGCGGCGCCGAAGGATCTGGTCGCGGCCATCCGCAACCAGGACGAAGACGTGGCGCTGGTCATCGCGCCCGATTTCGGCGAAGACTGGCGCGCGGGCCGGCCGGCGAAGGTGGAGATCGTCGCCGACACCACGCGCACCAACGCCGATGTGCCGGTCGAACGCCTGCGTGCGGCGCTGATCGGTTACAGCCGCCAGGTCGGCGCGCTGCGGCTGGTCGCGCGCGGCCTCAATCCATCGCTGGTGCAATCGGTGGCGGTGGCGCAGCGCGACGTGGCCACGCCGGAAGCCAAACAGGGCCGGCTGATGTCGATGGTCCTGCCGCTGATCCTCGTGCTGTTCGCGTTCATGGGCGGCGCCAATCTCACCATGGACGTGACCGCCGGCGAACGCGAACGCCAATCGCTGGAACCGCTGTTGGCCACGCCGGTGTCGCGCGCCAGCCTGGTCAGCGGCAAGATGGCCGCGGCGGGCCTGATCGGCATCGCCAGCGTGGTGCTCACGCTGCTGTCGTTCAAGCTCAGCGCGGCGTTGTCCACCAGCGCGATGGCAAGTTCGCTCGATGTGTCGTTCCCGGCGATCGGCCGCATGCTGCTGGTGCTGGCGCCGATGGTGCTGATCGGCACGGCGCTGCTCACCTTCATCTCGGCCGGCGCCAAGAGCATGAAGGAAGCGCAGAGCCACATGGTCTGGCTCATGTTCATGCCGATGCTGCCGAGCTATGCGCTGATGGCCTATCCACTGAAGGACCAGGACCTGTGGCAATACGCCGTTCCGTTCCTGTCGCAGAACCAGATGCTGGTGAAAGCGACCCGCGGCGAGACCGCATCGCCCGAGCAATGGGCGATCTACCTCGGCTGCGCCTTCGCGCTGGCCGCGGTGCTGTGGATCGCGGCGATCTGGCGTTATCGCCAGGAGAAGCTGGCGATTTCGGCGTAAGCCCAGTCGCGGTTGAAGTCGAAAAAGCCCGGCGAATGCCGGGCTTTTTCGTGCGCCCGCGCGCTCGCTCTACCGGCACGGAATGCAACAGACATGCAACGAGCAGCCCGGACAAGGCTGAAGGCCGCACCCGGGGCTTTCGATCTCGAACCATCATAGATACTCGACCGCTTGCATTCTCCCTGTTGCGTGCGTTGCCCCTGCCCGGACGACTCGCGCATGAAATGCACGTATCCCCTGATGCACAATGCAGTGTCTCGAATCGATCTGGACGCATCATGGACATCGAAGCCCTTCTGACTGCGGCCTTGCGCGAAGCGGGTTACGGGCCCGACGCCATCGGCTCCGCGATGCCAAGGCTGCTGCGCATTCTGGAAGCCGAGGATGTGCGTATCGAGATGGGCCGCAAGCTGTCGCGCAAGGAGCGCGAATACGTTCGCCTTCAACTTGAACTCGGACTCGGCGTCTCGGAAATCGTCGCAGCCTTGAAGAAGTGAGTGACGGTGGTGCGCGCAGGGAGGCGTCGCCGATTGCTCGATGGCGGAATCGCCTTCGGCGGTTCCGCCCTACGATGGACGTCTTGTGGCCTGTTTCCTTCGCGCGCTTGTTTCGATCTTCAGCGAGTAGCCCGGGTAAGTGCGTAGCAAGCACCCGGGAGAACGCAAGCGGTCAAGTTTCTGTGATGGTTCAAGATCAAAAGCCCCGGGTGCGGCCTTAGGCCTTACCCGGGCTACTCGCTACCGAGAAGTCCTGTGCGGCATGCGATGTTGCCGCCGCTCACATCGGAACCAACGGCCCACCCAACCAGATCCATCGCGCCATCCAGGCGGTGGTGAGCGCGATCAACAGCGTCAGCGGTATGCCGACGCGGAGGAAATCGCCGAAGGTGTACTTGCCGGGGGTGAGGATCAGCAGGTTGCCGTGGTGGCCGATGGGCGTGAGGAACGAGGCCACCGCGCCGACCGCGGTGCAGACGACGAACGGCACCGGCGGCAGGCCCAGGCCTTCGGCCAGCGCCAGCGCGATCGGGCTCAACAGCACGGTGGTGGCGGCGTCGGAGAGAATCTGGGTCAGCAGCGCCGCCGCGCCGAACATCACCAGCAGCAGGGTCAGCGGCGACCAGTGCGCGGCGTGGTCCAGCAGGAATGCGGCGAACAGCGATGCGGTGCCGGTGCGTTCCATCGCGATGCCCAGCGGAATCACGCCGGCGATCATCACGAAGATGCGCACGTCGATCTCGCGATAGGCCTGCTCCACGCCGACGCAGCGGGTGAGCACCATCGCCGCGGCGCCCGCGAGGAAGGCGATCTGCGGTTGCAGCAGTTCGGTGGCCGAGGCGACGATCGCCGCGGCCATGATCAGGAGCGCCAGCGGTGCGCGGCTTCGGGTTTTCTTGCGGCCGTCGAACGGCATCAGCATCAGGAAACCGTGATGCGAGGTGAGCTGTTCGTAATTCTGCTGCCGGCCCCACAGCACCAGCAGATCGCCTTCCTGCAGCGGCATTTCCGACAGTTCGCCGTGCAGCCAGCCTTCCTTGCGCCACAGGCCGACGACCACGACGCCCAGATTGCGCAGGAAGTCGACGCTGGCGACGCTGTGGCCGATGAATTCCGAGTGCGGCGCCACGATCGCCTGCACCAGCTGTTCTTCGCCCAACAGTTCGGGCTTGTAACCTTCGGCGGGCTTTTCGCCGTACTTGGCCACCGCGTGCAGCGCGAGACCCGGTTCGTCCTTGATCGACGCGATTTCGTCCGGCGATGCGCGCACCAGCAGCACGTCGCCGGCCTCGAACGGGCTGTCGGCCCGCTGCTGTCTGCGGCGAACGCCGTGACGCAGCCAGTCCACCACCTGCAGGCGATCGCCGAAGGTCTTCTCGAACGCGGCGCGGGTCTTGCCGATCCACGGCGACTCGGCTTCGACCACCAGTTCGGTGTAATAACGCTCCAGGCGCAGATAATCCGACTGGGTGGATTCGCCGCTGCGCTTGGGCACCAGCCAGCGGGCCAGCAGCATGTAGACGGTGCCCAGCAGCACCAGGGTCGCGCCGATCGGCGTGATCGCGAAGATGTCCAGCGACGGCTGTCCGCCGCGTTCGAGCAGATCGTTGGCCAGCAGGAATGCGGGGGCGCTGATCAGGGTCAGCGTGGTGCCCAGCGATGCGGCCAGCGACATCGGCATCAGCAGCCGCGAAGTCGCGAGCTTCTGGTCGCGCGCCAGTCGCATCAGGATCGGCAGCATCATCGCGGTGACCATCACGTGATGCGAGAACGCCGCGAGCGCCGCGGTCGCGGGCATCACCACCGCGATGGTCCGCCATTCGCTGCCGCCGGCCGCGCGCGCGATGCCGGCGCCGATGCGGTCGGTGATGCCGGTCGCCGACAATCCCGCCGAGAGCACGAACACCGCGGCCACGATGATCGCCGGCTCGCTGGAGAAGCCCGACAGCGCTTCCTTCGGCTCCAGTATGCCGGTGAGCGTGAGCGCCAGCAGCGCCAGCATGGCCACGAGGTCCACGCGCAGTTTTTCGCTGACGAACAACGCCAGCGTGGCGGTCAGAATGACGAGGAACAGGGCCTGTTGCGCTTCCATGGGCCAACCCTAGCCGATCTACGGCGTCAAACGTTAGCGCATCCGTGCCGAACCGGCCCGGAGGCGGACGATGCGGGTGTCGTTCCATCGCCCGCAATGCAAAGCGCCCGGCGTTCGCCGGGCGCTTTGCGAACTGCCTGCCGCGTCAGAGATGCTTGATGATCTCGTCCGCGAACTCGCTGCACTTCACTTCGGTGGCGCCGTCCATCAGGCGGGCGAAGTCGTAGGTGACGCGCTTGCTGGCGATCGCGCCGTCCATCGCCTTGATGATCGCGTCGGCCGCTTCGGTCCAGCCCATGTAACGCAGCATCATCTCGCCGGACAGGATCACCGAGCCCGGGTTGACCTTGTCGAGATCGGCGTACTTCGGTGCGGTGCCGTGGGTGGCTTCGAACACGCCGTGGCCGGTGACGGTGTTGATGTTCGCGCCCGGTGCGATGCCGATGCCGCCGACCTGCGCGGCGAGCGCGTCGGACAGATAGTCGCCGTTGAGGTTGAGCGTGGCGGAGACATCGTATTCCTTCGGACGCAGCAGGATCTGCTGCAGGAAGGCATCGGCGATGGCGTCCTTGATCACGATGCCGGCGCCGGGCTTGCCTTCGGGAATCACGTGCCACGGGCCGCCGTCGAGTTCGACCGCGCCGAAGTAATCGCGCGCGACCTTGTAGCCGAAGTCGCGGAAGGCGCCTTCGGTGAACTTCATGATGTTGCCCTTGTGGACCAGGGTCACCGACTTGCGCTTGTTCTCGATCGCGTAGGCGATCGCGCTGTGCACGAGACGCTCGGTGCCGAGGTAGGACACCGGCTTGATGCCGACGCCGACCTGCACCGGCAGATCGCGCGCCGGCGCGCCGATGCCTTCGAGCGCCTTGTTCCACTCGTCGGTCTTCGCCTTGGTGCCGAAGCGGATCTTGTCGAAGCCCTTGGGGAATTCCTTCTGCAGGAAATCCAGCATCTTCTGCGCATCGGCCGAACCCGGCTCGAATTCGATGCCGGCGTAGATGTCCTCGGTGTTCTCGCGGAAGATCACCATGTCGACGTCGCCGGGCTTCTTCACCGGCGAGGGCACGCCCTCGAACCAGCGCACCGGGCGCAGGCAGACGAACAGGTCCAGCATCTGGCGCAGCGCGACGTTGAGCGAGCGGATGCCGCCGCCGACCGGCGTGGTCAGCGGGCCCTTGATGCTGACCAGATATTCGCGGCAGGCCTCGACGGTGGCGTCGGGCAGCCAGTTGCCGGTGGCGTTGAACGCCTTTTCGCCGGCCAGGACTTCCATCCACTCGATCTTCTTCCGGCCGCCGTAGGCCTTGGCGACCGCGGCGTCCAGCACGCGCACGCTGGCGCGCCAGATGTCCGGGCCGGTGCCGTCGCCTTCGATGAACGGGATGATCGGGCGATCCGGGACGTTGAGCCCGGCCGCGGATTTGGTGATCTTGGCGCCGCCTGCGGGCACCGTGGGGGTGAAGTCAGCCATGCGTTCTCCGTGAAGGCCGGCAGCGGTGCCGGCCAGACGCGTATTGTCGCGGGTCCGGCAGGTGGGGGAAAGAGCCGGCGTCCGCGCGCACGATGGCCGCGGCCTGCGTGTCGCATCGCAGCATCGTCCCATACGTGTGCGGATTGCTGCGCTGCACACGCCGGCAAGCATATTGAGATGCATTTTCGGTTGGATGCGTTACCCGCTGCACTGGGTTAGGGTCGCGCGGTGCCGGCGACAGGATGCCGGCGCACGACCGCCGCCGAGGGGGCTCGGACGCGCGGCCGATCTCATGCGATGCCACATCCATCGATGCCACATCCATTCAAGGAGAGAAGTCCATGTCACATCCGCACCATCGCCGTCCCGCCAGCCGCACCGCCATCGCGCTGTCGCTCGCGGTCGCCGCGTTCGCCATCGGCAACGCCGCCGCCGAAGAGCGCGCGCCGGTCCTCAGCAAAGTCGTCGCCAACGCGATGAAGCGCGACCTCGGCATGAACGACGCGCAGCTTGCGCAGTACTTCAACGCCGAGCGCACCGCCTACGTCAACGAGGCCCGCGTGACCAGGCAACTCGGCGACCGCTATGCCGGCAGCTGGCTGGAGCGCGGCGCCGACGGCCAATATCGCTACGTCGCCGCCACCACCGGTTCGGCGAAAGCGGCGAGCGCCGACGGCATCGAAGTGCGCCAGCACCGCTACACCCTGCGCCAGCTGCGCGATGCGGCGGCGCAACTCGACGCCGTCCATGCCGGCACGCGGCAGAAAAGCCATCTCGTCGGCGTGCACGCCTGGGCCGTGGACGTGCCCAACAACAGCGTGCTGGTGACGGTCGCGCCCGGTCACGCGCTGCGCGCGGTCGACTTCGTCGCGGCGAGCAACATCGACGCCGGCATGATCCGTTTCGAGGTGTCGCCGTACGAAGCGCCGATTCCTTTCCTCAACGTGGTCGGCGGCGCCGAATACCAGTCCGGCGGCGGTCTGTGCTCGATCGGCTTCTCGGTGACCCGCAGCACCACCAAGGGCTTCGCCACCG
The DNA here is from genome assembly GCA_946480825.1 of uncultured Lysobacteraceae bacterium. Next base: position 10,160 of record CAMLLG010000011.1, read on the forward strand.
CCGGCCACTGCGGCGGCGTCGGCACGACGGTGCGGCTCTCGGGCACGACGGTCGGCTCGGTGCAGGGCCGTTACTATCCCGGCGGCGATCAGGCCTGGGCGAACGTGCGCAGCACCGACACCCTGTTCGGCCAGGTGACCAAGTACAACGGCACCGTGCAGCGCGTGCTGGGCCGCACCGTGGCGCCGATCGGCGCGGCGGTCTGCCGTTCCGGCCGCACCACCGGCTGGCGCTGCGGCACCATCGTGTCCTACAACAACACCGCCAACTACGGTGCGGGCAGCGTAAGCGGTCTCACCCGCTCCACCGCATGCGCCGGCCAGGGCGACTCCGGCGGTTCCTGGATCACCGGTACCGGCCAGGCGCAGGGCGTGACCTCGGGCGGCCAGCTGCCCGCCGGCAGCAACAACAACTGCGGCGTGGCCAGCCCGATCACCTGGTTCCAGCCGATCAATCCGATCCTGAGCCGCTTCGGCCTGACCCTGGTCCTGGGTTGATCCTTTCCGCGGTCGATGTGCGATCCCGCGATGCCCCGGCTTGTCCGGGGCATCGTCTTTGCGGAGCGTGTTTTTTCGCAGCATCGGTTTCCGAAGCATCGGTTTCCGAGGCATCGCCGTTCGAGGTTTGGCCGTCCGCGGGTCGTTGTCGCGCGCGCTGACTTCCGGCACGGGCCGCGGCCGCCGTTTGCGAGAACGATGGCGCATCCGCTTCCGCCATCCATCTCCGGAGCCCCGCATGACGCTGCAACGACGCGATGTCCTCAAACTCGGCGCACTCGGACTGGCCGCGGCCGCCCTCGGTCCGCATGCCGGCGCGCATGCCGAAACGCCGCCCGTGTCGCCGGCGAAGGCGGACGCGCCGCTCGATCTGCTGATTCTCGGCGGCACCGGCCTCACCGGCCCGCACCAGGTGCGTTACGCGCTGGCGCGCGGACATCGGGTCACGATCTTCAACCGCGGTCGCAAACAGCGCGAATGGCCCGGCCACGTCGAACAATTGCTGGGCGATCGCGACACCAACGATTACGCCGCGTTGAAGGCCGAAATCGCGAAGGGCCGGCGCTGGGACGCGGTCATCGACAACCCCAGCAGCGTGCCGGCGTGGATTCGCGACGCGGCGGCGGTGCTCAAGGGCCACGTCGGCGGCTACACCATGATTTCCAGTTTGTCGGCCTACGCCGGCAACGCGATTCCCGGCGAAGACGAGAACGCGCCGCTGGCGCGCTTCGACGGCGATCCGCTGAAGGAAACGATGGCGACGCTGCGCGCCGATATGGGCAAATATTCCGGCCTGAAGGCGGCGACCGAAGCGGAGACGCGAAAACACTTCGGCGCGAACGCGACGATCGTTCGCCCCGGGCTGATCGTCGGTCCCGGCGACGAGACCGACCGGTTCACCTATTGGCCGCTGCGCATGCGCCGCGGCGGCGATGTGCTCTGCCCCGGCGATGGCCGCGACCCGGTGAAATTCATCGATGCGCGCGATCTCGGCGAATGGATGATCCGCCTCGCGGAACAGAAGGCGCGCGGTGCGTACAACGCCATCGGCCCGGACTACGCGCTCGACAACGCCGCGATGCTGTACGGCATCCGCGCCTCGACCACCCAGGGCGCGCGCCTCGTCTTCGTGCCGACGGACTTTCTCGAAGCGCAGAACGTCTCGCCCTGGGGCGACATGCCGGTATGGGTGCCGAACGCCGGCGACAGCGCCGGCTTCCACACCCGCAGCAACGCCAAAGCCATCGCCGCCGGACTCACCTTCCGCAGTCTCGCCGACACCGTCGCCGCGACGCTGGCGTGGTACGACGCATTGCCGGAAGAACGCCGCAAGGCCGGGCCGCGCGCGGGGATCAAACCGGAGCGCGAAGTCGAGGTGTTGGCCGCTTGGAAGGCGCGGGCGGGCAAAAACACATCGTAATAGCGTCCGTAGTTATTGCTGAAATGATGGGTACGGCGCTTTCAAACAAGTCAGTGGATACTTGTTGCTCCGAGAATACTGCGCATCGAGCATGATGCGCCTTATAGATTGATGTCTGCTGTTAATAGTGATAAAGATGCCATGCCCGCTCCATTTTAGGGGAGCGGGGAATGCCATACGACAGGTGGCCGGCAGATGCAATACGCAGATGCCAACCACCGGACCATGGTGACCACGAGAGTTGTCAGTGTTTCGACGACCAGCGTCATCAGAAGTTCCTCCGTTGTATTTAGGCAGTTCAATGATCTTGAACGACGCGGCTAAACCTCGAATATTATCGAGGTGGGTAGGGCACATTGAAATATGGCCTGGCAGTACAGCAGGGGGAGGCAATGGTCGCCGCAACCAGCCTCGCCCTGTAAAACAAAGGTCAAGACATGGAATTCAAAACAAAACCAAAAACAGCACTGGAAGCCGCAAGTCGGCCGCGTCCTTACGTGCATTTCGATTTGCCTTTTGAGAAAGGCGATACAGAATCGATACAAACCATCGTTGCAGACCCATCTGCAGTTTGCAGGCACTCTTTTTACCCTTTTTTACGTCTAGACTTGATTCGCAACAAGGTAAAAAAATTACCGGGCGGAAAGAAAGAGTTCGACCTAAAAATACGCGAGATTCGCTATGCTTCTCACAAAGATTCCGCGATCTATGCTTATTACAATTTCTTACTTTCAGAAAAGTACGAAAATCGAGTTTCCGCACTTGGCATTGACACAGAAATAGTTGCTTTCAGATCGCTCGGAAAATCAAACATAGATTTTGCCGCAGAAGCATTTGACTGGATTAAAAAAAGCACACCATGCGTCGCGCTTGGTTTTGACGTAAAAGATTTTTTCGGATCTCTGGACCATGCACTGCTAAAAAAACAATGGGCTGCAGTTCTGGGTGAAACCAGCCTCCCAGATGATCATTACTCGGTCTTCCGAGCGATAACAAAGCATGCATCTGTAGAGCTGATAGAAGCAAGAAAAAAACTTGGGATAAGCCGTTCGAAGCTAGAAAAATCCAAAAAGTTTTGCAGCGCAGAAGAATTTAGGTGTGTCATCCGCGACGGCGGGCTAATCAATGTAAATAAAAATAATTTTGGCATACCACAAGGCTCTCCTATCAGTGCGCTTTTGTCCAACCTATATTTGCTTCCATTCGACGAAAAAATAAAGATCCATACAAAAAAATGGAATGGTTTCTACAGAAGATATTGTGACGACATATTGATTGTCGTTCCGATTGCTCACAAGAATGAAGCTTGTGAAAAAGTCAAAGAATTACTTAAAGAATTGAAGTTGGAAGTTCAAGACAAGAAGACCCTTGTGTGCACTTTCACTCCCGTTGCCGACAGACCACTTCAGTATCTTGGATTTTTATTCGATGGAATAAACATTTATCTCCGCTCAGGGGGAATAGCTAGATTCTTCAAAAAAATGCGCGCAGGGGTTCGACTTCACACCAAGGCAAAGAGGAAAGATGGGAAAACTCTTTTGCATGTTCAGCGACGAAAGAAGTTATTGAATGCCTACACTGAACATGCGCCTGAGAAGGCGCGAAGCTACATGAACTATGTAAAGCGGACCGCACATAAAACAGACTCAGATTCGCCTATACGCCAACTCAAAGCACATAAAAAGAAATTCAAAAAGTTGATTGAAGAGTAATTCCTCGCATCAAAATAGTTTTCTGGGGTTACATGCAGAGCACATTCCGAAGACGAAGCGCATCCTCGTAATGGTTGAGGATAAACGACTAGATGCAGGCTCAACGCACGGATGCCGTAAGCCAGTTCGTAGCCCGGGTCTCGCCAACGGCGAGACCCGTTGAAACCTCACGGCAATTCCGGAATTTTCCGATATCGGATGGGTCGTGGAGATCGCATCCTGCGTGGATGGTGCTGTATCGACGCGATGGAGTGCCCGGCGACACCTATTTCTTCACGCTGACGTTGGCGAACCGTTCCGACCGGACGCTCATCGAGCAGATCGATGCCTTGCGATGGTCTTTACGGGAGACCAGAACCGAACGTCCGTTCGAGATCATGGCGATGGCGATCTTGCCGGATCACCTGCACGCAATCTTTCGCCTTATCCAAGGCGCATTACTACGTCCCGTGAGCGCCCGCGACCGGGAAATCGCCCTGCCTCAGGCGCGCAGTTTCCAGCCGGTGCGGAAGATCCACCACACCACCACCAGACAGACGGCGAGGAAGCCGACGATCGCGACCAGGCTGATGCCCACGTTCACGTCAGCGACGCCGTAGAAGCTCCAGCGGAAGCCGCTGATCAGATAGACCACCGGGTTGAACAGGGTGATCTTCTGCCACAGCGGCGGCAGCATGTCGATGGAATAGAAGGCGCCGCCGAGGAAGGTCAGCGGGGTCACCACCATCAGCGGAATCACCTGCAGTTTCTGGAAGTCGTCGGCCCACAGGCCGATGATGAAGCCGAACAGACTGAAGGTGACGGCGGTCAGCAGCAGGAAGCCCAGCATCCACAGCGGATGGGCGATCTCGTAGGGCACGAAGATCCGCGCGGTGGCCAGGATCAGCACCCCCAGCATCACCGATTTGCTGGCCGCCGCGCCGACGTAGCCCAGCACGACCTCCACGAAAGACACCGGCGCCGAGAGCAGTTCGTAGATGGTGCCCGACCATTTGGGCATGTAGATGCCGAACGACGCGTTGGAAATGCTTTCGTTGAGCAGCGACAGCATCACCAGCCCGGGAATGATGAAGGCCCCGTAGTCGATGCCGCCGACCGCGCCCATGCGCGAACCGATGGCGGCGCCGAACACCACGAAATACAGCGAGGTGGACAGCACCGGCGAAGCGATGGACTGGGTGATGGTGCGGAAGGTCCGCGCCATCTCGAAACGGTAGATTGCGCGGACGGCGTGCCAGTTCATGCGCGCGCCTCCTGCACCGGGGCCGCGCCGTGCACGAGGTTCACGAAGATCTCCTCCAGCGAACTCTCGCTCGAATGCAGGTCCTTGAAGGCGATGCCCAGCGCGTCCAGGCGCCTGAGCAGCGCGGCGATGCCGGGATCGCCGGCCTGGCTGTCGTAGGTCCACACCAGCGCGTGGCCGTCGTCGGCCAGCGCCAGCCCCGGCGAGGCGAGTTCGTCCGGAATCCGCTGCAACGCGGATTGCAGTTGCAGGGTGAGTCGCTTCTTGCCGAGCTTGCGCATCAGCACGTCCTTGTCTTCCACCAGGACCAGTTCGCCGCGATTGATGACGCCGATGCGGTCGGCCATCTCCTCGGCCTCCTCGATGTAGTGCGTGGTGAGGATGATGGTCACGCCGCGCTCGCGCAGGCCGCGCACCATCCGCCACATGTCGCGGCGCAGTTCCACGTCGACGCCGGCGGTGGGTTCGTCGAGGAACAGGATCGAAGGCTCGTGCGACAGCGCCTTGGCGATCAGCACGCGCCGTTTCATGCCGCCGGACAGGGTCATGATCTTGCTGTCGCGCTTCTCCCACAGCGAAAGGTCGCGCAGGATCCGCTCCAGATACGCGGGGTCCGGCGGTTTGCCGAACAGGCCGCGACTGAAGCGCAGCGTTGCCCACACGGTCTCGAACGCATCCGTGGACAGCTCCTGCGGCACCAGGCCGATCTTGCCCCGCGCGGCGCGGTAGTCGCGCGCGATGTCGTGGCCGTCCACCGTCGCGCTGCCGCTGCTGGCGTTGACGATGCCACAGAGAATGCTGATCAGGGTGGTCTTGCCGGCACCGTTGGGCCCGAGCAGCGCCAGGATCTCGCCCTGGCGGATGTCCATGTCCACCGACTTGAGCGCCTGATGGCCGGAGGCATAGGTCTTGCCGAGACCGCGAATGGAGATGATCGATGCTGCGGAGGGCGACGACGAGGGGCTGGACGACGATGGATTGGACGGCATGGGATCGCTGTCGCGGAGATCGGATCGATGATCGTACCGGAGCGGGTGCCCACGCACCGTCCCGCAGGCGGGAAATTCAATCCCGATCCGTCGCCGCGATGCGCGCGGTCACGCGCCGTGAGCGCGTCGATGCGGTGGTGGTGCAGTCCGTAGCCCGGGTCTCGCCACCGGCGAGACCCGGGGAATCCTTACAACGCGCGCGGACTTTCCCGATACCGCATGGCGTTCAAAGATCGCATCGTGCCCCGATGGTTCTGTATCGACGCAATCGTGTGCCCGGCGGCACTTGTTTCTTCACGCTGACGTTGGCGGATCGTTCTTCGCGGACGCTCGTCGAACAGATCGACGCTCTGCGATGGTCGTTACGGAAGACCAAGACGGAGCGCCCGTTCGAGATCGTCGCGATGGTGGTGTTGCCGGATCGCTCGCATGCCGTCTGGCGTTTACCGGAAGGCGATAATGCGTATTCGACACGGTTGCCGGTTTTCAAAGGCAGTTTCACGCGGGCTTTGAAAGCCCGGGGTGCATTTATTCCACGGTCCAGTCGCCGAGAGCCAACCGTGTGGGCCCGGCGTTTCTGGGAGCACACGATCCGCGACGACGACGATCTGCGGACGCATGTCGACTACGTCCACTACAACCCGGTCAAACATGGTTTGGCCGGTCGTGTTTCGGCTTGGCCGTATTCCACGTTCCATCGTGATGTCGCGATGGGCAGAGTGCATCGCGATCGGGGTGTGGCGCAGGGCAGCGTGTGTGCGGGCGAAGATGGATGAGTGTCGGTCACGGTCATCCCGGGTCTCGCCGGTGGCGAGACCCGGGCTACGGGTTTTCGATCAAGTCATTGCCGGATGGTTTTGAACAAAGCGCTCAACCCGCGCCGTGGCACTTCTTGTATTTCTTCCCGCTGCCGCAGGGGCACGGGTCGTTGCGGTCGGGGGTGATCGCGCGGCGCCGCGGGACGCGCGGCGTGAGGGCGTCGATGCGATGGTGGTGCAGGTCGGCGAGCATGCCGGGCAGTTCGACGATGATGCCCAGGCGCTCCTTGTAGTCGAGCGGCGCGGGTTCGGCGGTCGGGTCTTCGCCGAGGACCTCGCCGGTGGCGAGGCGGTCGAGGAAGGTGAAGATCTCGTCGATCCAGTCGTGTTCGTCCAGCCATGCGTCCCAGGCCGCTTCGCGCAATTCGACGCCGCGGAAGAAGCCGAAGGCCCAGTCGCGGCCGACATCGAGTTCGTCGTCGTCGTGTTCGGACGGATCTTCCGGCAGCCACAGCAGCGGCGCGAGGTGATCGGGCAGGTCGTCGCCGGCATGGCGCACGCGCTGTTCGACCATGCGCGCATGCGCGGCGAGCAGCGCGTCAACCTCGGCGGCTTCTTCGGCGCCGTCCCAGCGCGGGGGTTTGCCGCCCCACACCACCGGCTGCCATTCCTCCGGCGGCACGGTCTCGGGCGAGACCGCCAGCGCGGACAGGAAGCCGTCCAGCGCTTCGAGGTTGAAGCCCTTGAACGGCACCGCGCGGGTATCGAGCAGGTCGGAGAGGCGTTCGAGGCGGGCGTCGTCGAGGAGGTCGGTGCTGGACATGGCGTTTGTGCGGCGGCCTGGCAGGCGGAATGGCGCCTAGGGTAATCGACCCGGCGATGCGCGCGAGCGACCAAGACGGATCAATCGCGGCGCAGCGCCGGCGGTTACGCTGGATGGCGTCGCCCCGCGGACTCGCCCATGCGCCTGCTTCGATCGTGTTTTCTCGGTGCGCTCGTCGTGCTGCCCGTCGCCATGCACGCGTCCGCACAGACGCCGCTGCCCGCGCCGCCGCCGGCCTGCGACGCGCCCGAACATCATCAGTTCGATTTCTGGCTGGGCGCATGGGAGGTGACCGGTGGGCCGCAGCGCGACCGCATCGTCGGCCACAGCACGATCGACCGCGTCGCCGGTGGCTGCGCACTGCGCGAGCGCTGGGTGAACGCGGGCGGCAGCGACGGCCACAGCCTCAATGTCTACGATCGCGTCGCGCGCCGCTGGACCCAGTTCTGGATCGGTGCCGACGGTGTGGTCCTGCGGCTCGAAGGCGGCCTGCGCGCGGACGGCGCGATGGCGATGGAAGGCGCGCTGCCCGACGGCAGGGGCGGCGTGCAGCGCCAGCGCATCGTGTGGACGCCGGAACCCGACGGCAGCGTGGTCCAGCAATGGGACACCTCCGACGACGACGGGGCGACGTGGCAGGTGTCGTTCGTCGGCGTGTACCGACGCAAGGCGCGTTGAAGACGCGCTAGTCGCGCGGCAGGTCCGCGGGTGTGTCGACATCGCCGGGCGGGTGCGGTGCGGGGTGATCGACGGGATCGCGTTCGTCGCGCAGCAGCGCGCGTGCACCCTGATCGCCGCGCAGGGCCGCCAGCGCGGAGAAGGCCGTGCGCGGAAACACCGCCGGCACGCCGCGCACGCCGTCGTAACGCGAGGCGACCATCCGTTGCGGGTGGGCGCCGGCCAGCACCAGCAGCGCGCGCAGCCAGATCGCGTCGACCGCGTACTGATCGGTCAACAGCACCAGCAGACGTTCGACCGCCGGGTCCGCGTCGACCTGCGCGACCACCGCGCGCAGCGAGGCCGAGAGTCCGTCGTCGGCAGTGGCCACGTCGACGCGCGCGATGGCCGTGCCGTCGCCCGGCAGCGCCAGCGTGCGCCACAGCGCGTCGCCGTCCGCGCCGAGCGCGACGACCACCCGCGGCGCCACCGCGCAGGCGGTGTCGAGCGCGCGCTGCAGCAGCGTGCGGCCTTGCCAGCGCACCAGCGCCTTGGGTCGACCCAGACGCGAGGAACGACCGGCGGCGAGGATCGCGACCGCGGTGCTCATGCCTCGGCGCGAGTCGTCGAGGGTGCGCGCGTTCCTGTCGCGCGCGCGTCTTCGGGATGGCAGCGTTCGCGATAAGCCTGCATCGCTTCGGCGAGGATCGACACCGCGAGTTCCTGCGGATCGCGCGCGCGCGGCAACAGCCCGAGCGGGCTGCGCAGGCGCGCCCGCGATGCGGCGGCGACGCCGAGCGCTTCCAGCCGTTCGAGCCGCAGCGCCTGGGTGCGCGGGCTGCCCATCGCGCCGACCAGACAGGCGTCGCTGTCGAGCGCGCGCTGCAGGAACGGCAGTTCCCAGTCGTGATCGTGGAACAGGGTGATGGCCGCGGTCCAGGCATCGAAGAGATCGGCATCGAATGCGAGCGGCGGCAGGGTGTGCTGCGCCTGCAGCACGTGCAGGCGCACCCCGAGCGCATCCAGCGGCGCCTGCAGATCGCGGTCCGGGCTGAACGCGATCGTCTCGATGTCCGCGGCGCGCGCCAGCCGGCACATCGCCAGCAGCGTGTCGCCGGCGCCGGCCAGCACCAGCCGCAGCGGCGGCAAGCGCCGTACGACGACGGCGTCCGCGGTCGGCAGGGCGTCGGCGACGCAGATCGGCGGCGATGCGGGATCGTGCCAGTGCAGCGAGAACGGTGTGCGGTGGGTGATCGCCTGCGCGATCGCCTCGACGGTCGCGGCAGGCACCGCGCCGTCGAACTGCAGGTCCAGGCCGCTGCCGCAGGGCAGCACGATGTCGACGTAGGGCGAATCTTCGCCGTAGCGCACGCGGCGGCTGATGCCGTCGGCCAGCGCGCGCCGCGCATCTTCGATCACCGACCCGTCGAGACAGCCGCCGGAGAACGAGCCGGCAACCTCGCCGCCTTCGGTCACGGCCATCTGCGCGCCGATCCGGCGCGGTGCGGCGCCGTGGATGCCGATCAGGGTGACCAGCGCGCAGCGTTCGTTCCGCCGCGCGCTGGCGATCAACAGCTCAAGCGCACCCGGCATCGCGCACCGCGGTCGTGCCTGCAGGGGTCATGCCTTGACGAACGGCAGGTCGCGCACGCGTGTGCCGGTGGCCTGGAAGATCGCGTTGGCGACGGCGGGGCCGATCGGCGGCACCGCGCATTCGCCGATGCCGGTCGGGGCGACGGTCGAGGGCAGCATGTGCACTTCCACCGACGGCATCGCATCGATCCGCAGCACCCGATAGGCATCGTAGTTGCGTGCGGTCGGCGCGCCGTTGTCCAGCACGATGGTTTCGCCCAGCATCGCGCTCAGGCCGAAGCCGGTGCCGCCTTCGAGCTGCGCGCGCACCACGTCGGGATTGATCACGGTGCCGCAGTCGGAGGCCACCACGCAGCGTTCGACCTTGATTCCGCCGTCGGCGGTCTTCGAGACTTCGGCGACGGTGGCGACGTAGCTGCCGAACGACTGATGCACGGCGACGCCGCGGAAGCGGCCGGCCACGGCCGGTTGCGACCAGCCCGCCTTCTCGGCGGCCAGCGACAGCACCGCGCGTTCGCGCGCGTCGGCCGGCAGCAGCGCCAGCCGCAGCGCGACCGGGTCCTGCGCGGTCGCGGTCGCGATCTCGTCGAGCATGGTCTGCATCACGTACGCGGTGTGGGTGTGGCCGACCGAGCGCCACCACAGCACCGGCACCGGCGACGCCGGATGGGTCATGCGCACGTCGATGTCGGGCAGCGCGTAGGGCGTGTCTGCGACGCCTTCGGTCGAGGTCGGATCGATGCCGTCCTTCATCATCATCGCTTCGAACGGCGTGCCGGCCATGATCGACTGGCCGACGATGTGATGTTCCCAGCCGCTGATCTTGCCGTCGGCATCGAGACCGACGCGCACGCGGTGCAGATGCAGCGGGCGATAACGGCCGCCGCCCATGTCGGCGTCGCGCGTCCACTGCAGTTTGATCGGGGCGCGGAACTGCAGCGCCTTGGCGATCTCGGTGGCTTCGACGAACACGTCGCAGTCGAAGACCGCACGTCGGCCGAAGCCGCCGCCGGTCTTCATCACGTGCAGATCGACCTGCTCGGGTTTCACGCCGGCGATCTGCGCGCAGGCGGCCTGGACCGCATCGGGCATCTGCAGGCCGCCGTGGATGTGCAGACGTTCGCCGTCCTTGTGGACGACGGCGTTCAGCGGCTCCAGCGCGGCGTGGGCGAGATAGGGAAAACGGTAGGTCGCTTCGATCGTTTTCGCGGCCTTGCCGAGCGCGGTCTTCGCATCGCCGCGCTTCAGCGCGACCTTGCCGTCCTGCTTCGACAGCGCTTCGTATTCGGCGAACATCGCGTCGGACGAGCGCGTCTCCGCGCCGCTGTCGTCCCACGTGATCTGCAGCGCTTCGCGGCCCTTCATCGCGGCCCAGGTGTCGTTCGCCACCACCGCGACGCCGCGCGAGATCTGCACCACGTCGACCACGCCCGGCACCGCCTTCGCGGCGGTGGCGTCGAACGACGCCACCTTGCCGCCGAAGCGCGGGCTGTGCGCGACGGTGGCGACCAGCATGCCCGGCAGGCGGATGTCGATGGTGTAGGCCTGGGTGCCGTCGGATTTGGCGCGCGCGTCGATGCGCGCGGTCGCGTCCTTGCCGATCAGGGTCCACGCCTTCGCGTCCTTCAGCGCCACATCGCCGGGCACCGGCAGCGGCGCGGCGGCGGCGATCAGGTTGGCGTAGGGCGCGCGTCGATCGCTGCCGGCGTGCACGACCTCGCCGTTCGCGGTCGTGAGTTCGCCGATGTCGACCTTCCACTGCTTCGCGGCCGCCTGTTTCAACAGCTCGCGCGCGGCGGCGCCGGCCTTGCGATAACGCTCCCACGACGACGGCATGCTGCTGGACCCGCCGGTGATCTGGAACGCGCCGCCCATCGCGAGATTGCCGTACCACTTCGGATTGCCGGCGCGGCCTTCGACCAGCACCTTGTCCAGCGCCACGTCGAGTTCTTCCGCGACCAGCGTCGCCAGGCCGTGGTAGGAATTCTGGCCCATGTCGAACTGACTGGAATACACGGTGACGAAGCCGTCGGCCGCGATCGCGATGTAGGCCTCGAACGGCGAACCCGCCGCGGGCTTGACCGCGGCGCTGGCGGCCGGCGCATCGCCGTCGTCGGGGTCCATGCGGCAGCCGACCATCAGCGCCGATCCGATCAGGCTCGCGCCGAGGACGAACTGGCGACGCGAGAGCGTGGGCGTCGTCGCGGCGGCGGCGGTGGCCGTGGCGGTGGCCAGGGCGGAGAGTTTGCGACCGTTGAACATGTCCGTGCTCCTCAGGCGAGCGTCGCGGCCGCGGCCTTGATCGCCGCGCGGATGCGTTGATAGGTGGCGCAGCGGCAGAGATTGCCGGCCATCGCCGCATCGATGTCGTCGTCGCCGGGATTGCGGTTGCTTTCCAGCAGCGCGACCGCGGCCATGATCTGTCCGCTCTGGCAGTAGCCGCACTGCGCCACCGCACCGGCGACCCACGCGTCCTGCACCGCCTTGGCGACAGGCCCGGTGGCGGCCGCGCCTTCGATCGTGGTGATCGGTTGGCCGACCAGCGCGCTGGCCGGCGTGATGCAGCTGCGCATCGGCTGACCGGCGACATGCACGGTGCAGGCGCCGCACTGGGCCATGCCGCAGCCGTACTTGGTGCCGGTCAGTCCGGCGATGTCGCGCAGCACCCACAGCAGCGGCATGTCGTCGGGCGCATCCACCGACACCGGTTTGCCGTTGATCGTCAGTTCGAAGGCCATGTCGCGCTCCTGATGCGGGTCTGAAGAAAGATGCGGAGAAAGAGCGAGTACCGGAGTTCGTCGAGACCGCTCGCGGCGCGCGCTGCGTGGCGCGGCCCCGGGCCTGCGGCCGCGAAGAGAACCGGGCCGAAGAGAACCGGCCGAAGAGAACCAGGCCACACTAGTCCAATTTCCGGGGCCGTTCCAGTGCGCGGGCGGCACGCGCCGTTGCGAGTGCGGACATGCCGCGGCGCCAAGAAAAAGGACGCGGCCGGAGCCGCGCCCTTCGGGAAACGATCGCTGCGCCGGGCTTACTTGGCGACGTCGAATTCCTTGGTCTGCACCACGGTGCCGTCGAGGCTCACCGCGACCTTGTACTTGCCGGCCGGCCAGCCGTCGGGCTTGGCGAACTGGAAATGGGTGATGCCCTTGTCGGTCATGTTGAGGTCGCGGGTTTCGTCGCTGACCACCATTTCCTCGGTGCCGTTCATGTAGGTCAGCTTGGCGCCGACCTTCCCGGCGACGGTGGCGGCCGGGTCGCTGGTGCCGGTGGCGATCGACACGTACACCGTGTCCTTCGGCTTGAAGCTGGCGGTCGGCGTCGTGACCTTCATCGCGGCGTCGACGGCGCTGCCCAGCTCGACCGAGGCGATCGAAGCGGTCGCCGCCGGTGTGGGCGCGGGCATGGGCGCAGGCTCGGTGGTGGCCGGCGGCGCGGTCGGCGCGGCTTCTTCCTTCTTCTTGCAGCCGACGACGGCCACGCTGCCGATCACGGCGACGAGAAGGGCCTGGGACATCTTGCTCTGGAACGTGTGCGTGCGAGTCATGGGATGAGTCCTCGATTCGTTTTGCAGAAAATCCTGTGTCGGGCGTGCCCGATCGATCGTGCGTCGGCCGCGATCAGCCGGCCGAGGGCTCGTCTGGATCGCCGTCGCCATCGATATCGATCGCCGGCAGCGTGATCGTCTGTCCCGGGAAAATGCGGTCGGGATCTTCGATGCCGTCTCGGTTGGCTTCGTAAATCTGGCGCCAGTATTTCGCCTTGCCGTAGAAGCGCTTGGCGATGTGCGACAGCGTGTCGCCCTTTTCGATGGTGTAGGTCTGCGCACCGCTGCCGCCGCCACCGCCTTCGCCACCGACGATCTCTTCGGTGGACACGACCGTGGTCTGGACGTTGCTGAAGTCGGGGCGGACCTGTTCGGTGCTGGTCACCGTGGTCTGCACGTTCGAAAAATCGGGTTTCTTGTCGGGCGTGGTCATGGCGAATGGCTCCTGCCTGGAGGGCCCGGTCACATTGACACGCAGGATGTTAAGAAAGCATATCGATCGCGTGTGTTTTTCGGCGACGGCCGGTTTTGATGGCCGGTTTCGATGGCCCGTTCCGATGGCTGATCTCGACCACCGCCGTTCAGGGCTATTGCCGCGCGTCGCGGCCCGCGGCCGGCGCGTCGACATCCGCGGTCGCGCGCCAGGGATTGATGTCCAGTCCGCCGCGGCGGGTGTAGCGGGCCTCAACCGACAAGGTCTCGCAGCGGCAGCGCGCGCGCAGGTCGACGAAAATGCGTTCCACGCATTGTTCGTGGAATTCGGCGTGATCGCGGAACGACACCAGATATCGCAACAGTCCCGGGCGATCGATCCGCGGTCCGCGATAGGCGATGCGCACGCCGGCCCAGTCGGGCTGGCCGGTGACCGGGCAGTTGGATTTCAGCAGCGCCGAATGCAGGATTTCCTCGGCGGTTTCGGCATCGTCCGCCGTCAGCAGGGTCGCGTCGGGCGGGCCGTAGCGGTCGATATCGATCTCCTGGCCATCGATGGATTCGGCGCCCTCCGCGCCTTCGGCGAACGGCGGCAGCCCGAACACCACTTCCACCGTCGAGCCCGCGGCGGCGGAGAGGTCGGCGATGATCGCCGCGCGCACGTCGCCGGTGGATTCGAAGCGCGCAGCGTTGAGCGAGTTGAGATAGAGCTTCAGCGATTTCGACTCGATCAACTGCGGCGATGTCGCCGGCACGGTGATCGTCGCGGTCTCGACCACCGGCTTGCCGCGCACGTCCAGCCAGCTCAGTTCGTAGGCATGCCAGCGATCGTGGCCGACGAAGGGCGGCGCCGCATCGTCGACGCCGATCTCGGCCCGCGCCTGCGCGCGCGCGATCGGGAACAGCAGCGACGGATCGTAGCGATCGGGATAGGCGACCTCGCGGCCGAGAGGGATGTCGCCGTGTCTGATGTCGTGGTTGTTCATGCGGCCATTATCGCCCAGCCGCTTTTCGTAGGAGGGCCTTCAGGCCCGAGCTTTTCATCGATTCTCATGAAAGAGATCGGGCCTGAAGGCCCTCCTACGGGTCGCGTTCGCTTTATTGCGCGCCGTGCAGATAATCCAGCGCCACCTGCAGCATGCCGCGGAAGCCGACGTCCAGCGCCGATTCGTCGAGGAAGAACTCCGGCGAATGGTTCGACGGCGCCTTGTTCGGGTCCTGGCCTTTCGGCGTCGAACCCACGAAGAAGAAGAAGCCCGGCACTTCGCGCGCGTAGAACGAGAAATCCTCCGCGCCCATGTTCAGACCCATCTCGACCACGTTGTCCTTGCCGGCCGCGCGCACCAGGCTGGGCAGCATCTTCGCGGTCAGCGCCGGATCGTTCGAAGTCACCGGGTTGCCCTTGGTGTCGGGGATCTGCGCCACCGCGGTCGCGCCGTGCGCGGCGGCGACGTGTTCGGCCACGTTCTGCAGATCCTTGAACACCGCCGCGCGCATGCCGTCGTCGAAGGTGCGGATGGTGCCGACCAGCTCCACCTGATCGGGAATGATGTTGTAGCGGATGCCGCCCTTGATCGCGCCGAAGCTGACGACCACCGGCAGCTTCGAGATGTTCTGGCGGCGGGAAACGATCGTCTGCGCGCTGCCGATCACGTCGGCCGCGGCGACGATCGGGTCCACGCCGCCCCACGGCCGCGAGCCGTGCGTCTGCCGGCCCTTGATCACGATGTTGAAGCGATCGGACGCGGCCATCGCCGGGCCGCTGCGCCAGCCGATCTGACCGGCGTTGAGGGTGCTGAACACGTGCAGGCCGAACACCGCCTCGGGTTTGAAGTCGCGGAAGATGCCCTGCTTCAGCATTTCCTCGGCGCCGCCGTCCTCACCGTCCGGCGGGCCTTCCTCGGCCGGCTGGAACACGAACAGCACTTCGCCCGGCAGATCGGCCTTCATCGCCGCCAGCGCTTCGGCCACGCCCATCAGGATCGAGGTGTGGGCGTCGTGGCCGCAGGCGTGCATCACGCCGACGGTTTCGCCGCGGAAGGTCGCGGTGGCCTTCGACGCGAACGGCAGGTCGCTGCGTTCGGTCACCGGCAGCGCGTCCATGTCGGCGCGGATCGCGATGCGCGGGCCGGGCTTGCCGCCCTTCAGCACCGCGACCACGCCGGTGGTGGCGATGCGGGTCTTCACCTCCAGCCCGAGCGCGCGCAGGTGATCGGCGACGACTTTCGAGGTGCGCACTTCGCGGTTGCCCAGCTCCGGATGCTGATGCAGATCGCGGCGCCAGGCCAGCACCTTCGGCTGCAGCCGCTGCGCCTGCTGCGTCACTTCGGGCCGGATCGCGTCGGCGGCGCGTGCGGTCGGGGCGAGGGTCGCGCCGAGCGCGGCGGCGAGGGACAGGGCGAGCAGGGTCGTGCGCATGCAGGGTCTCCGTTGAATGCGCCCGATCCTAACCCGAACCCGATGCGGATCGCGGCAAGGTCTGGTCGGCCCCTGTAGGAGCGCCGGAAGGCGCGACAGGCTGCGGAAGATCTTTACTGGGCCAGTCGCGCCTTCCGGCGCTCCTACAGTCCCCCCGTCGCAGCGCGACGACGCTCGCCAAACCCGCGGCCGCCATGCGAGGCTGCGCGCTCCGTCCCGTTCCGGATTCCGCCCCATGCCCGATGCGTCCTCCGCCCGCCCGCTGCAGGGCGATGCCGCGCTGATCCGCGCGGTCGGCACCTTCGCGCTGACCGCCGCGGTGATCAACGTGATCATCGGCGGCGGCATCTTCCGGATGCCCTCGGCGCTTGCGACGCAGATGGGCAGCGCGGCGCCGCTGGCGCTGCTGGCCGGTGCGCTCGCGATCGTGCCGGTCGCGCTGTGCTTCGCCGCGATCGGCAGCCGCACCCGCGCCACCGGCGGGCCGTATACGTATCTCACCGCGGTGTTCGGGCCGTTCGCCGGCTTCGTCGCCGGCGCGCTGATGTGGATCAGCAATCTCGCATCGAGCGCCGGCGTCGCCGCGGCGTTCACGGTGCAGGTCGGCACGCTCGCGCCGGTGTTTTCCGATCCGGACAATCCGTGGCCGCGCGCCGCGCTGCTCACCGGTCTGTACGCGCTGCTGTTCGCGCTCAACGCGTTCGGCGTGAAGCTGGGCGCGCGCGCGATCGCGGTGCTGGCGACGCTGAAACTCGCGCCGCTGTTTGCGCTCGCCGCGGTCGGCATCTTCTTCGTCGACTGGTCGCAGGTGAGTTTCTCCTTCGGCGACGTGCCGTCGGTGTCGGCGCTGGGCGCGTCGATGGTGCTGGTGATGTTCGCCTACTCCGGCATGGAAACCGCGCTGGTACCG
Organism: uncultured Lysobacteraceae bacterium; assembly: GCA_946480825.1. The sequence goes on from CAMLLG010000011.1 coordinate 27,156, forward strand.
TCGGGCGAGCTGCGCGATCCGTCGCGCAACGTGCCGCGCGCCACCGTCGCCGCGATCCTGCTGGTGGTGCTGCTGTATCTCGGTCTGCAGATCGTCGGCCAGGGCCTGCTCGGCGACGATCTCGCCAGGAGCGGCGTGCCGATCGCCGACACCGCCGCGGCGCTGTGGGCGCCGGGCCGCACGCTGTTGCTGATCACCGCCTGCGTGTCGATGGCCGGCTTCCTGATGGGCAATCTGTTCGGCACATCGCGGCTGGTCTATGCGCTGGGTCGCGACGGTTATCTGCCATCCGCGTTCGGCAGCGTCACCGCGACCCATCGCGTGCCGCTGTTCGCGTTGATCGCGCATGCCGGCATCGCCTGGGCGCTCGCGCTCGGCGGCGAATTCGACACCCTCGCGTTGATTTCCGGCGGCGCGATCTGCCTGATGTACGCCTTCGTCGGCGCCGCCGCGTGGCGCGCGCAGCGCATCGATCTGCGCGACGGCGACAGCGCGCCGTTCCGCCTGCCCGGCGGCGCGGCCATCCCGCTGATTTCGCTGGTCGCGATGCTGGCGATCGTGACCACGCTCAAGGCCGACGAGTGGATGGCGATCGGCATCGCGCTGGCCGCGCTGGTGGCCGTGTACGGCGTGCTGCGGGCGGTGCGCAAATAATCTCGACGGCCGGTCGCGTCCGGATCGCATGCCGTGGGCGGCATCTCCGGCGAACCCGCGGTGCCGATGAGAGGCGTCAGTGGCTGTTGCGATCGCGGTCCCAGCCGCGATGCCGGATGTCCAGATACAGGCTGTAGCAGGCCGTGAACGCCGGAAACAGATTCTGCAGGATGCCCACCGAGTCCTGCTTCGACGAGAAGATGAAGTAACTCAGCGTCATCAGGCTGCCGACGATGCTCATGTACCAGAACAGGCGCGGGATCACCGGTTTGCCGGCGCGCTTGCTGGCGACGAACTGCACCACCCAGCGGCTGCCGAACATCAGCGCGCCGGTGAGGCCGATCAGTTTCCACGGCGACGCATGCAATCCGGTCCAGGCCAGCCACGGAATCGGCGAGTTCATGATGTCCACGGCGACAGGGGCCATGCTCACAGTTCCTCGACCGCGGTGCGCTTGCTGCGCGCGATCAGCCAGGCCACGCCGCGCAGATCGCGCAGGCCGACGAGCGCGCGGTTGAGGTTGTTGTACTTCGACACGCCGCTGGCGCGGTGGCGGTGATTCACCGGCACGCTCACGGTCTTCCAGCCCGCGCGCTGCATCAGCGCCGGCAGATAGCGATGCATGTGATTGAAGTACGGCAGATCGAGAAAGGCTTCGCGCTCGAACAGTTTGATGCCGCAACCGGTGTCGGGCGTGGAATCCTTCAGCATGCGGCTGCGGATCGCGTTGGCCAACTTCGACGCCCAGCGCTTGCTGCCGGTGTCCTTGCGCTCGACGCGCCAGCCGGCGAACAGCTTCACGTCGGCGGCCGATTCCTCGCGTTTCGCCAGCAGTTTCGGGATGTCGGCCGGATCGTTCTGGCCGTCTCCGTCGAGGGTCGCGATCCACGCGCCGCGCGCGGCCTTCACGCCGGTGCGCACCGCGGTGCTCTGCCCGCTCTGGCTGACGTGCTTGATCACGCGCAGTTCGGGCGTGTAGGCCTTCAGCCGTTTCAGCACATCGAGGGTGTCGTCGCGCGAGCAGTCGTCGACATAGACGATCTCGAAGGCTTCGCCTTTCAGCAGCGCGTTGCCGCGCAGTGCGGTCGTGATTTCGCCGATCAGCGGCGCGACGTTGTCGCGCTCGTTGAACACGGGGACGACGACGGAGAGATGGGGTTGGGTCATGGGTGAATACGCCCATCCAGACGCATAGCGGCTAACGCGCCATCCGACAGAATGATCATTTCCGGTTGTGAGGGGGTCTTACCAGCCCAAAGCTCACCTGTATGCCGCCAAGACGATTCGCTGGGAATATTGGAGCCAAAATGAATAATTTTTCGATAATAAGTCATTTTTCTTTCCAAAACCCGGAGAAGAACCGGACGGATCCAAGGCGCTGTCGGATGAAATTTATTCGAGGCTATCGTCCGGCAATTGTTCAGAACAGATACGTCTAACGCCATCCCTGAATTTCTGAAAGCTAGCCGACGAATTGTCTTCAACATTCATAACAGGTCCAATTTTTTCTGCCCATTCATGCTTCAATGGCCCAGACACGCGAATTCCCCCGGACCTTGCAGCTCTGGCTCCGCCGGGATGAACTGCATCAGCCAGCAGTTCCCATGTTCCGCAAGTGCTGTCTTGCTCATATCGAGCCAAGACATCTTTTCTTGCGCGGGGATACGCGGAAGTCAGCGCATGCCTGTCACCCAGGTACCACGCTTCCATCTCTTCAATAGCGAGGCGAAAAAGCACAGTAATATTTGGGCTGAAACGTGCGGAAATGGACTGCAGCTCTTCAAGGAATGGCTTGCAATCTCTGCCATCAGTATCGCATATGACTACAACAGCCTCGTACCCGGGCGTTCTTGCATATCCCTGCAATATTCTCGGCAGACGGTCCAGCAGGATTCTTTTCGCTGGATCGGCCTTCGAGTCAAGGCCCTCGGGCAAGCGTCCGATACCCTTGTAGCTGATTACTCTCCAGGTGTGCAGATTCGCGCTTTCGCCAAGGACCTTGGGCACAAGCTGCTCAATCAGCTTCGCCCCAGAAGAGTCTTCGACCAAGAACTCGATATGCATATTTCAATTCGAGTCCAAGTAGCTGCTATACCACAAGCTGCCAAGAGGCAGCCCTTCAGCAGAAAGGTTTTTCACGAGCTCGATATCCGATGCCCGTGTGATTTTCGAGAAACCATCGTGTGCTTTCTCGAGAATCCATACTTCTTCCGGTTCAAGAGCATCTACAAAATATGGTTGATGCGTCGTAACGAAAACCTGGGGGGCATTTTTTTCCTTAGCGGAGTGCGCCCGCAGTTCGCGTGCAAGCGAATCAAGTAGCCGGTGATAAAGACCGTTTTCAGGTTCTTCGATGCATATAAAAGGTGGCGGATCTGGATCTTCCATCAGCAATAGATACGCAAACATTTTCAGAGTGCCATCCGACATTTGTCCAGCATAAAACGGATCTGAAAATGCGCCATCGTTGAAACGCAATAAGACGCGCTTGTCGTCGGTTACTTTGGTATCTATTTTTTTTACGCCGGGTATTTTTTCAGCGATACGATTTAGTATTTGTTGAAATCGATCTTTATGTTCGCGCTCCATGTACTGCACGACATTCCCGATATTGTCGCCGGCAGTATTCAGATGTCTTTGAGCGCCTGCCGCTGGAATTGATCTGGCTGCATCGGGCCGAAAATAGGAGAGGTACCACCCTTTCAGAAAATCACGAAACCTCTTAATTCTAGGGTGTTCCTTCAATGTTCCCAAGGTTGCGATACCGAGTTGCCTCAAGTCCGTCAACTCAATCTCTTGACGTGCTGGATCTTCGCCTTCTGCATCGGCTCCCAGCGCCATTTCGCCTGCCCAGACGTGGCCCTTGCCGTGTTCGAGTCGAAGAAACGGGTAGGGTTGCCCCTTCGACTGATTCTTTCTGCGCTGCTTCAGAACCTCCGATTTTACAAAGGGCCGCCCGGCGCCATCGATATCGATGGCCAATTCGTAGGTGATCGGTCTCTCGCTTTTAGATTCGCGATAGTAAACCTCGAACAACATCGGTTCGATAGTTCCAAGTGAGCGCATTCGCTCGAAACCACCCCTTTGCGGTGCATCACAAGCGACTTCAACGTCTGTTGCAAGGCAATCGGCGAGAAATCCGAAGGCATCGAACAATGTGGTTTTACCCACGCCATTTTTACCAATCACTACTGTAAATGGAGTTAGCGGGTCATTATTGCGTTGCGTGAAGGTCTTGCCCAGCGTGATATCACGCAATGCCCTGTAATTCCGTACGCGAAACCCTTCAATTTTCGCCATTGGAGTACTCCGCGCTCTGCATTGTCATCGGTTAGGCCTTATCACCGCGCCTTCAACCGCTCCAGCACGCCTTCCAGCGTGTCCAGGTCGGTGTAGTGGATCACCAGCCGGCCCTTGCCGCCGCGGCCGTGCAGCACGTTGACCTTGGCGCCCAGCGACTCCGAAAGGTCGCGTTCGAGGGCGACGATGTCGGCCTGCGGTTTGGCCTTGCTGCCGTTCGCGGTTTTGGCCTTCGCGGCGGTGGGCACTTGGCCGGCGCTGAGCTGCTGCACGCGGTGTTCGACTTCGCGTACCGACCAGCCGTTCTCCGCGGCCTGGCGGGCGAGCGCGATCGCGGCCTGCGGGGTCAGCGACAGCAGCGCGCGGGCGTGGCCCATTTCCAGCGCGCGGGTTTCCACCAGCGTGCGGATGTCCGGCGGCAGTTCCAGCAGGCGCAGCAGGTTGGACACCGCGGCGCGCGAGCGGCCCACGGCTTCGGCGGCCTGCGCGTGGGTGAGGTCGAATTCGTCGATCAGCCGCTGCAGCGCCTGCGCTTCTTCCAGCGGATTGAGGTCTTCGCGCTGGATGTTTTCGATCAGCGCCATCGCGACCACGGTGCGGTCGTCGACTTCGCGGATGACGACCGGGATTTCCTGCAGCCCGGCCTGCTGCGACGCGCGCCAGCGGCGTTCGCCGGCGATGATCTCGTAGACCTTGCCGCCCTTGTCCTTGGCGATCTCGCGCACCACCACCGGCTGGATCACGCCCTGCGCCTTGATCGACTCCGCCAGCTCGGTGAGCTTGGCCGGGTCCATCGCGCGGCGCGGCTGGTACTTGCCCGGGGTCAGCGCATCGATCGGCAGGACCCGCAGGGTATCGGTGGGCGTGGCTTCCAGCGCCGGCGCCTCCGCGGCGGCCTTGGGGCCGAGCAGGGCTTCGAGACCGCGGCCGAGGCCACGCTTTTTCGCGGAAGTCATGCGGAGGTCTCCGGAGAACTGGTACGGGGTTTCTGGGCGCGCTCGCGCTGGTGGCGGATGATTTCGCCGGCCAGGCCGAGATAGGCGATGGCGCCGCGCGAGGCCTTGTCGTAGCCGACGATGCTGACGCCGTGGCTGGGCGCTTCGGCCACGCGCACGTTGCGCGGCACGATGGTGCGGAAGACCTTGTCGCCGAAATGCGCGGTGAGATCGGCGGAGACCGCGTTGGCGAGGTTGTTGCGCACGTCGAACATGGTGCGCAGCACGCCCTCGATTTCGAGCGCCGGGTTGAGCTTGGCCTTCAGCGCGTCGATGGTCTGCAGCAGCGCGGTCAGGCCTTCCAGCGCGTAGTACTCGCACTGCATCGGCACCAGCACCGAGTCGGCCGCGGTCAGCGCGTTGAGGGTGAGCAGCGACAGCGCCGGCGGGCAGTCGATGAGGATGAAGTCGTAGCGATCGCGCACGGTCTCGAGCGCGCGGCGCAGGCGCTGCTCGCGCCCGGGCTCGTCCATCAGCTCGATTTCGGCGGCGGTGAGATCGTTGTTGCCGGGCAGCAGGTCGAAGCCTTCGGGCGTGCGCACGATCGCATCGGCCGCGTGCATTTCCTCCAGCATGACGTCGCAGGTGGAGCCGGCGACCTCGCGCTTGTCGACGCCGCTGCCCATGGTGGCGTTGCCCTGGGCGTCGAGGTCGACCAGCAGCACGCGCTTGGGCGCCTGCGCCAGCGCGGCGGCGAGATTGACCGAGGTGGTGGTCTTGCCGACCCCGCCTTTCTGGTTGGCGATGGCGATGATGCGGGCCATGAAGGGGTCCGGAAGTCTCGGGAAGTCTGGGCGAAGCCGTCGGACCCGTGCCGCCGGGGCGCGGGCCGAACCGCAGATTATGCCTGCTGTGGGCGGCGGCTGCCTTCAGTGATCGGTCGAATCGGCCCGACCGATCGTCACCAGATGCCGTTCAGCGTCCAATCCGGGCACGGTCAGCGGCCGGATGTCGCGCACCGTCCAGCCCCCGGGGAGGGCCGCGATCTCGTCGTCGGGTCGCGCGCCCTTCATCGCCAGCAGCACGCCGTCGGGCGCGATCAGATGTCCGCCCAAGGCCAGGATCTGCGGCAGCGTGGCCAGCGCGCGGGCGGTGATGGCGGCGAACTGCCCGGGGCGGTCCAGCGCTTCGATCCGCGATTCGGCGACCTCGGCGTTGGCCAGGTCCAGCTGCCGCAGCGCTTCGCGCATGAACCGGGCTTTCTTGCCGTTGGATTCCACCAGGGTCACGCGCAGGCCCGGGGTGGCGATGGCCAGCGGAATGCCCGGCAGCCCGGGGCCGGTGCCCAGATCGGCCAGCGTCGCCAGCCCGGCCACGGCCGGCGCCATCGCCAGCGAGTCCAGCAGATGTTTGGTCACCATCTCGCGCGGGTCGCGGATCGCGGTGAGATTGTAGGCGGCGTTCCAGCGCAGCATCAGCGCGAGGTAGCGGGCCAGCGGGTCGGCCAGCGCGGGCGCCAGACCGAGCGCGGCGAGGCCGGCGTCGAGGTCGTCGCGCGCGGCGGCGGGGAGATCGGGGGCGGTCATCTCCGGAATTATGACCCCAGTACCACCATGGCGGTCAGACCGCGGCGCGTTTCCGGTAGGCCACCGTCGCCCAATAGCCGGGCTCGGAGGGCCAGGCGTGCAGGCCCCAGTCGTCGGGCGCGCCCAGCGCGGGGTCGCAGGCCGCCAGCCGCGGCAGGTTGTCGTCGTCCAGCGCGAAACGCAGCTTCGCCAGCCCGAACGCCAGCCCGCGACCATGCGCTTTCAACACCGCTTCCTTGGCGCACCACAGCCGGGTGAACGCGGTCTGCAGCCGTGCCGGATCGTCGGCCATGGCTCCCAGAAGAGCCGCCTCTTCGCCGTCGAAGAACCGCTGCGCGAGCGCCAGCGCGGCGGGGCGCGGCCGCAGCAGTTCGATGTCGATGCCCACCTTCACCCGCTCCGCGCACACCGCGATCAAGCGTTCGCCGCTGTGGCTCCAGTTCAGATCGACCCGATGGGTGCCGGCATCGAGATACGGCCGGCCGTAGGCGTCGCGGGCGATGTGCAGTGCGCCGGGCGGCAGCGCCCACAGGTCGCCCAGCCAGGCGCGGACGCGGGCTTCGGCGTCGTCGCCCCGGCGATAGGGCCACCAGGCGCAGCGCAAAGGGCCCAGGGACAGCGTGTTCACATCGGCGGTCGGTTTGAGGCGGTCGGGTCGCCCAGCGTAAGCTACCGGCGGGGCGGGCACACACGTGCCCGGAACGAAAGACGGCATTGAGACGGCGGGAGCGGAACGAACACATCATGTCGGCAGCGATCGAACCTTTGGCCGGAGGCACGGCCGTCCCGTCATCGCCGACCCGACGGATGGCGCTCGCGGAAGGCCCCGGGGGCCGCAGCTTCGTCTTCGACGGCCACGGCCGCATCGTGCTCGACACCTTTCTCGCCGAAGTGCGGGGCGTGGCCGCCGGCCTGCCCGATGCCCCCTGCGCCATCAATCTGTGCGAAGACCGCTACCGCTTCCTGGTCGCGTTCTGCGCCGCCGCGGTGCGTGGCCAGACCAATCTGCTGCCGTCCTCGCGCACGCCCGCGGCGATCGAGGACGTGCGCCGTCAGTACCCCGACAGTTACTGCATCGCCGATGTGCGGCTCTCGCCCGCGCCGCCGCGCCTGCACGCCCTGCCCGAGCGCCTGCCCAAGCACGATGGGCCGATGCCGCAGGTCGATGCCGACGCGCTGGCGATGATCGGTTTCACCTCCGGCAGCACCGGCACGCCCAAGCCGAATCCCAAGACATGGGGCAGCCTGCGCACCAGCACCGACCAGAACGCCGCCGCGCTGCGCCACCTGTGGCCGGAAGGCAAGACCGTGCCCATCGTCGCCACCGTGCCGTCGCAGCACATGTACGGCATGGAGCTGTCGGTGCTGTTGCCGCTGTTCGCTCAGGCCGCGGTGCACGGTGGCCGGCCGTTCTTTCCCGAGGATGTGGCCCGCGCGGTGGGCGACGCCGACGCGCCCGCGCTGCTGGTGACCACCCCGGTGCATCTGCGCGCACTGGTCGAATCCGGCATCGACCTGCCGCCGCTGGCGGGCATCGTGACCGCCACAGCGCCGCTGCCGCAGGCACTGGCCGCCGCCGCCGAGCAGCGCTTCGGCGTGGAGGTGCGCGAGCTGTTCGGCTCCACCGAAACCTGCGTCATCGCCCAGCGCCGCACCGCGCGCGAAGAAGATTGGCAACTGCTCCCGGGCGTGCGCCTGCAGCCGCAGCCCGACGGCACCCAGGTACTCGCGCCGCATCTGCCCGCGCCGGTGGCGCTGGCCGATCTGGTCGAATTGCGCGCCGACGGCAGCTTCGTCCTCCGCGGCCGCCAGTCGGATCTGCTGGAGATCGCCGGCAAGCGCGCCTCGCTCGGCGACCTCACCCGCCGCCTGCTCGCCGTGCCCGGCGTGCTCGACGGCGTGATGCTGCAGCTGGAGCCCTGCGAGATCACCGGCGTGCGCCGCATCGCCGCGCTCGCGGTGGCGCCGGAACTGGACGAAACCGCGATCCTGGAGGCGCTGCGCCAGGCTATCGATCCGGTATTCCTGCCGCGCAGGCTCCGCCTCGTCGACGCCCTGCCCCGCAACGACACCGGCAAGCTGCCGCGCGACGCGCTGCTGCGGATGCTCGACAGGACCTGAAGCGGCCGCAGTCCGCGCGCGGCTGCGTTTATGATCCCGGTCGGCGGATGGTCCGCCCCGGGGAGAGACGACATGAAAGGTGCAGGCGGCACGCCCGGCGGGATCGGGCAGTTTTTCATCGGGCTGATGCTCGCCGTCGCCGGCGGCTGGCTGCTCACCAACCAGGTCACCGTCACCACCGGTGGTTACTGGAACCTGTGGGGCATGAACGGCTTCGGTCTGTCGCTGATTCCCTTCATCCTCGGCACCGGCCTGATCTTCTTCAACGGCAAATCCATCGTCGGCTGGCTGCTGCTCGCCGCCGGGCTGGTGATCGTGTTCGTCGGCATCCTCGCCAATCTCAACATCTATTTCCGGCCGACCAGCCTGTTCAACACGCTGCTGATGCTGGGCCTGCTGGCCGCGGGTCTGGGAATGATCGCCGCGGCGCTGCGCACGAAGCCGGCGGAAAAATCCGAGGGGTGATCGTTCGAGATCCTCGAAACGATGTCTCCGGTAGAGCGCGCTTCGGTGCGCGCATGCGAACAACCGGAAAAGCCGCATAGGGTGCGCCCCGGCGCACCGCGTGATTCCGCACGAAGGCGGATCGGTGCGCCAGGGCGCACCCGATGTCGAGGCCTCTTCAGCCTGCGAGTTGCACCCACGCCGGTGCGTGATCGCTCGGCCGTTCCCAGGTGCGCGGTGTGCGGTCGATGTCCGCGGCGCTGGTCTTGTCGCGCAGTGCGTCGGAGACCAGGGTGAGGTCGATGCGCAGCCCGAGGTTGCGGCGGAAGCCGGCCTGGCGGTAATCCCACCAACTGAAGAAGCCGCCTTCGCTGTGGTGCAGGCGGTAGGCGTCGTGCAGGCCGAGATCGAGCAGCCGCTTCAGTGCCGCGCGCTCCGCGGTGGAGGTGAGGATGCTGTCGTCGTTCCACACCTGCGGATCGTGTACGTCGCGATCGTCGGGGGCGATGTTGAAATCGCCCATCACCACCAGCCGCGGATGCCGCGACAGCTCGTCGGCCAACCAGCGGTGCACGGCGTCGAGCCAGCGAAGTTTGTAGTCGTACTTCTCGGTGCCCACGTCCTGGCCGTTGACGACATACAGATTCACGATGCGCACGTCGCCGACGGTCGCGGCGATGGCGCGACGCTGGGCGTCGTCGAAATCCGGGATGCCGATCTGCACGTCGTCGAGCGCATGGCCGCGGGCCAGCAGCGCGACGCCGTTGTAGGTCTTCTGCCCCGCGAACACGCTGCGATAGCCCAGGCCGGCCAGTACTGCATCGGGGAAGCGGTTGTCTTCGAGTTTGGTTTCCTGCAATCCGACCACGTCGGGCTGCGCGTCCTGCAGCCACTGTTCCAGGTGCGGCAGGCGCACGTTGAGCGAATTGACGTTCCAGGAGGCGATTTTCATTCCGGAAGTGTAACGAGAAACACACCGGGAATCGTCACGCGGCATCCCCCATCGGTCATGCCGGTTTCGCGGAAATGTTTGATCGGGATCAAGCCGGCGGGCAGGCGAACGACGACATTGGCGGCTCCCCCACATTTCCAGGTCACGTCGTCATGTCCGCCGCCGCAAACATCAAATACGCATGGCCCGTCAGGGCGATCCATTGGCTCGGCGCCGGCTTGATCCTGCTGGCCTATCTCACCAGCGAACTCGGCGAGGAGATGAAGGAAGGCGCGTCCGCGGGCGTGGACTGGCACGTCTTCGCCGGCCTGGCGCTGTTGCTGTTGTTCGTGCCGCGATTGCTCGCCAAGTTCGCCGCGTCGCCACTGCCGATCGCGCCGTCGCCGCCGCGCTGGAGCCTGCTGCCGGGCAGGCTGGTGACGCTCGCGCTGCTGCTGTTCGTGGCGGTGCAGCCGGTGCTGGGCATTCTCATGGTCTGGTCCGAAGGCCATGCGCTGCCGATCCCGCTCACCTCCTGGTCGCTGCCGCCGATGATCGTGCTGGGCGAAGGCGCCGAGGACGTGCTGGAAGAGGCGCACGAAACAGTGGGCACGATTTTTTACGCGGTGATCGCGATGCACGCGATCGCCGCGCTGTGGCATCACTTCATCCGTCGCGATACGACGCTGCGGCGGATGCTGTAGTCGTCCGTGGGCGTCAGGCGTAGCCGATGCTCACCGCGATGGCGACGCTGCTCGCGGCCAGCACAACCAGCAGCAGCTCGAAGCGCCAGATCGCGCGCAGCCAGCGTTGCCAGCTCACGCCGGCGACGCCCAACGCGCCCATCAGCACCGCCGAGGTGGGAATCACCAGATTGGTGACCCCGTCGCCGAGCTGGAACGCGAGCACCGCGACCTGGCGAGTGACGCCGACGATGTCGCCCAGGCCGGCCATCAGCGGCATGGTGATCGAGGCCTGGGCCGAGCCCGAGGTCACGAACAGATTGAACACCGCCTGGAACAGCAGCATGCCCTGCGCCGCCAGCAGCGGCGGCCAGTCCTGCAGCGCGCCGCCCATCGCGTGCAGCAGCGTGTTGAGCACCGAGGCCTTGTGCGGATCGGTGCCGCCCAACAGCCACAGCATGCCCTTGGCCGCGGCGATCACCAGCGCCACCGGCACCATCTGCGCCACGCCTTGGGTGAACAGTTCGGCCAGCCGGTTGCCGTTCGCGCGGCGCGTCGCCGCCATCGCCAGCGCGCAGAACAGCCCCAGCGCGAAGAACTGTCCCGCCAGCTCCGGCAGGTAGTAACCGCGCGCGGTGATGCCCCAGACGATCCAGACCACGGTGGCCAGGATCGCCAGCAGCACGATGCGGTCGCTGCCGCGCAGCGGTGCGGCAGCGACCGCCGCGACCACGTCCTCGCGTTCCGCACGACGATGGCGCAAGGCGTAGCGCAGGGTGAACAGCAGCGCCACCAGCGTGAACACCGCCCAGATCGCGATCCGCAGCGGCGCGCCCGACAGCGCCGGCACGCCGGCGACGCTCTGCGCCACCAGCACGCTGAAGGGATTCATCCACGAGGTGGCAAAACCGATCTGGCTGGCCATGTAGGTCGCCATCACCGCGCTCTCGCGCGGCAGGCCCAGGCGATCGATCAGCGGCAGCAGCAGGACCAGGAAGGCGATGGTTTCCTCGCCCATGCCGAACACCGCGCCGCCCAGCGAGAAGGCGACCGTCAGCAGCCCCAGCAGCCAGCCGGGATGCCCGCCGCTCAGCGCCACCAGCCGCAGCAGGCCGCGTTCGACCGCGCCGGTGTCGTTCACCAGCGCGAAGCTGCCGCCGATGATGAGGATCAGCGCGATCAGGCCGACCGCGGCGCCGTTGCGATCGCCCGAGGCGAAACCTTCGAACAGGAAGTTCAGAAATCCGCGTGCGTCGCCGCCGCTGCCGAAGACGGTGGTGCCGGCAGCGTCGAGCGCGGGCCGATAACGTTCCAAAGCGACCGGCGCGCCGGGCTCGAAATAACCCGCCGGCAGGAACGGCACGGCGACGGCCGCGATCAGCGCCAGCGCCAGCAGCACCAGCAATGTATTGAGGCCGCGCTCGGTCGCGGCTTCGGGTGGAACATTCGACATCGATCACCTCGGACGACGACGGGCGCGCGCGGCGCCCGTCGTCGTTGGACGGAACTGCGGGTCGCGCCCGCGGGCGGAGACGACGATACGCCCTTCCGCCGCGGACGCGGTGCGATCAATAGCGGTAGACGTAGCGGAAGGTCACGAAGCGGCCCAGCGTGTTGTGGTTGTACAGATCCACGTTGCTGGCCGAGCCCAGCGACACCGGCGGATCGCGGTCGCCGAGGTTGCGGATGTTGAGGCCGATCGACTGGCGATCGTCGATGTCCCAGTCGAGATTGAAGTTCAGCGTGGTCCACGACGCCACCGTGCGCCCGACCGGCACTTCGGCGCGCTGGTCGTCGTCGTAATAGCCGTCGATGTAGTTCGCCCACAGTCGCGCGCTCCAGTCGCCGCGCGACCACGACACGCCGGTGTTGATCAGCCATTCCGGATAGCGGAATTCGCCGGCCTTTTCGAGCAGGCGCTGGCCGTCCGCGCCGCAAGCGCCCGCGCCGCGACGCGGGTCGCTGCCGCTCGGGTCGCAGGATTCGCTGCGCTCGAACGAATGCGTCCAGGTCGCATCGACATAGGTCTTGAAGCGCCCGATCGGGGTCTCGTCGAAGCGGTAGTCGAAGCGCAGGTCGATGCCGTCGGTCTTCTGCCGGCCGATGTTGATCAGCTGCAGCTGGACATCGTCGATCGGGTCGCCGATCTCGCCGCCGCGGGTGGCGATGCCGATCATGCCCGGGCCCAGCGTGCGCTGATTGGCGTCGCCCGCGCGCGGCCGCGAGTTGTAGATCAGGCTCGGGTCGGTCAGCGCGCGGCGGAACAGCTCCAGGTCGTCGATGTCGACCAGATCTTCCTGATCGAAATTCCAGTAGTCCAGGGTCAGCGTCGCGCGGTCGCCGAACGCGAACACGGTGCCGAGATACCACGCCGTCGAGGTTTCGGGATCGAGGTCGGGGTTGCCGTAGATTTCCGAGAGATAGCCGTCGTCGCCGGAGAAGCCGCCGCAGAAGCTGGCGAAGAACTCGCTGCCGGTCGAGCACGGCAGCGCGCCCGAGCTGAGCGTGGTGCCGGCGCCGACCTGGGCCAGCGACGGCGCGCGGAAGGAGGTGTTCCAGCCGCCGCGCAGCAGGAAACGCTCGCTCGGGCGCCAGCGCACGCCGACCGACGGATTGAAGTCGCCGCCGAAATCGTCGTAGTGGTCGTAGCGTCCCGCCAGGCGCACATCGAGCGTGCGGGTCAGCGGCAGATTGGTTTCGCCGAACAGCGCCCACTGCGTGCGCTCGGCTTCGACCGCGGTCGAACCGAATCCGTAGACCGGCACATCGCCGTCGGCGTCGGCCGTGGCCAGCAGCGAGGGTTCGTCGGCGATCTCTTCGCGCCGCAGCTCGACGCCGAACGCCCACGGCACGTCGCGCCCGCCGATGCGGCCCCAGTCGCCGTTGAGTCTGGCGTCCCATGCGTACAGTTTGGAACTGCCGTCGCGCGGCACCGTTTCGCGCACCAGGTCGAGCACCTGCTGCGAATTCCCGGCCTGGCCGTTGAACGGGTCGTACCACAGCCCGCCCGCGCCGGGCGCGCAGGTGGTGGTGCCATCGGCGCAGAGTTCGCCGAACAGGCCCGCCTGGATGCGCGCGACGTTGTAGATGCCGGCGACCGCCGTCTGTTCGGATTCGCTGCGCGAGACGGTGAGCGCGGTCTCCCAGTCCCAGCCGCCGAGATCGCCGCGCAGGCCGTTGAGCCAGCGCCAGTTTTCGGTGGTGACCTCGATCGTGCGTGCGTCGGGGAAGCGGCCGAAACCGATCAGCGCGCCGGTATCGAAGCCCAGCGACACGAAACGCTGACGCAACTCCGCGGGCATGCCCGGATGATCGAAGGCGACTTCCGCGTCCCATGGCGCCGGCGCGGCGTCGGCGCGCGACTTGTTGTGCTGCAGCGCGAGTTCGGTGAAGTACTCCAGCGAGTCGTTGAGCTTGACGTTGAGGGTGCCGTAGGCGCCGAGCTGACGGGTTTCGGGGTCGGTGGCGGTGAATGCGTTGCGATTGACTTCGCAGTACTCGCCGAGGCGCCCGACCTGGAACTGATCGGCGGGACAACCGGCTTCGACGATGTCGTCCTGGGCGAAATCCAGATCGTTGAAGCTCGGAAAGATGCCCTGCTGCGAAGGCCGCGGTTCGACCGCGGAGATCCGGCGGTCGCGGTCGTACAGCGCGTTGCGCTGGTAGGCGTCCACCACCAGCAGACCGTCGATGCGATCGCCCTGGAAACCGTAGACCAGATTGGCGTTGGTGCGCGCCTCGTCGGTGCCGCGGGTGGAGTCGCCCCAGTTCAGGCCCAGGCGCAGACCGTCGAAATCCTTGCGCAGGATGACGTTGACCACGCCGGCCACCGCATCCGCACCGTAGATCGCGGACGCACCGGTGGTCAGCACTTCGATGCGATCGACCGCGGCCATCGGGATGGCATTGATGTCGACGAAGTTCTCGGAGCCGTTCGCGAACGACGACACCGCGACGCGGCGCCCGTTGACCAGCGTCAGCGTGGACGCGGTGCCGAGGCCGCGCAGCGACGCCGCGGCGCTGCCGGCGGGCGAATCGGCCTGCAGCGCGCCGGAGGTGCCGGTGTTGAAGTTGCCGGTGCCGCCGCCGGTTTCGGAAATCTGTTTCAGCGCGTCGCCGACGTTGTTGGCGCCGATCTGTTTCAGATCCTCGGCTTCCAGCACGACCACCGGCTGCGCATCCTGCAGATCGATCCCGGACAGGTTGGAACCGGTGACGACGATGGCGTCCAGTTCGTCCTGCGCGGCGGGCGCGGGCGTCGCCGCATCCTGGGCGGCGGCGTGGGTGGAGAGCAGCAGGGAAAGCGTGGTCGCGATGGCGAGCGGGGTGGTGCGGATCATGACGAAACCTCGTACGGAGGGCCGCTCCGCGCCGGCGTGGGCACGGCGTGGATGGCGACCTTGGCGTTGTTCGGAATGGCGATTGCGCAGAACGCGTCTGCGCAGGCATTGCGGCGCATCGTCGCGCCGGACTCATTCGTTCCACCATTCGCTGAGGTAGAAGGTGCGGCAGATGTGCCGGATGTGCGTGCGGGGTTTCGGCATGCGTGCGCGGCGGGTGCGCCATGGTCGACGCTGCGGCGCGCGGTCGGCGCGCCGCAGTACGGGCGTCGTCGCGGGCATCAGTAGGGATTGGCCGGCGCGAACGGCACGCTGGCGTTGCGACCGTCCACGCTCAACGACAGACCGCTGCCGGTGTGCGCGCCGGACACGAAGTCGAAGCTCTGGCCGGCGGTCAGTTTCGTGCGCTGCAGGTTGCGGTAGATCAACGGCGCGCCCGACAGCACCTGGGTGCGCTGGGTGTCGCTGCGCTCTTCGACGATGTACACGGCGCCCGCACCGTCGGCGACGCCGCGGCCGGTGCGATCGAGGAACAGCGATGTCGATTCGTCGATGCCGATGCCGAGAATGCGTGCGGTGGCGTTGTCCTGGCGCAGTCGCGCCATGAACGCGAACAGCCGGCCCATGCGGTCGCGCTCGCCGAAATGACTGTCGGTGACGATGTCGTTCATCAGCGGCAGATCGAGGAATCCGGACGAGAACAGCGTGCCGCTGCGGTAGGGATTCGCGATCGCTTCGGCGCCGGTGACTGCGGTCACGCCGTCGGGGTCGTAGACGAATTCGCCCTGCACCGCGAGGCCCGCCGATGTGCCGCCGATCACCGCGCCGCGCGCATAGGCCGCGCGGATCGCGTCTTCGCTGCGCGTGTCCTTCCAGGCGTTGACGTAGCTCGACTGGTCGCCGCCGGCGATGAAGATCAGCTCGGCGTTGCGGATCGTCCACTCGGCGTAATCGGAATTGGCCTTGTCGCGGGTGTCCAGCAGCAGCGTTTCGACCGAATCGGGCTTCAGCGCGCCGGTGGTCAGGGTGTAGAGATAGTCGTTGTAGCCGTTGCTGCCGGCGGTGCGCAGGATCACCACGTCGCCGCCGTTGGCCACCGGGAACGCGCGTTGGCGGAAGGCCTCGTCGTTCTCCACGCCGCCGCCCATCAGCAGCACGGCCGGGCCGTTGACGGGATTGCGCCCGGAATCCGCGGCGTTGCCGGTCAGCCAGTTCTGCAGGTTGCCGGGCTTGGTCGGACGCGTGCCGGCGCCGCCGCCCGATGCGGCGAGGGTGACGTCGAGGTCGTACCAGCCGCTGCCGCGGTAGGCGGTGATCTTCAGGCTGTAGCGGCCGGTGGTGGTGGCCGCGTAGCTGCCGGTCTCCGGAATCGCGCTGCTCTTGCCGCTGGCGACGGCGCCGCCGGTGCTCTTGTAGAGGGCCCAGTCGAAATCGTCGCCGCTGTCGTGGTTGAGGCGCACCGAAATCGTCGACGCCGCGGCGAGATCGAAATAGAACCAATCGATGTCCGAGGACGTCGACAGACTGCCGGCAACGCGGGTGCCGGAGCCGACCGGGTCGTCGGCGCCGCTTTCGCTGTTGTTGTTTTCGCTTTCGGCGGTGATCTGCGCGAGCGCCGCGCCCGACAGGCCGGCAAGACACAGACACACGATGGTGGACGCGACGCGCACGGACGTACGCGCCCGGCACAGGGAACGAAGCAACGACATGGCAACCTCCATGGAAGCGTGCGCGGTGCGCGACGCGGTCGGACCTTCTGATCGGACTTTCCGGAGGCGGACCCCGCGCGTGACGGTCCGTGGGGACGGTCAGGCTTGCTTCCGGAATGGTGCGCGCGCTGCGGCGCGGCATCGGCATGTGCCGATGGGCCCCTTGCGGGCCGGGTTCAGCGCCGTGGACTTATTCGTCCCACCATTCGCTGAGATAGAAGGTTCGGCAGATGTGCCGGATATGGTTGCGCGGCTTGGACATGGCACCCGTTTGATACCTCCGCGCCGTCGCGGTCGTCAAGTGCCGTCGCGGGGACGACCCGCGTCCGGCCCGAGTCGTGCGGAGATTGCGGCGCTGCAGCATGCAATGACCGTCGTCAGACGCCGAGGGCCGAGGTGCAGAGGGGCCGGATCTCAGTAGGGATTCGCGGGCGCGAACGGCGCGGTCGCGTTGCGACCATCGACGCTCAGCACGATGCCGATGCCGTTGTGCTGATGGGTGACGAAATCGTAGAAACGGCCGGCATCCACCCGCGTGCGCTGCAGGTTGCGGTAGATCAGGGGCTGGCCCGGCGCGACCTGCGTGCGCACGGTGTCCGCCCGTTCCGCGATCACGTAGACCGCGCCGCCGAGGTTGCTGTCCACCGTGCCCACGCCGTTGCGGTCGATGAACAGCGAGGTCTGTTCGTCGATCGCGAGCGCCACGATCGACGGTGCGGTGCCGTCCTGGCGCAGTCGCGCCATGAACGCCAGCGTGCGGCCCATGCGGTTGCGCGCGGCGAAATGGCTGTCGGTGATGATGCCGTCCATGATCGGGAAGCGCAGGAAATCGGTGCTCAGCATCATCCCCGGGTCGTACGGGTCGGCAAGCGCTTCGGCGCTGACGATCCCGGCGATGCCGTCGGGGTCGTAGACGAATTCGCCCATCACCGCCAGCCCCGCGGAGGTGCCGCCGATCACCGCGCCGCGCGCATGCGCGAAATGCAGGGCGTCTTCCACCCGCGTGCCCTGCCAGGCGTTGACGTAGGTGGACTGGTCGCCGCCGGCGATGAAGATCAGTTCGGCCTTGCGGATCGCGTTGTCGACGTAATCGCTGTTGGCCTTGTCGCGGGTGTCGACCAGCATGGTCTCGACCGAATCGGGCTTCAGCGGACCGGTCACCAGGTCGTAGAGATAATCGTTGTAGCCGTCCCTGCCCGAGGTGCGCAGGATGACGATGTCGCCGCCGTTGGCGATCGGATACGCGCGCTGCGCGAACCCCGCGTCCACTTCCGTGCCGCCGCCCATCAGCAGCAGCGCCGGGCCGCCGACCGGTTGCCGCGGCGAATCCGCGGCATTGCCGGTCAACCAGACCCGCGGTTTGAACTGTTTGGCAGCGTCTGCGGCGTGCGGCATCGCCAGCGCGCACAGCGCGAGCGTGAGTGCGAACAACGTGATCTGGCGCATCGCTATTTTCCTTATGAGTGAAGAAGTCTTCCGTGGTTGGCGTCATCCGGCCGACATCAGCCGGCCAGCCAGCGGATCATGCGGTCGATCGTGCCGCGATACGGCGGCTTGATCAGATCGGTCGCGGTGACGCGCGCCTGCCACAGCACCGGCATCGCCTTGGTGAAGGCGTCGAAGCCGGCGCGGCCGTGGTACTGGCCCATGCCGCTGGGGCCGATGCCGCCGAACGGCAGATTGGTCGCGGCGAAATGCAGCAGCGTGTCGTTGACGGTCACGCCGCCGGCGATCAGCCGCGACAGGATCGCTTCGACCGTGCGTTTGTCGTGGCTGAAGGGATACAGCGCCAGCGGCCGGTCGTGGCGCTCGACGTAGGCCAGCGCATCGTCGAGATGCGCATAGCCGATGATCGGCAGGATCGGCCCGAAGATCTCGTCCTGCATCACCGTCGCGTCTTCGCCCGGTTCCAGGATCAGGGTCGGCGGCAGCAGGCGTTCGGCGTCGGCGCGGTCGGTGTCGACGCTCGCCAATGCGATCACCTCGAGACCGCGCGCGCGCGCATCGTCGATGTAGCCGCGCAGCCGCCGGTACTGACCATCGTTGATCACGCGGGTGTAGTGATCGGCATCGCCCATGTCCGCGCCGTAGCGCGCCTGCACCTGCGCACGCAGCGCGGTCACCAGCGCATCGCGGCGCGCGGCGTCGATCAGCACGTAGTCCGGCGCGATGCAGGTCTGGCCGCCGTTGAACCACTTGCCGGTGGCCAGCCGCGCCGCGGCCTGTTCGATCGGAAAATCCGCGGCCACGATCGCCGGCGATTTGCCGCCGAGTTCGAGCGTGAGCGGCGTGAGGTTCGGCGCCGCCGCGGCCATCACCTTGCGCCCGACCGCGGTCGAACCCGTGAAGACGAGATGATCGAACGGCAGGCCCGAGAACGCGGCGCCCAGCTCGGCCCCACCCAGCGCCACCGCCACGCGGTTCGACGGGAACACGTCGTCGAGCAGCGCCTGCAGCCACGCGCTGGTGCGCGGCGTGTGCTCGGACGGTTTCAGGAACACGTGATTGCCGGCGGCGATGGCGGTCGCCAGCGGAATCAGCGCGAGATTCACCGGATAGTTCCACGGCGCCATCACGCCGATCACGCCCACCGCCTCGCGCCGCACCTGCGCCCGCGCCGGCCACAGCCGCCAGCCCACGCCGGTGCGCCTGGGCCGCATCCAACCGCGCAGATGGCCGCGCAGATGATCGATCTCGGCGAGCACGGTCATGCCGTCCGACAGCAGCGTTTCGTGTTCGGAACGATGGCCGAAATCCGCGCGCACCGCCGCTTCCATTTCGCCCATCCGCGCCTTGAATGCGGCCTTCAGCCGGGCCAGATCCGCCATCCGCTGCGCGTAGTCGGGCTTCTGCGCCCGCCACGCCGCCCGCAGGCGCTCCAGCGTCGGCACCAGCTCGCCGACCGCGGTCGCCGGCACGGCATCGTCGCCGGGATCCGGGGCGCCCCGGCCTTCCGCGGCGGTGGCGGCGGTGATGGCCGCGTTGGCGGCGATGACGGCCGCATTCGCGGCGGTGACGGCGGCGTTGGTGGAGGTACTCATGGCCCGAGTGTAGAACGTCCGATGGAGCCCTGCTCGACGGCCATGCTTAAATGCGGCGCATGACCGACACCCACGCCCGCATCCGCCCCTACCGCCATCATCTGCCCGCGCTCGGCGCGCGTGTCTACATCGATCCCGCGGCCACCGTCGTCGGCGACGTGGTGCTGGGCGACGACGTGTCGGTGTGGCCCTCGACGGTGATCCGCGGCGACGTGAACTTCGTGCGCATCGGCGCGCGGACCAATCTGCAGGACGGCACCGTGGTGCACGTGAGCCACGACGGTCCGCACGCCAAGCTCGGCGGGTTCGCGACCCGCATCGGCAGTGATGTGACCATCGGCCACAAGGCGATCATCCACGCCTGCACGCTGGAGGATGCGGTGCTGATCGGGATGGGCGCGATCGTGCTCGACGGTGCGGTGGTGCGGAAGCACGGGTTCGTCGGCGCGGGCGCGCTGATTCCGCCGGGCAAGATCGTCGGCGAAGGCGAGATGTGGCTCGGCAACCCGGGCAGGTTCGCGCGCAAGCTCAAGGACGCCGAGATCGAGGCGCTGTACTACTCGGCGCAGCACTACGTGCGTCTGAAGGACGAATATCTCAACGGCTTCGTGGCCGGCTGACATGAGTCTCTGGCGCCGGTGGCGGGAGACGGCGGCGGAACAGACCGCTTTGCGCGAATGGGCCCGGCAGAGCGTTCTGGATATCGCCGCGCACGCCGCCGCACGCCGGGCGCTGGGTCCGGTACCGGATGCGGCATTGTGGCGCTGGTTTTTGGATCGCCTCGGGTTGTGGCTGGGCATCGCGCTGTGCGCGGCCGGGGCGATCTGCTTCATCGCCGCGAACTGGGAGCACATCGGCAAATTCACGCGTCTGTACGGGCTTCAGGCGCTAGTGATCGCAGCCGTTGCGGCGGCCGCGCGGCTGGGGCTCGCGCGGCTTGGCGGACAGGCCGCGCTGTGGCTGGCGATCGCGCTGCTGGGCGGATTGCTGGCGTTGATCGGCCAGACCTACCAGACCGGTGCCGACACCTGGGAGCTGTTTTCGCTGTGGGCCGCGCTGGCCCTGCCGTGGGCCTTCGCCGGACGCCATGCGGCGATCTGGCTGCTGTGGATCGCGATCGCCAACATCGCGTTGGGGCTGTGGGCCGATACCCTCGGCCATCCCTTCCTCGGCGACGGATCGCACGGTTTGAGGTCGGTGGGCTTGTTCGATTTCGCGTTGTTCGTGGCCTGGACGATCGCCGCGGACCGGTTCGTCGAATTCGGTGGTCGTGCCGGACCCCGTCTGCTCGCCGCGGCCGCGTTGTTCTGCCTGAGCCTGTCGGCGATCGATGCGGCGATCGGATATGTCTCGCCACGAGCGGGATACGACCTCTGCGCCTGGTTCGTGCTGGTGGCGGCGCTGATCGCGTTCGAGTTGCGCCGTCGCCGCGACCGTGCGGTCCTGGCGTTGGCGCTGGTCTCGACGATCGCGGTCAGCACGATCTGGCTGTTCCGGCTGATGAGCGAGTATGTGTTCGAGCGCCACGACGAACCGGCCGCGCTGTGGCTGCTGCTCGCCGTCGCGGTGCTCGGCGAAGCGACCGCGGGCGCATGGTGGCTGCGACGGATGGATCGCCAAGGAGCGCACGCATGAGCCTGCCCCCCACGCCTTCCGCCGCCGACACGCTGTGGGCGCGACTGCGCGGCACGGGTGTGGTTTCCGGCGAGGCGCCGGCGCCCCGCGACGGCCTGCCCTGGTATCTCGCGGGACTCATCGGGGCGTCGGCATGGCTCGCCGCCGCGCTGCTGTTCGGTTTCTTCTCGACGCTGTTCGATGAACTGTGGAAGACCCCCGGCATCGCCGTCAGCGCCGGGGGACTGTGCATCGCCGCGGCGTTGGGGCTGCTACGGCGCGTGCGCGTCCGCAGGCCCGACAGCGAATTCGTCTGCGAATTCATCGAACAGAGCGCCATCGCCCTGAGCCTGGTCGGGCAACTGCTGGTCGGGATCGGTTTCGGCGAATGGTTCGGCGACACCGCTGGTTGGGCCGGCAGCGCCGCCATCGCGTTGGTGCTGTACGTGTCGGGCGCGCAGGCGATGCATCGCTTCCTGTGCGGCGCGGTGGTCGCCGTGGCGGCGGTCGCGATCTGCAACGAACTCGATACCCGCGATTACGGCGCATCGTCCTTCGCGCTGCCGCTGCTGGCGTGGCTGGCGTTCGCGGCATGGTGGCGCGCCGACCACGAAGACGCGCGCATGCTGCCGGTGTCTCCGCTGGCTTGGGCATTGAGTCTGGCCGCGCTGGTAATGGCCCTGGCGGGTGATCTCTATTGGGGCCCCGAACGGAACGACGCGTCGCTGCAGCGATGGCTCGCGCAGATCGCGGTCGCGCCGCTGCTGCCGCTGCTGGCCTGGCGTCTGGCGGGAGTCCGCTCAGGGCTGCCGCTGCTGTGCGCGATCGCGTTCGCGCTGATCTGGCTGCGCGCGCCCGGCGTGAGCGTCGGCGTCATGCTGATGCTGATCGCGTTCGCATCCGGCCGCACCGCGCTGTTGGCGACCGGCCTGATCGGCACCGCGTTCTATCTGGTCTTCTACTACTATCAGCTGGACGTGCCGCTGTTGGAAAAATCGCAGTGGCTGTCGCTTGGCGGCGTCGCGCTGCTGTCGATCCGTTTCGCGCTGTCGCGCGCCGCGCGCGGAGGCGATGCATGAAACGCTGGCGTTCGATCCTGGCATGGGGCGGCCTGCTGCTGGCGCTGGCCGTGGTCAATCGCGGCGTCCTCGAGCGCGAGCGGATTCTCTCCGATGGCAGGATCGTCCTGCTGGAACTGGCACCGGTAGACCCGCGTTCGATGATGCAGGGCGACTACATGGCGCTGCGGTTCGCGGTGGCGGACGACATCGACAAGGCGCTGAGCCCCCCCTGCGCATACGCGAACAACGCCGCCGCGCTGAAATGCATGGGTATCGATCACGACGGCGCCGGGCCGCGCGTCCGCAAGAACGGCTACGCCGTATTCGCGCTCGATACCGATGCCGTCGGTCGTTTCGTCCGCGTGCAGGCAACGCCGCGCCCGGTCGGTACCAGAGAGATCGCGGTGCGTTATCGCCAGCGCGGTTGGCGGGAGGTCCGCATCGCCAGCAACGCCTGGTTTTTCCCGGAAGGCCAGGCCCAGCGCTATGCCCCGGCGAAATACGGCGAGCTGCGCGTGGACGACGACGGCGAAGCGCTGTTGACCGCGTTGCGCGACGACAAGCGCAAGCGGCTCTGAGCCTGCTCGAAATCCCAGCGCCGGTGTTGATGCCAGCGACAAAAAAACGCATCTTCATGCCCGGTAGAACGGCCTTTGGGCCGCTGAAACCTTACCGGATGAGTGGCGCAGCGGCCTAAAGGCCGCTCTACCGGTGCTTGATCCGGAGATTTTGAACAAGTTCACGGCCGCGTCGCGATCTCCAGCAGCGACAGCAGGCCGATGGCGTCATCGCGCGAATCGCCGCACATGTCGGCGGCCGGCCGCAGGCTGGCGCAGAACGCGGGCCGTTCCGGGCGGCCGAACAGCCGGCAGCGCAGGTCGTCGTCCAGCTGCACGCAGGGCATGCCCGCGGGTTTGCCGTGCGGCATGCCGGGGATGGCGGTGGCGATCGAGGGCGCGATGCAGCAGGCCCCGCAGCCGGGTCGACAGTCCATCGCGGGGTCCGGAAGGAAAGACGCCAGTGTGCGCGCGGAACCTGCGGTCGCGCGAGGTCCCGCGCTGCGCTTTTTCGACGACCTCCGCACGGGTAATCCGTACGGCGTCACGGTAGAGTAGCGCCCACGATGCGACGGCAGACGGGTGACAGGGCGGAGAGGATGGCGGAGACGGAAGAGACGGTACCGGCACGGCCGATCGGCCGCGAACAGCCCCGAACGCGCGACACCTCCGCACGCGACACCGCGAACGCCGCCGATCGACGCCCTTGCGATCGCGGCGCCCGGGGCCCGGGCGCTTCCGCCCGATGACGCCATCCGCCGCGCCGCTCGACACCGTCCGCCAGGTCTACACGCCCGAAGGCGTGGCCCTGCGCCTGCCCGCGGCCGGCCCGGTCCCGCGGGCGATGGCCTGGCTGATCGACACCGCGGTGCGCTGGGGCATCCTGATGATCGTGTCGATCCTGGTGCGGGTGATGGGCGAGGCCGGCTACGGCCTGTATCTCATCGCCTATTTCGTGGTGTTCTGGGGCTATCCGATTCTCTGCGAGGTGCTGTTCGACGGACAGACGCCCGGCAAGCGCGCGCTGGAACTGAGGGTGATCGCCGACGACGGCGCGCCGGTGGGCTGGCTCGGTTCGATCGTGCGCAACCTGCTGCGGACCGTGGATTTCCTGCCCGTCGGCTACGGCGTGGGCCTGGTGGCGAGTTATGCCGACCCGTGGGGCCGGCGTCTGGGCGACATGGTCGGCAAGACCATGGTCATCCACGCGCCGCGCGACCGGCAGACGCTGCGGCCGCCGACGGAGGGCGCGCACGCGCCGCTGCAGCCGCTGCAGCCGCAGGAACAGATGGCGGTGATCGCCTTCTCCGAACGCGCCGCCACCCTGACCCAGGAGCGTCGCGAGGAACTGGCCGGCATCGCCGCGCCCGTGGTCGGCGCTGGCGGCGCGCTGGGCGTGCTGCGGCTGCAGGCCGCGGCCAACTGGCTGCTGGGGCGTCGATGAGCATGGGCGCGCTCGGAGAAGCGGTGCTCAAGCAGGAAGCCTTCGTCGCCCGGCACCAGGACGAATGGACCGAATTCGAGGCCTGGCTGGTCGCCCGCGGCGACAGCCCGCGCGAAGCGCGCCGGAAGCAGGCCCAGTGGCAGGGGCTGCGCGACGAGGACATGCCGGCGCGCTATCGCCGCCTGTGCCAGCAGCTCGCGCTCGCCCGCAGCCGCGGCTACAGCCCGCAGGTGGTGGAACGCCTGCAGAGCCTGACCCAGCGCGGGCATGCGGTGTTCTACCGCGCACCGCCGCCGCAGTGGCGGCGTGCGCTGGCGTTCTTTCTCGCCGATTTCCCGCGTCTGGTGCGCGCGCAGCGCGGCTGCCTGTGGGCGGCGGCGCTGCTGTTCCTGGTGCCGTTGGCCGGCGCGTTCGTCGCGGTGCAGGTGTCGCCGGAGCTGGTGTACACGGTCTACGACCCGGTCCAGCTCGCGGAATACGAAGCCATGTACGACCCCGACGCGCCCGAGCGCAAGCTCGGACGCGACAGCGGCAGCGATCTGATGATGTTCGGCTTCTACATCATGAACAACATCAGCATCGGCCTGCGCACCTTCGCCAGCGGCCTGCTCGCCGGCGTCGGCAGCATGGTGGTGCTGTTCACCAACGGGCTGATGATCGGCGGCATCGCCGGGCATCTGCAGGGCGTGGGCCATGGCGATCCGTTCTGGCGTTTCGTCGCCGGGCATTCGGCGCCGGAACTCACCGCGATCGTGCTGTCCGGCGCGGCCGGGATCCAGCTGGGGCTGGCGCTGGTCGCGCCCGGTCGCCGGCGCCGCGTCGATGCGCTGATCGAAGCCGGCAAGGTCGGCGCGAAGCTGTGCCTCGGCGTGTTCGCGATGCTGCTGTTCGCCGCATTCGTGGAAGCGTTCTGGTCGTCGATCGGCTGGATGCCGGCGATGGTGAAGTACGCCGTCGGCGGTCTGCTGTGGGCGCTGACGTTGGGGTGGCTGGCCTTCGGCGGTCGGTCGCGAGTGCGGCAAGCGAGGGCGCCCGATGCGCCTTGACACGCTCAGCGTCGAACTGCGCCCGCGTTCGTCGTGGGAAGCGATGGAGCTCGGCTCCGCGCTGGTGCGCCGGCATGCCGTTTCGATCTGGGTGCCGTGGCTGATCGTCACCGGCACCGTGTTCGCGCTGCTGAATCTCGCGGCCTGGGCGGTCGGCCATGTGTGGCTGGCGTGGCTGTTGATGTGGTGGCTGCGGCCGGTGTTCGACCGCATCCCGATGTACGTGCTCTCGCGCGCGGTGTTCGGCAGCGTGCCGCGGGTGGCGGACACCCTGCGCGCGCAGCTGCGCTGGGGCTGGAAGCCGATGCTCGGCCATCTCACCTGGCGCCGTTTCAGCCCGATGCGCGCGGCGATGCTGCCGGTCGATCTGCTCGAAGGCGCCGATCCGTCGCGGCTGGCCGAACGCCGCCGCGTGATCGGCGGCGGCGTGGCCGGCCCGGCGGTGCTGCTGACCGTGGCCAGCCTGCATTTCCTGCTGGCGCTGCAGATTTCGCTGGTGCTGCTGGTGGTGATGTTCATCCCCAACGAGTTGCTGGCCGAAGTGGCCCGCGAAGTCTGGGCGGCGCTGGAAACCGATCCGCCGACCTGGGCGCTGATCGCGCTGAACGCGGTGGATTGGCTGGCGGTGGCGTTCATCGAGCCGTTCTACGTCGGCGCAGGCTTCGGCCTGTATCTCAATCGCCGCACCCAGCTCGAAGCCTGGGACCTGGAGATCGCCTTCCGGCGCATGCGTCGACGGCTGGAGGCGCTGGGCGCTTCGACCTTCGCGGTCGCGCTGCTCGCGATGGCGCTGCTGTTGCCGGCGTCGATGCCGGCGCAGGCCTGCGACGGTACCGGCTGCCCGTCGACATCCAACACGCTGCAGCAGACCAACGCCGGAAACGACGCATCCGAGTCCGCAAAGGGCGATGCCGAAGCCTCCGGCGCCGACCAGGCCGCCGCCGATGCCCGCGCCGCCGCGCGCGCCGCCGCGGATGCGGCCAACGACGATGAGGTCGCGCCCGCAGGTCAGGACGTGCGGACCCGCACGCTGAAGGAGATCTTCGGCGAAGACGTCGCCGCGCACGGGGATTTCGAGAAGGCCGTGGCCGAGGCCTACAAGGACCCGCTGCTGCGTCCGAAACAGAAGACCACCACCTGGGAACGCCGCGACCGCAAGGACAAGAAAGAACCGGAAGAGGACGAGGACGACATCGACCTGTCCGCGCTGAAATGGATCTCGGGCGTGGTCGGGTTCATCGTCGAAAACATTCTCTGGCTGCTGCTGGGCGCGCTGGTGCTGGCGCTGGCCCTCACCGCGAAACGCTGGTGGCCGTGGCTGGTCGGCATCGCCGCCGAACCCGAGCCGGAACCCGAACCGGTGGAGATGATGCATCTCGCGCACGCCGAGCCGCTGCCGCCGGACATCGCCGCGGTCGCGCGCCGGCTGTGGGCCGAAGGCCAGCCGCGCCGCGCGCTGGCCCTGCTCTATCGCGCCAGCGTCGCGGCGATGACCGCGCGGCTGGACGCGCATCCGCCGCCGGGCGCCACCGAAGCCGATTACCTGCGGCTGTCGCGACGCCTGCCGGACACCGAAGACCGCGATGCGTTCCGGGGCATGGTCCGGATCTGGCAATACGCCGCATACGGCCAACGCCTGCCCGGCCCGGATGAATTCGAGACGCTGGTGCAGACCCTGGCGCAACGTTTCCGGTGGGCCGCATGAACCGTGCCGCCGCCGTCCGCAGCATCCTGCTCGCCCTGGCCGGCGCGGGCCTCGTCGCGCTGTTCACCTGGTGGTGGATGCGGACCTACGAGCGCGTGACAGAAACCATCGATCTGCCGCCGCGCGGCGAAGCGGCCTACAACCCGCTGTACCCGCTGAAGGTCGCGCTGACCAAGGCCGGGCGCCGCGTCGATGCGCGCCAGCGCCTGGACCTGTCCGACCATCCGCTGAGGTCCGCGGATACGGTGCTGATGCTGGGCGACCCGCGCACACTGTCGGCGCCGGAAGTCGACGGCCTGCTCGCCTGGGTCGAGACCGGCGGCCATCTGATCGTGCGCACGCCGCCGCCGGGCTCCACCATCGGCGGCGAGGACGTGCCGTTGCTGAGCGATCTGGGCATCGTCGCGATGGACGCGGACCCGGTGTGCCAGGGTCTGCAGGTGGAGAAGCGCGAGCATCACGTCGAATTCTGCAACGGTCGCCGGTTCTATTTCTTCGACGAAGACGCCGAAGTCGCCGCGACCTGGGGCGACGACGAGGCCGCGGAATACGCCTATGCCCGCGTGGCGTTCGGCGAAGGCACGGTCGACGTGATCGCGGATCTGGACTTCCTGGGCGAAGAGAAACTCGAAGAAGCCCAGCACGCCGCGCTCACCCGCCAGCTGCTGCAGCCGAACTGGAGCGGTGGCGGCACGTTCCATCTGATCTACAGCGCCAACATGCCGTCGCTGTGGGACCTGCTGTGGCAGTACGGCTGGCGCGTGATCGTGCCGTCGCTGCTGGCGCTGCTGCTGTGGCTGTGGCTGCGCACCGAGCGCCTGGGCCCGCTGCGTCCTTCCGCGCCGCCCGATCGCCGCTCGCTGCTGGAACACGTGCAGGCCAGCGGCGATCACCTCTACCGATACGGCCGTCGCGGCACGCTCTACGCCGCCGCCTACGACGCCTTCCTGCGCCGCCTGCGCCAGCGCGATCCCTACGCCGCGGCGCTGGAAGGCCCAGCGCAGATCGACGCCATCGCCCGGCGCACCGGCCTGTCCACCGCCGATGTCGACGCCGCGCTGCGCTATCCGCGCCCCGGCGACGCCAAGGACTTCGTGCTCCGCATCGCCAAACTTCTGCAACTGAGAACCCGACTATGACGACCCATGCCGCCACCGACACCGTGCCCACGCCGCAGCCGATCGTCGGCGAGGCCCTGGTGGCCCGCGCCGCCGCCGTGCGCGACGAAGTCGCCAAGGCCTTCATCGGCCAGGACGACGTGCTCGACCAGATCCTGATCGTGCTGCTCGCCGGCGGCCACGTGCTGATCGAAGGCGTGCCCGGTCTCGGCAAGACTCTGCTGGTGCGCGCGCTGGGCCAGGCGCTGGGCTGCGGCTACGGCCGCGTGCAGTTCACGCCCGATCTGATGCCCAGCGACGTCTGCGGCCACGCCGTCTACGACCCGAAGACCGAACGCTTCGCGATCCGTCGCGGCCCGATCTTCACCAACCTGCTGCTGGCCGACGAAATCAACCGCGCGCCGGCCAAGACCCAGTCCGCGCTGCTCGAAGCGATGCAGGAGCAGCAGGTCACCATCGAAGGCACCAGCCATCCGCTGCCGGCGCCGTTCATGACCCTGGCCACGCAGAACCCGGTGGAACAGGAAGGCACCTATCCGCTGCCCGAGGCGCAGCTCGACCGTTTCCTGCTGAAGGTGTTGATCGACTATCCGTCGCACGCCGACGAAGTCGGCATGGTCACCGCGGTCAGCAGCGGCCGCGCCGCCGCGCATTTCGATCTGTCGCAGGTGCGCGCCGTGCTCGGCGCCGAAGACATCGTCGCGATGCAGCTCGGCACCGGTCTGGTCACGGTCGACGCGGCGGTGATCGACTACGCCGTGCGCATCGTCTCCACCACCCGCAAATGGCCGGGCATCGCGCTGGGCGCCGGCCCGCGCGGCAGCCTCGCGCTGGTCCGCGCGGCGCGCGCGCAGGCGGTGCTGGCCGGCCGCGATTTCGTCACTCCCGACGACATCCGCAGTATCGCCAGGCCGGCGCTGCGCCACCGCATCGCGCTGTCGCCGGAAATGCAGATCGAAGGCCAGACGCCGGACCAGGTGCTGGACGCGCTGCTCGCCAAGGTCGAAGCGCCGCGGCAGTGAGCGTGCCCGCCGCCACCGTGAAGCCGTCGTCGGTAAAACCGAAGGCGCCGCCCGCTCCCGCCACCGTGCCCGTCGTGCGCGCCTGGCCGCGTCCGGCGCCCGGCTTCGTGTGGGCCTGCGTGGCCTGCGCCGCGCTCGGCCTCGCCGTGCATGTGCGCCTGGTGCCGGCGAACGCATGGTCGATCGCGCTCGCGGCGCTGGCCGCGCTGGCGCTGTTCGATCTGTGGCGGCTGCGCGTCGCGCCCACGCCGGAAGTCGCGCGCAGCCTGCCCGAGGCCTGGCCGATCGGCGTCGAACGCGAGGTCGAACTGCGGATCGAACACTACGGCCGTCGCCAGCGGGTGGTGGTCCACGATCTGCATCCCGGCGACTGGGATGTCGACGATCGCACTGTCCCCGATCTGCCGCGCGCGATCGTGCTCGCCGCCGACAGCGTCGCTCTCCTGCGTTATCGGCTGCGCCCGTCGGTGCGCGGCAACTTCCGTTTCGAAGGCACGCAGCTGCGGCTGTCCTCGCCGCTGGGCCTGTGGCGGCAATCGCGCATCGTCGGCGCGCCGCAGCAGGTACGCGTGTTCCCGAACTTCGCGCCGCTGGCGGGGTTCGCGCTGTTCAGCGCCGAACAGGCGTCGCGACTGGTCGGCGCGCACATCAAGCGCCGCCGCGGCGAAGGCACCGACTTCCACCAGATGCGCGAGTATCGGGTCGGCGACAGCATGCGCCAGATCGACTGGAAGGCGACCGCGCGCGCGCGCAAGCTCATTTCGCGCGAATACCAGGACGAAAAGAATCAACAGCTGTTGATGGTGGTCGACACCGGCCGGCGCATGCTCGCGCACGAAGGCGGCCTGTCGCACTTCGACCGCGCGCTCGACGCCACCCTGGTGGTGTCGTACATCGCGCTCAAGCGCGGCGACGCCGTCGGCCTGTTCACCGCGGGCGGCGAACAGCGCTGGGTCGCGCCGCAGCGCGGCATGGCCGCCATCGACACCCTGCTGCGCGCCAGCTACGACCTGCAGCCGGTACCGGTCGCCACCGATTATCTCGCCGCCTCCACCGAACTCGCGTTGCGCCAGCGCCGCCGCGCGCTGGTGATGCTGGTCACCAACCTCCGCGACGAAGACATCGAGGATGTGCTCGGCGCCGTGCGCCTGCTGCAGCGCCGTCATCTGGTGGTCGTCGCCAGCCTGCGCGAACGCGATCTCGACGAAGCCCTCGATGCGCGCGTCGACGACGTGCGCAGCGCCGTCCGCGCCGCCGCCGCCGCCCGCTACATCGCCCAGCGCGCCGCCGCCCACGACCGGCTGCGCAACCACCGCGTCACCGTGCTCGACGTCACCTGCGAACAACTGCCCGCCGCGCTGGTGGAGCAATATCTGTCGATCAAGCGCAGCGGGTTGCTCTGATCCGGGACGACGGAATTCGTAGCGGATTCGATCGTTGCAGCGGCGATCCTCCGCCTCGCTTGGACCTCAACCCATGCGCATCGCCAGGGCCTGACCTTCGCGCTGCTGCGTCTCGGTTTGAGACTGTGTCTGCTGTTGTGCGGACAGTTCGCGTTGCTGCGCCAACGCTCGATCGATCGCGGTGACCTTCTCGGTGCTGTTGTCGATCGACTGTTGTGCGGCGCGCGTCACGTCTCCGACCGCAGTTCGCGCCCACTCGGACGAAGGATTCGCGGTGTCGGTCATGTACATGCGGCTGCCGTCCGCGGACAGCTGCGCGAATCCGATGCGTTCCAGCCCCCGATCGCAGGCATCGACGGTCAGTCCGGCGGCGATGCGCGCACTCGCCGGGTGCGGTGCGCGACCGCGCTGTTGGTCCTCATCGTGCAGGGTGCCGAGCAACTTCGCGTACTTGTCATGATGAGGATTCTGCGGATCGTCCAACAGTGCGCCGCGTGGCGGCGCAGCGCGCGCAGGCGCCGCTTGCGGGGCCGGCAGGATCGGCACCGCCCGATGTTCGAAGCGCCCGTCCAGCGTCGGGTCCATCGGTTCCTTGCGGCTACGATCCACCGGCCGGCCGTTCTCGCGGGTATCGTCGGGCGCCAGTTCATGATCCCGCGTGCGACGGCCGTTCTCGTCGAATTCGCCGGTGCGGTAGAGAAACCGATTGTGCTGTTCCGATCGATGCACCACGTTGCGCTGCGGACCCTCCGGCTCGGCACGCTTTTGCAGAAAAGGGGTCTCGCTCAACGCATTGAGATAATCCACCGCCAGATTCGTGCTGCGGATGCCGAGCCCGTTGAGTGGATAAGTATCGCCTACATCGCTGTGCGCCCCGCCGACGGTGACATGGAGGAAGCGCTTCTGCTCGCTGAATCCCGATGGCAGATGCTGGGACACCGGGAAGAGATTGCGACGTTCGTCCTCGGCCGTGACCTGCAGCCCGGAGATCACGGAAGGCGGCAGCCGCCGATCGTCGCTCTTCAACGACCCGGTCGCGACCGGGTCCACCAGCAGCACCGCCTGCGCGACCTGTCCGGGCGCGACCAAAGGCGGCTTCGTGTAGCGGACGCTGGTGATCCAGCCGTCGTCGTCGCGTTTGTACACCGCGCCGTCGGGATTCTGGATACCCCGTTCATCGACCAGTCGCGCGAAGTAGGCGGCGGTGTCCGCGCCACGACTGAAGCCCGTGGAAGCGATGCTGATCTGCGTTTTGTCGTCACGGGTCAACCACGTTTTCGATTGTTCAATGAACATCTTGTACATCGCTTCGGCGCGCTCCTGCGCGGTATGTCCGCGGCCGAGGTCCAAGCTGTTTCCATCGCCCTGCGTACCGACGCCGGCGACATAGCCAGCGCGAACACTAGGCAACTTGTTGTCGCCTATCAGCGCAGCGGTTTGCTTGTAAAGACGTACGATTCCGGTCTCATGCGCATCGTCGTCCTTGAACATGTTGTTGCCTGTCCCGTCGAACGTCGCGATGTACAGCCTTCGATCCGGGTTCGTCGGTCCGACCAGCATCGGTGCCTGCATCTGCGCCAACTGACGCTGGGCGGCGCGATAGCTCTCGAGATCCCGCGCATCGGCCGGATAGACCTCGACATCGTCGTCTTTGCGCGGCTTGCGGTCCGTCATCGAATCGCTCCGAGGATCAGTAGGTATGGCTGTAGACCTTGATCAGGTCGTTCGCGAAATCGCTGTAGCGGTTGCCGGGGATGCGCAGATGCCTGAGCGGAATATGGGTCCGGGTATAGACATTGATCGTTCTATCGTCGATTTCGAGGATGATGTGCGTATTGCCGATGCCGATCTCTTCCGGAATGTCCTCGCGTTTGACGTTGTGACGGATCAATCCATCTCCGAAAATCTCGGCGATATCCACTTCAGCCTGAAGCTCGCTTCCATCCTTGCTGCGCCAGCGCACCTGCGCCGGCGGTACGGTGCGTGGAACCGGACCGTAGAGCGCGCCCAGCACATTTTCGTATTCATCCGGAAAGCTGGGTGCCGACGATGTCGGACCATCGTTACCGAATTCGAAGCCGCTGTAACGGATACTGCACCACTGGGTTTCAAAGCACAGCGTCTGAAAGTAAAGGTGCCGGAAAAACAGCGGCCAGTCCGCGACGGTGCCGGTGTAGGGGCGATCGGGGGCGGCATCTTGTGCGGTGGGCGTATTCATGGCGGAGGAGCATCCTGAAAGCGACAGTGCGAACAACACGGCAAGACGATACAGGGCGGTGGTGCAGGATCGATACGGGACTGAGACGGGCGGGGGCATCGGCATCTCCTTTTGGCGGCCCCGACTCTACGTAGTCCGATCGAACCGCGCAATGCGCAGCAGAATGCGCGTCATCCGCTGCGCCATGAATGGTGCCGGCATGGCGATCGATTTCGGGCAGCACGCTTCGGGCATCACGTTCTGCTGATTGGTCCACGCGAACCAGAAAAATGAGGTCATGTCGCCGTTCTCTTCCGACCATAGGTCGAGCAACGGGTCTTCTCTGATTTCTTGAACCATATCGTAACTTTCTGTTGTTGACAATGCAGAATTTCGGATGCGCTTCGCCGGGAACTCTGGATGACGGTTGCCTGCCCGCGGATGTGGAAACCTGAAAGCCTTTTGGCAGATACTCTAGGCAGCATCCGTCCGCACGCCCGAGGCCTTCATCATGCGTCTCGTCCTCTGCCCGCTACGACTCGCGACCGGTGCCGGCCGAAAAAATATCCCGCAGGCGCGCCGGAAAGTGCGACCAATCGCAGTGGAGCGCTTCATGCACTGGCTCAAGAACTTACTGACATGCAAACCCGCCGCCGAACGCGTCGACGATCCGACACCGCCGGATCTCGCCCTCTACCGGCTGATTCCGCCGTGTGCCTCCGACGCGATCGGGCGCTGGGCCAAGGGTTTCCCCGACTATCCCGAGATCGTCGGCCATTCGCTGCTCGGACATTTCTTCCTGCGCGATCCGGCGACCGACGACTACATCGTGCTGCATCCGTTCCAGTGGTCGGCGAAGTCCTACGGCAGCCACGCGTCGGTCGAAGCGTTCGAGCGCGATGTCCTGCAGGAGCCCGGCTTCTCGCAGTACGTGCTGCGTGCGGAGCACGTCGCCGCGATCCATCGACGGCTGGGCGCGCCGGGCGACGACGCGATCTACATTCCCGAGCCGTATCCGTTCCTCGGCGGCAGCGAGGCGCCGGAGACCTACGCCATCGGCGACGTGTGGGTGTTCATGGATATCGTCGCGCGGATGGGTGGGCTGGAAGACGGCGACGCAGAATGACGGCGGCATCGTCGTCGGCGCGCATGTCGGCGACGCACGATAATGGCGTGGCCCGACGGCGACGCAGCGAACGGAGGATTCCCATGGCACGAATCGCGAAGAACATCACTGCCAAGTCGGCAAAGACCACGACCCAAGGATTCACCGCCGAAGAGAAGGCGGCCATGCAGGCGCGCGCCCGCGAGATGAAGGCCGAAGCGCGCGCCGGCAGGGACCGGGCGGCCGGCGAAAAAGACGTCCTCGCGAAGATCGCCGAGATGCCGGCGCCGGAACGCGCGATGGCCCGTCGGCTGCACGACATCATCACCGCGAATGCGCCGATGCTCATGCCGAAGACCTGGTACGGCATGCCCGCCTACGCCCGCGACGGCAAGGTCGTCTGTTTCTTCCAGAGCGCGCGCAAATTCGACACCCGCTACGCAACGCTCGGATTCAGCGATCAGGCCGCGCTCGACGACGGCGACCTGTGGCCGACGGCGTTCGCGCTGAAGGCGCTGTCGCCGGCCGACGAAGCGAAGATCGCTGCGCTGGTGCGGCGGGCGGTGGGCGGATCGATCGCGTAGGAGCAGGCGGGCGCCTGCGATCAGGGCGCGGTCCTGTCGTCGACGCGGGTCGCGTCGGAATCGATCCGCATGCCGGTGATCTCCTGCGACGAGGTCAGCGTTCGGCCGTCTGCGGAGACGGCGAGCGCGACCTGCGCGGTGTCGCCGTCGGCGAACACGTAGATCGCCTGCATGGCCTGCCGCGTCGGGTCGGTGGCCTGGATGCGATAGGCATGGCGGAAGATCTTGCCGTCGGGATGGATCAGCGTGTACGGGCCCTGGCCGGAAGCGGCATCGATGGGGCCGTAGTACAGGTGATCGTTCGAAACGGTCGCCCAGTGCCCGACCAGACGCGATGCCGGATCGCCATGCGCGGACAGGTCCGCCGCCGGTCGCGAGCAGCCGATGACAGCGAACGACAGGGCGAGCAGCACGGCGGCGCGCACGCGCATTCTCCGGCGTCGGTCGTTCATTCGTTGGCGGATGCGCGCGTCGCGCGGCACAGCCCCCACACCACCGTCACCAGACCGCCCATCGACAGCACGTTCAGCACGACGCGCGCCGAGGTCAGCGCGGAGAGTCGTGCGTGCAGCGCATCGTCCGCGGTCTGGATCCATACGGTCTGCAGGATCGACAGCCCGAGGCCGGCGAACGCGGCGGCGAGCATGACCGCGATTCCGATCAGGCCGAACCGGCGTCCCGTGCCCGGCCGCGCGTTGGTGAGCAGCAGGACCAGCGCCAGCGAGAGTCCGAAGAGTTCGGGCAGCGCGAACGACAACATCGTGAGCCATTGCATGCGTGCGTTCCGGTCAGTCGGCGGTGATCAGCGCGGCGTGCCGCGCCTGCAGCTCGGCGTACACCGGATCGGTGTCCGGGCGCGCGCCGTGCCAGAGGAAGAAACTTTCGGCCGCCTGTTCCACCAGCATGCCCAGGCCGTCGACGGTGTCGCGCGCATGCGCCGCGCGGGCCCAGGCGAGAAACGGGATCGCGGCTTCGCCGTAGCTCAGGTCGACCGCCGCGGTGCGTGGGCCGACCAGCGACATCGGCAATGTCGGCAGCGTGCCGTGACGCGCGGCCGAGGTGGCGTTGAGGATCAGGTCGAATTCGCCGAGCGCGCGGAGATCGTCGAAATAACGCGCGTGCATGCGTCCGGGTTCGCCGAGCTGGTCGATCAGCGCGTCGGCCTTCGCGCTGTCGCGATTGACCACGAACAACTCGCCGATGCCCGCGTCCAGCAGCGCCGGAGCCACGCCGCGCGCCGCGCCGCCGGCGCCGAGCAGCAGCGTGCGCCGACCGCGCAGATCCAGACCGTGGCGTCCGGTGAGGTCGCGCACCAGGCCGATGCCGTCGGTGTTGTCGCCCAGCCAGCCGTTGTCGTGGCGGATCAGCGTGTTGACCGCGCCCGCGCGTTTCGCGCGGTTGCTCAGCAGGTTGCACAGTTCGGCCGCGCGCTGCTTGTGCGGCAGGGTGACGTTCGCGCCCACGCCGCCGCTCTTCGCGAACGACGACAGCGCCGCCGCGAAATCGCCGGGCGCGCATTCGATCGCGACGTAATCGAGATCGATGCCGTTCTGGCGGCCGAAGGTCTTGTGGATCTTCGGCGACAGCGAATGCAGGACGGGATGTCCGAACACGGCGTAGCGTTTCATCGCGGGCTCCTCAGTCGTGCGCGTCGCGCAGCCAGCGCGCCGCATCCAGCGCGAAATAGGTCAGGATGCCGTCGCAGCCGGCGCGCTTGAACGCCACCAGCGCTTCCAGCGCGCAGGCGCGCTCGTCCAGCCAGCCGTTGCCCGCGGCCGCCTTCAGCATCGCGTACTCGCCGCTGACCTGATACGCGAAGGTCGGCGCGCCGAATTCGTCCTTCACCCGGCGCACGATGTCGAGATACGGCAGGCCCGGCTTGACCATGATCATGTCGGCGCCTTCGTCGAGATCCTGCGCGACTTCGCGCAGGGCTTCGTCGGAATTCGCCGGGTCCATCTGGTAGCTGTATTTGTTGCCCTTGCCGAGCGCGCCGGCCGAACCCACCGCATCGCGGAACGGGCCGTAGAAACTGCTGGCGTATTTCGCGGCGTAGCTGAGGATGCGGGTGTGGATGTGGCCGCCCGCTTCCAGCGCTTCGCGGATCGCGCCGATGCGGCCGTCCATCATGTCGCTGGGCGCGACCACGTCGGCGCCGGCGCGCGCGTGCGACAGCGCCTGCTGCACCAGCGCTTCGACGGTTTCGTCGTTGATCACGTAACCGCTGTCGTCGATCAGCCCGTCCTGGCCGTGCGAGGTGTAGGGATCGAGCGCGACGTCGGTGATCACGCCCAGTTCCGGGAACCGCCGCTTGAGCGCGCGCACCGCGCGCTGCATCAGACCCTCGTCGTCCCAGGCGGCCACGCCGTCGAGCGACTTGGCCTCCGGTGCGGTCACCGCGAACAGCGCCAGCGCCGGGACGCGCAGGGCGCTGGCCTCTTCGGCGACCTTCAGCAGTTCTTCGATGGACAGGCGTTCGATGCCGGGCATCGAGCCCACCGGCGCGCGGCCGGGCAGTTCGTGGACGAAGACCGGATAGATGAGATCGTTCGCGGTCAACACGTGTTCGCGCATGAGCCGGCGCGAGAACTCGCTGCGGCGCATGCGGCGGAGGCGGGTGTAGGGGAAGGTCATGGCCGAATGATACGCGCCGCGGCGTGCGGCGGGCTTGATCGGGCGCAAGGTGTCGGCGACGCACCAAAGTCGTCCTCGGAGCCGTCCCCGGAACCGGTCCGTTCTCTACAATCGCCCGATGCGATTGCTGCGAACCCTGCCGCCGATGGCCCGCGCCTGCCTGCTGTTCCTCGGCGGATTGGCGCTGTTGTGCTGGATGGGGCCGCTGTTCGTCGGCTTCGATCCGCATCGTCCCGACTGGCGCGCGCTGTCGGTGGCGCCGGGCACGGCCGGGCACTGGTTCGGCACCGATGCCATCGGCCGCGACGTGCTCGCGCGCACGCTCGCCGGCGGCCGGCTGTCGCTGACGATCGGGCTGCTCGCCAGCCTCGTCGCACTGGTCGTCGGGCTGGGCTTCGGCGCCAGCGCGGGGCTGGCGGGCGGCCGGGTCGAGCGCCTGATGCTGCGCATCCTCGACATGGCCAGCGCGCTGCCGTTCCTGTTGATCGTGATCCTGCTGCTGACCCTGTTCGAGCGCTCGCTGTGGCTGCTGCTCGCGGCGATCGGCGGTTATGTCTGGATCGATCTGGCGCGGGTGATGCGCGCCGAAGCCGCGCGCCTGCGCGAGACACCGTTCATGCTCGCGGCCACCGCGATGGGCGCGAGCTTTCCGCAGCGCCTGCGCTGGCATGCGTTGCCGAACCTGCTGCCGCTGGCGTTCGTGTATCTCGGTCTGATCCTGCCGCAGGCGATTCTGGTCGAGAGTTTCCTCGGCTTCCTCGGTCTCAGCGTGGACGAACCGTCGGCCAGCTGGGGCACGCTGTTGTCCGAAGGTGTGCAGGAACTCGACAGCGCGCCGTGGACGCTGCTGTTTCCGGCGGGCTTTCTGGTCGCGACGCTGGCGGCGTTCCAGTTCCTCGGCGACAGCCTGCGCGACTGGCTGGACGTGCGCGGCGAGCCTCGACGTGCGCCGGAGTCGGCCGCGGCATGACGCTCGCGCTGCGCCAGCTCGACGTGCAGGCCGGCGCGCGCCGGCTGCTCGGCCCGCTCGATCTGGATCTCGCGCCCGGCCAGTGCCTCGGCGTGGTCGGCGAGAGCGGCAGCGGCAAGAGCCTCACCGCGCTGTCGCTGCTCGGGCTGTTGCCTCCGGGGTTGCGCTCGCTCGGCGCATTGACGCACGACGGCGCCGACATCGATTTCGGTTCGCGGGCGCACGCGGCGCTGCGTGGTCGCGTACTGGGCTGGGTTCCGCAGGATCCGCTGGCCGCGCTGCATCCGCTGCGCACGGTCGGTGCGCAGCTGCGCGAGACCCTGCACGTCCATGGTCGTTCGGAGCATGGCCGTCCCGATGCGGATGCGCGCGCGCTGCTCTCGCGCGTGCGATTGCCCGATCCCGGTGCGGCCCTCAAGCGGTTTCCGCACCAGTTCTCCGGCGGCCAGCGCCAGCGCATCGCGATCGCGATGGCGCTGTGCAGCGGGCCGCGCTATCTCATCGCCGACGAGCCGACCTCCGCGCTCGACGCGCGGATCGCGCGCGAGGTGCTCGATCTGCTCGACGCGCTGCGTCGCGAGGAGGGGCTCGGGCTGATGCTGATCAGCCACGATCTGCCGCTGGTCGGCGCCTACGCCGACGATGTGCTGGTGCTGCGCCGCGGCGATGTCGTCGAACGCGGCGCGACCCGCGCCGTGTTCGCGCATCCGCAACATGCTTACACGCGTGCGTTGATCGAGGCGGATGCCATCGCCTTCGTAGGAGGGCCTTCAGGCCCGATGATCGAAGCGGTGGTTGTGCGGGAAAAGCTCGGGCCTGAAGGCCCTCCTAAGGGAGGCAGGGCGCTGCTCCGCGGCGAAGGCTTGACCATGCGCTACCCGCGCGCATCGGCGCCCGCGCTCGACGATGTCTCGCTGCTCCTGCATCGCGGCGAAGGCCTGGCGCTGCTGGGCGAAAGCGGCAGCGGCAAGAGCACGCTCGGCCGCGCGCTGCTGCGGCTGTTGCGCGGTGCGCAGGGGCGGGTATGGCTGGACGATGTCGAACTGACCGCGCTGTCCGGTCGCGCGCTGCGCACGCTGCGCAGGCGCATCGGCGTGGTGTTCCAGGATCCGTACGCGTCGCTCGATCCGCGCATGCGCGTGGGCGAGATCGTGACCGAACCGCTGCGCATCCACGGCCTCGGCGATGCCGCCGCGCGCGCGGCGAAGGCCGGTGCGCTGTTGACGGCGGTCGGGCTGGATCCGGAGATGGCCGCGCGCTGGCCGCACCAGTTCTCCGGCGGCCAGCGCCAGCGCATCGCGATCGCGCGCGCCCTGGCCTGCGATCCGGACCTGCTGGTCTGCGACGAAGCGGTCTCGGCGCTGGACGCGCATCACCGCCGCGAAATCCTGGCGCTGCTGGCGAGCCTGAAGCGCGAGCGCGATCTGGCGTTGCTCTTCGTCACCCACGATCTGTCCGCGGCCGCCGCGGTCGCGGAGCGCATCGCGGTGCTGGACGCGGGCCGGATCGTGGAGATCGGCGAAGCCGCCGCGGTGCTGCGCGACCCGCAGCATGCGCATACGCGGGCGCTGGTCGACGCGCGGTGCCGGTAGAGCGGGCTTCAGCCCGCTGATCCGCTGGCAGAGACATCAGCGGGCTGAAGCCCGCTCTACCGGTATCCGCGTCAGACGATCCCGCCGCCCATGCTCAGGCGCACGACGGCGACCACGATCACGATGGCGTTGAGCGCCAGCCCGGCCTTCGCGCGGCCGCGCTTTTCGCGCGCGGTGATGCCGATACCGATCGCGGCGATGATCGTGCCGATGCCGGCGAACGGAATCACCAGCCAGTTGCTCCAGCCCAGCAGCGGCACCAGGCCGATGAACATCAGCAGCATCGCGACGATGCCCCAGAGCAGACTGATCAGACCCATCGTGGCGTTCCCCTCGGGAAGGGCCGCGGATGCGCGGCCGGCAGCAGCGAAGATGGATGCGATGCCGCCGGATTCAAGCGGCGGGATGACGACGTTCAGGCATGCACGCCGTCGATCTCCACCGCCAGCTCGCGCCGGCAGATCGCGGCGTGCAGCAGCAGCCGCGGCACGCTGTTGCCGAAGCGGGCGTCGAGCGCCTGCGCCACCACCGGCAGATCTTCGGCGTCGCGCACGTAGACCTTCAGCCGGGTGCCGCTGCCGAAACCGGCCGGCAGCGACGGTTGGTGGCGGCGCGCTTCGGCCAGCAGCGCATCGAAGTTGGCGAAGGTCTCGCCGATCTGCGCCTGCAGTTCGCCGATGTGCTGGGACGCGTGACCGACCACGCTGGCGGTGCCCGACAGCAGCAGCGGCATCGTGCCGCCCACCGGCGGCAGCATCGCCCGCGCGAAGCTCGGCGACTGCGGGCCGTACTGGCGCGGATAGCGGTAGGCGCTGACCTGCCGCGGGTTTTCCACCGGAATGCCGCGACGGCTGGCCGACAGCCAGTACACCTGCAGCGTGCGCCGGCCGTCGCAGCGGCCGATCGCGGTGGCCGCGGGCAGTTCGAGGGCGTCGAAGCGGCCCATGCCGCGCGCGCGGCCGACGCAGAACTGCCGGTAGCGTTCGGCATCGCCGTCGCCGAGCGTGATCGCGTCGAGATAGTTCCAGACCCGCAGCAGGTGCGGGGTGCGGCTGCCGGACACGAAGCCCACCAGTTGCGTGTAGGCGCGTTCGGCGGCGTCGCAGATGTCGCTGTGGGCCGGATGCGCGCCCGGCGGTTCGTCGATCTCGATCACGCCGAAGGTCAGCTGGCCGTCGCTGGCCCAGCGGATCTCGCCCTGCTCGGGCGTGCCCTCGCGGCCATGCTCGACCGGGCCGGCGCTGCGCCAGTGTTCGAACGGCGCGATGCCGTAGGGCTGCAGCGGCACCCGCAGATAGCGTGGGTCGTCGCAGTGCGGGGCATCGTTGCCGAAGCCGAACACGGCGAGGGTGTCGCTGCCCAGCAGCGACTGCGGCGAGTCCGCCTGCAGATAATCGATCGACAGGGCGGCGGGATACGGCATGGTGGCTTCCATCAGGAGTCGGAGTGCAGGGTCTCGCCGCGGAACGCGGCGCGTCTGTCGCGCCGCCGTTGCCGCCATCCGCGCAGCGCCTGCGGCGCCATCGACACGGCGGTGACGAGATAGATCAGGCGGAACAGGCGCAGGCGTCGGATCACCGCGGGATTGTCGAACACGTCGCCGGCGAGCATCGAGATCACCGCCTGTTCGATCCCGAACGTATTCCGCGGATTGGCGAACAGATGGCGCATCACCGGCGTGGTGAAGCGGTAGATGAACCAGGAGAATTCCTTCAGGCCGCGGTCGTATCCGCGCGTCATCGCGCGCTGCAGCGCGGCCTCGCGCCCGGGTTCGCGCAGTGCGGCGTCGACCATCCGCGCGGCACGCTCCGCGCTGTGCATGGCGAGGTAGACGCCCGAGGAGAAGATCGGGTCGATGAAGACGTAGGCGTCGCCGACCGTGGTCCAGCCCGGCCCGCACATCCGCGTGGACGCGTAGGAATAGTTGCCGGTGGCGTGCACCGGCGCCGCGCGTTCGGCCGCCGTCAGCCGTGTCCGCACCGTGGGAATGTCGCGCAGGGTCTGCAGCAGGAAACCTTCGCTGTCGCCGCCGCGCTGCTTGAGATACTCGGGCGAACACACGGCGCCGATGCTCATCAGGCCGTCGCGCAGCGGGATCAGCCAGACCCAGCCATGGGCGAAGCGTTCGATGGTGATGTTGCCGGCGTCCTCGCCGGGCCGGCGTTCGACCCCCCGGAAATGGCTGAACAGCGCCGCGGACTGGTGTTTCGGGTTGCGGCGCTTGAGCTTGAGACGGTTGCCCAGGAAGGTGTCGCGGCCGCTGGCGTCGATGAGGTAACGCATCGAGATCGCGAATTCGCCGCCGTCGGCGCCGCGCGCCCGGGCGCCGGTGGGCCGGCCATCGGCGCCGAACTCGACCGCGGTGACCGCCACGCCATCGCGGGCGTCCGCGCCGGCGTCGGCCGCGGCCCGGAACAACAGCGCGTCGAATTCGTCGCGTTTGACCTGGAAGGCATGGGTGCAATCCGGGGTCAGGGCCCGGTCGAACCTGAACACGTGGGTGCTGCCGTCGGCGCAGGGCCGCGGGAAATCGGCCCCGATCTTGCGCACGCCGATGGCTTCGACCGCGGCCAGCACGCCCAGCCGTTCGAGGATGGGCAGATTCATCGGCAACAGCGATTCGCCGATGTGGAAGCGCGGATGCCGGTCCTTCTCCAGCAGCATCACCCGCCGGCCGAGCCGAGCCAGCGCGATCGCCGCCGTGCTCCCGGCAGGGCCGCCGCCGATGATCAGGACATCGCAGTCCAGAGGGGCGGGCATCGGGGCCGGGCCTTCGCGATCCCCCGTGTCCGCGCCGAAAGGGACAGTCATGCTCTTCTTGTTGCAATGCGAGGCTGGCATCATACCGCGTGGCGCGCCGCCGCTGCCCGACCCGGGCGGCGAAACAGGCTCCGGCGCGCATTCCCCCGCGATAGAGCGTGTAGATCGAAAGTGTATCGAAAGCGTATCGAAAGCGTGGTGATCGATGACCCGACGGAACGGTGCCGCAGTGCGGCGTCCGTCCGTGGTGTTCGCGATTTTTCTCTCTGAAGCCCTTTACTGCCGAAATTGGATGTGTGTATGTCTGAGTTGAGCCCTCCCGAACGCGAACTCGCGGATCTGCTGGTCGAGAGCCTGAATCTCGACGGCGTTTCCGCCGCGGAGATCGACCCGGAGGCGCCGCTGTTCGGTGCCGGTCTGGGCCTGGATTCGATCGACGCGCTGGAACTGTCGCTGGCGATCAGCAAGAAATACGGCTTCCAGCTGCGTTCGGACAACGACGACAACCGCCGCATCTTCGGTTCGCTGCGGGCGCTTTCGGCCCATGTCGAACA
Source organism: uncultured Lysobacteraceae bacterium (assembly GCA_946480825.1). Next base: position 70,266 of record CAMLLG010000011.1, read on the forward strand.
GCAACGGACGGTGTGATCGCCTGGCTGCGGTTGCTGCTGCTGGTGGCGTACGTCGCGCTGGCGCACTACGCCGGCGCGCTGCAGTCGCCGCTGCTGGCGGTGCTGGCGCTGGCGGATCTGGTGCTGCTGGTGCTGATCGAACCGCTGCTCAGGCCGCGGCTGTGGGCATGGCTGGCGCTGGCCGTGGTCGCGGCGGGTCTGGCCGCGCTGTCGCGCACGTCGCTGGCGCTGCTGCCGTTGCTGCTGGTGCCGCCGCTGTTCACCGCGATCTTCGCCTGGTGTTTCGCGCGCAGCCTGCGCGCCGGGCGGGTGCCGCTGATCACCAAGGTGGTGGCGGCGCTGTACGGGACCACGCCGGAGGGTCTGTCGCCGCGGCATCGAGGCTATACCCGCGGCCTCACCGCCACCTGGGCGGGGCTGTTGGCGGCGCTGACCGCGCTGAATCTCGTGCTGGCGCTGGTCGCGGTGCCCGGCGGCATCCTGCCGCGACTGGGAATGTCCTCGCCCTGGCCGGTCACCGAAGCCGAGGCCTCGCTGATCGCCAACGTGGGCAACTACGGTCTGCTGATCGGTTTCTCGGTCGCCGAGTATCTCGTCCGCAAACGGGTGTTCCCGGTGCGGCCCTACGGCAACGTCTTCGACTTCGCCCGGCGCATGGCCGCGCTGGGGCCGGCGTTCTGGCGGGACTTCTTCCGTTGAGGCGGGGTCGATGATGTCCGAACGCGTGTTGCAGGACGAAACGTCATGCGCGGATGCGGCCGTGCAGCGCCTGCCGCGCCGCGAGCCGGCGTGGCTGCGGACATTGTGGTCGGTGTGGAACCTGCCGCAGCTCGCCTTCACCCTGCTGTGGACCGCCGGCCTGATACCGATCGCGCTGGCGCTGCGCCTCGTCCACGGTCCGGCGCTGCCGCTGCGGATGGCGTCGCGGGTGTGGGCGCCCGGCCTGCTGTACGGCGCGGGCGTGCGTTTCACGGTCGAAGGCGCGGAAGCCATCGACTGGTCGAAGCCTTATCTGATCGTGGCCAATCATCAGTCGGTGATCGACATCTGCGCGCTGTTCCGCGCGGTGCCGGTGCCGCTGCGGTTCCTGCTGAAGCGCGAAATGACCCGGGTGCCGTTCGTGGGCCGCTACGCGAAATCCACCGGCATGCTGTTCATCGATCGCGACAATCGCCGCGCCGGCCCGCGGATGTTGCGCGATGCCGCGGCGATGCTGCGCGACGGCAACAGCCTGTGCGTGTTTCCCGAAGGCACGCGCAGCCGCGACGGTCGCGTGGCCGCATTCAAGGGCGGCCCGTTCCAGGCCGCGATCGATGCCGGCGTCGAGATCCTGCCGGTGGCGATCATCGGTGCCGGCGCGGTGCTGCCGCCGAGCGGTCTGTTCCGCGTGCGTCCGGGTCGGATCGCGGTGCGTTTCGGCACGCCGCAGTCGACCGCGGGCGCCGAGCGCCAGGCGCTGGCGCGCAGCGCCCATGCGCGGGTGGTCGCGATGCTGGCCGACGCGCCCGTCGATGGATCGGACGGAGACTGAGCCATGTCGCCTCCGACCTTCGCGGTACCGCACGATCATCCGAGCCTGCCGGGACATTTCCCGGGCCGGCCGATCGTGCCCGGCGTGGTGGTGCTGGACCGCGTGCTCGCGGCGATCGAGGCCGCGCATGGCGACATCGGCCCGCTGCGGCTGCCGCAGGTGAAATTCCTGCAGCCGCTGCTGCCGGCCGAGACCGCGCGGATCGACATCGAAGCGATGGCCGTGGCCACGGGCGTCCCGCCGCGCTGGAAATTCCGGGTGCTGCGCGACGATGCGGTCATCGCCAGCGGCGAGGTGCAGGCCGCATCGGGCGCGACGGCATGAGGGCGCTGGCATGAGCACGGCATGGAAACAGCGTCCCGAGGGCGGCGGCTGGTTCGCCCTGTGGCTGATCCGCAACATCGGCCGTTACGGCGGGCGCGGCATCGCGCGCCTGCTGCTGATCCCGATCACCCTGTATTTCCTGATCCGCCGCGGCCCGGAGCGCGCGGCATCGCGTGCCTGGCTCGGCCGCGCGCTGGGCCGCCCGGCCACGCTGTGGGACGCGGCGAAGCACGTCCATACCTTCGCCGCGACCATCCTCGACCGGGTGTTTCTGCTCGGCGACGGTCGCATCGATCTGGCCCGGCGCTTCGACGTGACCGTGCGCGGCCTCGATGAGCTGCACGCGCATCTCGACCAGGGCCGCGGCATGCTGCTGTACGGCTCGCACCTGGGCAGTTTCGAAGTGCTGCGCGTGCTGGCGCGGCAGCGGCCCGAATACACCATCCGCGTGGTGCTCGACAAAGCCCACAACGCGGCGCTGACCCAGTTGCTCGACGCGCTGAGTCCGGAGGTCGCCGCGACCGTGATCGACGGCGGCCAGGATGGGCCCGCGCTGATGCTGGCGATCCAGAACGCGATCGCCGAGGGTGCGCTGGTCGCGCTGCTGATCGATCGCGCGCATCCCGGCGGGCAGACCGAAATGGCGCCGTTCTTCGGCCACGACGCGCCGTTCCCGACCGCGCCCTGGCTGATCGCCGCGGCGCTGAAGGCGCCGGTCACGCTGGGCTTCGGCCTGTATCGCGGCGGCAACCGCTACGACCTGATCTTCGAGAACTTCAGCGACGACATCGTGATTCCCCGCGCGCAGCGCGCGCAGGCGATTCCGGCGTTGATCCGCCGTTATGCCGCGCGGCTGGAGCATGTGGCTCGCAGCGCACCGTACAACTGGTTCAACTTTTACGATTTCTGGGCGGCCGAGGAGCCGCGCACGCATGCCGACCCCGCTTCGCACACCGCCTCGCAGGACCGCGCTTCGCAGGACCGGGCCGCGTAACGCCGTCTTCGCGCTCGCGCTGTCGCTGTGGGCGATGGCGTCGGTCGTCGCGGCGCAGGCCGTCGACCGCGGAACCGTCGACAGCGGCTGGATCCTGCAGGCGCTGGCGCGTCCCGCGCCGATGCGCACCACCTTCGTCGAAGTGCGCGGTTCGGCGCTGCTGAAGGCGCCGCTGCGCCTGGCCGGCGAGTATCGCCGCCCCGATGCCGGCACCCTGGTGCGCGAAGTGCGCAGTCCGTATCGCGAAACCACCACGCTGCGCAGCGGCGAAGCGGTGATCGCCCGCGACGGCAAGACTCCGCGCCGGTTCGCGCTGTCGCGCGTGCCGGAACTCGCCGGACTGCAGAGCAGCTTCGGCGCGCTGCTCGCCGGCGACCGCGTCGGCATCGAACGCACCTACACCGTCGCCGCGCGCGGCAGCCGCGAACGCTGGGCGCTGACCCTCGTGCCGAAGGACAAAGCGCTGGCCGCGCGCGTGCGCGACATCGTGCTGTACGGTCAGGGCGCGGAACTGCGCTGCATCGAAACGCGTCCGGCGAAAGGCGAACTGCAGCGCACGCTGCTGGCCAGCGCCGCGCAGGCGGTGACGCCCGCGACCGATGGTGCTGGCTTCGAGCGCTTGTGCCGGAATGGTGTGAAGTGAGCCACGCTGGATGAACGCGACGACGAGAACCGCCCTCGCGGTCGTCTGGTTGCTCGTACTGGCCATCGCCGGTTACGCGATCTCGCAGCGCCTGCAGGTCAGCGGCGATCTGCGCAAATTCATGCCCGGCCAGGACGGCATGCGGCGTGCCGCGCGATTCAAAGCCGCCCGTGCGGCCGGCAGGCGTTGGGCGACGGCGCTTTTCGCGGTGTCGGCGATGAGAACGTCGACATGAGCGCGACGACGAGAACCGCCCTCGCAGTCGTCTGGTTGCTCGTACTGGCCATCGCCGGTTACGCGATCTCGCAGCGCCTGC
>CAMLLG010000012.1 GCA_946480825.1 uncultured Lysobacteraceae bacterium
TCAACAAGGTGATCCTGGTCGGCAACCTCGGCAACGATCCCGAAACCAAATACACCCAGGGCGGCATGGCCGTCACCAAAATCAGTCTTGCGACCACCTCCGTGCGCAAGGACAGGGACGGCAACACCCAGGAGCGCACCGAATGGCACCGGGTGACCTTCTTCGGCAAGCTCGGCGAGATCGCCGGCGAATACCTGCGCAAGGGTTCGCAGGTCTACGTCGAAGGCTCGATCCGCTACGACAAGTACACCGGCCAGGACGGCGTCGAGAAATATTTCACCGACATCATCGCCGATGAGATGCAGATGCTCGGCGGCCGCTCCGAAGGCGGCGGTGGCGGCGGCAGCGAACGTCCGGCCCGCGCGCCTCGCCAGGAAGGCGGCGGCGGTGGCTATGGCGGCGGCGGTCGCAGCGGCGGTGGCGGCTACGGCGGCGGTGGTCAGCGCCAGCAGCCGGCGAACAATCCGCCGCCGATGGACGATTTCTCGGACGACGATATTCCGTTCTGAGGTTCATCGTCCGGCTCGGGCCGTGTCGAGAAGGAATGAAGAAGAGCCCCGTTTCGCGGGGTTTTTCTTTGTTGATCTTCTCGCGTTGCCGGCCGAGGCCGGCAAGAGTCGACCGCCGTTGAGTCGGCAGCGGATGCACTTTGTCGGTAGTTCAGGATGAAGCTTCACATCGCTGTGGATAGCCGGACGGGATTGGCGGGCAGCGCGCGGGTACCGCAAATTGACCGTCTTGGGACAAGCCGGACAGAAGAGCGTTCCAACGGCCTGCTAATCGGAGACCGAAGTGGTTTCCGATGATGTGATGAGCCAAGCATGCAGACGTTTGCGGTAGTCATCGTACATCCGCGCATCCGATATCCGGTGCCAGTAGCTGATGCCGCTCAGCAGTTCCAGTCCGACGAAAAGGGACAGTCGTTCCGCGAATCGGCGCAGCGTTCCGTTCTTCGCGCAGTAGGCCGACATCAGCGTCCGCCAATCCTCGGCCCGCTCCGACAACAGGAAGTGAAGTTTGACGAAATCGTAGGCGGCGTCATGGAACTTGGCGTGCTCGAAATCGATGAGCGCGACGAGCTGGCCGCCATCGAGGATCAGATTGCGTGGTCCGACGTCGCCATGAACCAGCACCGGCCGACAGTCCGCGACGACCAGATCGCACAATGCGAGGATCCTCGCCCGGACAGCCGAGATGGCGCCCGGATCCAGTTTCGCGAAGGCATCGCGCATGCCCAAGGCATAGTCGAGCCGCCATCCGACCGCTTCTTTCAACGACACGAATGTTCCGGCATGCAGCACTTCACCGTATCCCGGTGCGTGGTGGCTGTGCAGTCGCGCCAATCCGGCGCCGAGCGCCGCGAGCAGCGCGGTGCGTTCGGAATCGCCCAATCCCCGGAAATCGTCGGGACATACGGCTCCCGGAATGTAGTCGTAAACCTGGAGCGTCCGTCGCTGCGGCGATATCGCGGAGGCGAAGCAGCGCAACGCCGGAGTCGGTACGCCGCGCGCTCGCGCCAACGATGCGGCCAAGGCCGCATTGATCATCTTCTGTTCGCGGGCATCCGGGCCATCCTGCTTCAACAGCCAGCGGTCGGAATCCGTTGCGCACAAGACGATGCGGTAGTCGCGCGTGTCGCGCAGAAGGCGACACGTGGCGTTCCCGGCGCCGGCCAACGGCAACAGTCCGACATCATGCAGAAGCCCGGTCGTCTCCGCGTGCAGCGCCGCGGCGTCGATCGGCTGCGGATCCGCGGTCGGTTTCGCGTTCACGCGGTCCTCCAGGGCGATGCCGCCGAGATGCAGTCCCGTACCAGCCGGCGCAGGATCGCGAGGATCGCGTCCCGCGCCGTGTGCACGAAAAAGTGATCGCCAGGCAAGACATCCAGTACCGCTTCCCGCTCGAAGTAGCGTTCCCATTGCCGCAATTGCGGGATGGAGACATCGGTATCCGTTTCGCTGCCGATCAATCGCACTCTGCACCGCAACGGCTGGCATGGTTCGTGTCTGTACGTTTCGCTGAGCGAGAAGTCAGCGCGAAGGGCCGGCAGAAAAAGCTCCAGCAACTGTTCGTCGGCGAGGATTTCCGGCGGCGTGCCGTTGAGCGTGCGGAGTTTCTCGACGAACTCGGGCGTGGGCAACGCATGTACGGCTTCGCTGCTTTCCAGATGCGGAGGACGCTTGGCGGAGATCACCATCGCATAGGGTTGCGGAATGCCTCGTCGAGCCAGTTCGGCGGCCAGAGTGAAGCTCATCAACGCGCCGTTGCTGTGGCCGAAAAAGACCGCGGGTACGTCCATCAGCGGCGATATGGCATCGGCCAGGCGCTGGGTCAGGACCGTGAGCGAGCCGATCGGCGATGCCTTGAAATGCGCTCCGCGTCCGGGCAGCTCGACGGCCAGCAACTCCGCATCGCTGGGCAGCGCCGCATGCCACCCGCGATAGATCGATGCGCTGCCTCCGGCGTAAGGAAAACAGAAAACCCGGCAGGCCGGCGCAGCGGTTCGGGTTTCGCGGATGAACCACTTCGATGAAGTTTCTGTCACGTGAATCCTTTTGTGTCGACCGATACGGAACAGAGAACCGATACCTGCCTGGTCCGGATCGGGGCGGAGCGACCCTGCGCGGATGACCCGATTCCTCGTCAACAGGGCGGCGCTGGCAAGCCAAAATCCGGCCTGCTATGCTTGGGACGACCTGACTTTGGACAGGTCTGCCTTGGACAATGGACAACATTCAGGAGCGAGTCGTACATGTTCAAGGGTAGTACAGAACCGCAGGCGGGCGAAGCTTCTGGAAATCGGAATTCGGCGGAACGGAAAGCATCGGGCGTGTCGCGCCTGGCTCTGTTCGCAGCGATCTCCCTGTTTCTGCTCATGTCCGCGGCGATCGCCGGCATGGGCGTTCTGGTCCATCGCGCCTACCGTCTTGAACCGGTTTCCATCGCGCCAACCCCGGCACCCGCGTCCGAAAGTGTGGCGACAAAGCCACTGCCTGCCGTCGTCGCCGACAAGCCTCGCAATATCGTCCTGTTGATCGCCGATGGTGCCGGGTTCGGCCACTATGCCGCGGCCCGACTGCACTCGGCAGGGGTCGGCGGACATCTCTCCGTCGATCGCATGCCGGTGATCGGGCTGATCGAAACCCGATCGGCCGATCGCATCATCACCGATTCGGCGGCGGCGGCCACGGCCATAGCCAGCGGCGTGAAGACCAACAACGGTTACGTCGGCGTCGATCCTGCCGGGAAACCGCTTTCCTCATTTTTCGAGGACGCCCGTCGCGCCGGCAAGTCGACGGGTATCGTGGCGACGACATCGGTGGTCGACGGTACTCCCGCGGCGTTTTATGCGCACACGCGCGAACGCTCTTTCGAGGACGAGATCGCCGCGGCCCTGCCGAAATCAGGTCTGGATTTGGTGCTGGGCGCCGGTTATCCCCACTTTTTGCCGGAGTCGAAAGGCGGCGGCCGTCAGGACGTGCGCGATGTACTTTCGGAAATGAAGGCCGGCGGCTACCTGTTTGCTCGGACCCGCGAGGATCTGGACAGGATTGCCGCGACGCCGGGGAAGCTGCTCGGCCTGTTCCGTGCCCACGAGATCGCCGCAGGCGGGACAGGTCCTTCCCTCAGTGGCATGGCGGAGGTCGCGCTGGATCGGCTCGCTGCGAACCCGTCCGGTTTCGTGTTGATGATCGAGGGCAGTCTCATCGACGACAGCAGTCATCTGCGCGATGTCGGCGGCATGCTCGCGGAAATGCAAGCCTTCGATCGCGCCGTCGGCGAAGTACTGGCTTACGCGGCGAAGCACGGCGATACCCTGGTGATCGTGACTTCGGACCATGAGTGCGGAGGTCTGCTGATCGAGGATCCGATGCACGGCGCGACCGACGGTAGCCTGTATGTGCAATGGAACACGGGTTTGCGTCGGACCAGCCACAGCGGTGGGACGGTACCGCTTTTCGCTTATGGGCCGGGTGCGGCCGCATTCGCGGGCACCCGCGACAACACGGATATCGCAAAATCCGTGCGTGCGGCGCTTCGCTGAGGTGGTGGCGCCGATGATGGAGGCAGTCCCGGAATCCGAATCCGACGCGCGCGCGCTCCCTCGGCGTGCCCCCAGGCATCAGCGGCCTTTCGCTCACTTTCGTACGGGAAACGTGGCATGAGACGCTGGTGGATCGCCTCGATCGTCATCCTTGTGCTCGTGGCGGCCGGCTATGCCGCCAACCGCGCGCTGCGTGCCTCGGAGGCCGCGGATGATGGCGCCGCGCCGACCGAACTGGTGGCGAAACCATCGCGCTTCGTGCGCAGTGCGGTCGCCCGGGGCCTGATCAAGCCCAAGGTCGGCGCTCAGGTGAAGGTCGGATCGCAGGTTTCGGGTATCGTCAAACGGATGCTCGTCGGCGTAGGCGAGAACGTGCGCAAGGGGCAGGTGCTCGCCGAGCTCGACGACGAGCGAATCCGCGCCGAGATCGAAGCGCGACGGCAGCGAATGCTGGCTGCGGGTGCGGAACTTGAATTCTCCCGGCATGCGCTGGAGCGCCTGTTGAAGATCGAGGCCGCTTCGAGCAGGACCATCAGTCAACAAGTGATCGACGACCAGCGCGAGAAAGTGCGGGTCAAGGAAGCGACGTATCGTCAGATCCGCTCCGAACTGGCGCAGTCCGAAGTCACGCTGTCTTATGCGCGGATCGTCGCGCCGATCGACGGGACTATCGTCGAGATCTCGACGAATGAGGGCGAAACCGTGGCCGCGAGCTTCGCGGCGCCGACGTTCGTGATGATCATCGATCTGAGTCGTCAGGAGATGCAGGCATACGTCGACGAAGCGGATATCGGGTCCGTCCGCGTGGGTCAGGATGTGGATTTTCGACTGGAGAGCTACCCGGGCCGAGTGCTGCGCGGCAAGGTCCGCGCGATCAATCCCAAGCCTTCCGTTGTCAATAACGTGGTCAATTACATCGTGCTGGTCGATTTTTCGCAGCCGGACGACATCGTGATACGACCCGAAATGACCGCGCAGGTCGATTTCGTGCTGGAGGCGCGCGACGATGCGATCGTGGTATCCAGCAAGTCGCTGATCCGCCAGGATGGCGTCGATTTCGTTGCGGTGAAACGCGATGGCCGTTGGCGATTGCAACAGGTCGCGACAGGCATGAGGGATTCCGGCAGGATCGAGGTGCTGACGGGATTGAAGAAGGGCGACGTATATCTGGCGGACAACAATGACTGGGACAGGATCGCAGGGCAACGGTAACGTCATCGAGCTGAGGAATCTCTCGAAGATCTATCGAAAAGAGGGCGCCGCAGCCATTGCGGCGGTCGACGAGGTATCGCTTTCGGTGGCACCGGGCGAGTTCATCGCGATTCTGGGGCCGTCCGGGTCCGGCAAGAGCAGCCTGATGAACATACTCGGTCTCCTCGATCGTCCGGACAGCGGCGAGTATCTGCTGAACGGTCGGGACGCTCTGCGCATGTCCGAGATCGAGGCCGCCAAGGTCAGGAACAAGGTGATCGGCTTCGTGTTCCAGGCCTATCATCTGCTGCCGCGCACGACCGCGATCGAGAATGTGCAGCTGGCCTTGATGTACGCGAACGCCAGCGATTATCGGGAGAAGAGCGAAGCGGCGCTCGATCTGGTGGGGCTTGGAGAGCGCAAGCGGCATTACGTGAGCGAGCTGTCCGGCGGCCAACAGCAACGCGTCGCCATCGCCCGCGCGATCGTGAACGATCCGGATCTCATCCTCGCCGACGAGCCGACCGGCAATCTCGATTCCGCGACCCAGGCCGAGATCATCGAGCTGTTCAAGACGCTCAATCGCAAGGGCACCACCGTCGTCATCATCACCCACAATCTCGAGGTCGCGGAACAGGCGGACCGCGTGATCCGGATCAGGGATGGCAAGATCGCCTCCGATGAGCGCCTGCGTACCGTGGCGGAGAAAGCGCAATGAATCGCGAACTGTTCTTCCGGATGGTCCTGGCCCGCCTGTGGCGATTCAAGCTCAAGTCCTTCTTCATGGCGCTCGGCATCGTGATCAGCGTGCTGGCGGTGATCCTGGTGCACTCGGTCGGCATCGCCGTGCGTACCAAATTCACGAGCTATATCGATACGACATACCCGGCCAACACCGTGTATCTTGCCGGTGGCAACGGATTCATGGGCGGAGGTCAGGGGGCAGACAAGCTGACGCTGGCCGACGTGCAGGCGGTGTTGCAGAACGTCGATGGCATCGAGAAGTGGGACCCGATCGTGTTCGCGAGCATGAACGAGGTCAGCAGCGGCAGCAACAGCGCGTATGTCTCCGTCATGGGGCACTCCGAGGTGGCCGAAATCGCCCGCAACCGCGGCGTCGACGAGGGCGTCTATTTCGATGCCGGAGACATCCGTCAGGCGAAACGTGTGGCGTTGATCGGTCCGAACGCCGCCAGGGCGCTGTTCGGCGATGCGTCGCCGGTGGGCCAGAAAGTGTTCTTCAACAATGTCGCGCTGGAAATCGTCGGCGTGCTCGAACCCGCAGGCGTCGATCCGCACGGGCGCGATCTCGACAACGAGCTGCATCTGCCGTACACGCTGCTGAAAGACAAGATCCTGGGTCGCAGCTACATCTCGGGCACGACATTCGTCATCGCCGACGCGCGTCTCGGACAACTCGACGAGATCGCCGAAGAGATCACCCAGGTCGTGCGACGTCAGCACGATCTCGCCGACGGCGCGCGCAACGACTTCACCGTCATCCACTCGGGCATCATGCTGCGCATGGTGGACAAGGCCTACCGCACGTTCGATATTTTCCTGCCGATCACGGTTGCGGTGACGTTTCTGGTCTCGGCGCTGTTGATCATGGGCATCATGACGGCGGTCGTGAAGGAACGGACCCGCGAGATCGGGCTTCGCAAGGCGCTTGGCGCGACGCCGTCCGATCTGCGCTGGCTGATCATCAGCGAAGTGCTTGCGATCGCCGGGATCGGAACCCTGGTCGGCATCGCGATGGCGACCGCGACCCTGCTCGCGCTGGCGTCGATGTTCGCGACGAAATTCGGCATCGAACAGTTGTATCCATCCGCGGGTGCGGTCGTGGTCGCAGCGTTTCTGGCGCTGGTGACAAGCGTTCTCGGCGCGATCCTGCCCGCGAGTCGCGCCGCACGCATGAATCCCGTCTCTGCCTTGGCATGAGGATCGGGTTTCAGCTGAGGCTGATGCTGGTTGCGGTCAGCAAGGAAAAATGGCGGATGGCGCTTGCGGTCGGTGCGGTCGCTCTGGGCCTGGCGGCAGTGATGATTCTGATGGCGTTGGGAGCGGGTGCCCGGCAGGAGGTCGCCGGCGTCCTTTCCCAGGTCGGCGTGAACGTCTTGACCGTGGTTCCGGAGCGGGTACAGGCCGTCGCGAATCGGGGCGGCGGTTGGTATCCCTCGGAGAAGCTTCGCGCGGCGGATCTGGATGCGATCCGCCGCAACGTGCCCGGTGTGCGCATCGTCACGCCCGAGGTGGAAGAAAGCGTGCCGGTCCGTTATGGCGCCGAACTTCTGCGCACCACGCTCAAGGGCGTGAACGAGCGGCAGTTCGCGCAGGTGCGCAATTACCGCATCGCTTCCGGTCGCGGATTCCTGCCTGCCGAAGAAGCCGATGGCGCACCGGTCGCGATCGTCGGCAGTTTCGTCGTCGAACGCCTGAATGCCAATTTCAGCATGCTCGACCAGACGGTGTGGGTGGGCGATGCCGGCGCGTTCCGCGTGGTCGGTCAGTACGAGGAAAAAGGGCTGAGCGACTCCGGCACGAATTACGACGATCTCGTGGTCGTGCCGTACGAAACCGCGCGCACTCGCTTGTTCGGCCGCGACAATTACGATCGGATCCTTCTGCTGCCCCACGAAGGCGCGGACGTCGATCGCGTGGCGGCGAACGTCCGCGATGTACTGCGCGACAACCATGGCATCGACCCCGGCGACAAGGACGATTTCGACATTCTTCGGCCCTCCACCACGGATCGTGCCAAACGCACCACCGGAGAGTTGCTCGGCGGACTGGCGTGGTTTCTGACCGCGGTCACTTTATCCATCGGCGGAGCCGGCGTTTTCGCCGTGTCGTATCTCAACGTGCTGGACCGGCGCGGCGAAATCGGTCTGCGGATCGCGCTCGGCGCCACGCGCCGAGACATCATCGTGCTGTTCCTGATGGAGGCTCTTCTGCTCAGCGCGCTGGGCTGCATCGCCGGCTTCGCGCTCGGGTACTGCGCGATCCGCATGTTCGCGCTCTGGACCGAATGGAAGATGGCGATCGACTTCTCGGTCATCGCGGTTCCCGCATCGGTTTCGGCCCTGTTGGGCATCGTATTTGGGGTGGCCCCGGCCTACAAGGCTTCGCGCATGGCCCCGGTCGAGGCGCTGCGCGCCGCATAGCGTGCAGCGTCGCGGATGGCGGTGGTTCGGTCGATCATCGAAAAGCGACCTTTTCAGGTCGCGACTCCGGCACGTGGCGTGGCGGATCGATTGACGACGAATCCATCGCCTGCACGTTCGTTCCGTCGGCGCGGTCATGCCCGGTCGTGCCGGCAGATCGCTTTTCGATGGCGTGCTAGCCGGGCAAATAGCGGTTGGCGAGAATCGAGTGCCGCATCGCCTCCGAAGGCGGGTGCCGTTTCATGAAGCCGCAAACGCTCGCGAGGTAGCGACACTCTTCGTCCTCGTGAAGCGGAGGACGCGCCTCGAATTCAGTCACCAGCGCATCGATGCGACGGATCGCGTTGTAGGAAAACGCCATCGACATCGCAAGCTGCCCGGCGGACAGGACGCCCGTGCCCATCTGCTGGGCGAGCCTGTACTGTGCGTACCGCGCGGCTTCCAGTTCGCAGGTCAGGAACATCAAGGTGTCGTCGCCATTCTTCGCGAGTGCGATTCCGCACAGCCGGGCCGCAGCCCCGAGGTAACTGCTCGCCATCAAGGTCTGGAAAATCATCGAGATCGTGATCTCGCTCTGGGCAACCGCGAGACGACGGCGGGCGTAGCCTTCTTCGCCCGCCGTCGGCAACAGCACATTGCCGGCCGGGATGCGGGTATCGTCGAATACGAGAGCGTCGCTGCCGGTCGCGCGAAGCACCTCCCGGGTCCAGAAGGGCTCGGTCGCGATTCGGCTTTCGCTGCGCTCCGCGAAGGCGAGCCCACGACTGCGTTCCTGCCCCACGTGGTCGATCACGCCTACGAGGAAGAGGTCCGCCTCACGGCTCATCGTGCAGGGCTTCTTGCGTCCGTCGAGGCGGAAGCCGTCGTTCTCCCGCCGGCAAGTCACGGAAGAATCGAGCAGGTCGACGTTGCGCGATTCCGCGAACGCTGAGCCGACGAGACGCCGCTCCTGCGCCACGCTCGAGAGCAGGTCGCGGGCGCGGGGAAGCGGTATTTCGTCCATACAGAACGCGCCTACGGTGTGGTGATGCATCAGCATCATCACGGCGAGCGATGGGCATGCGGCCGCGATCGCGCTGCAGATCGGTGCGAGTTCGGAAAGCGATCTGCCGCGCCCGCCCAACGCCTCCGGTATCAGGAAGCCCGGCTCGCCGAATTCGCGGAACCATGCGCAGAGAGTTCCGGCGTCGAGACGCTCCAACTCCAGAAGGGAGCTTTCGGCGAGCAGCGATGCCAATCGCGGCATTGCGCGGCGCAAGGCCTTTTTTTCGTCGATCAACATGTCTCCGGCGTCCCCAATGCGTCCGTTCGGCGAACCAGAGCCAGGCCGGCATACTGACGGCTGGACGCGCAAAGCAGCGCCGATCGGTCTTCCGGCGTGATCGAGTCCGCGCCGAGATGCGTCGATAAAGCGATGAAGGGATCGGCGCCGTAGCAGTGACCGAGCTCGGCGATCCGTCCCAACGCCATCTTCCGCGGCCGGAAGCCGAGTTCCTTGCCTTTCATCTGGTACATCGGCTCGTAGAGGTGGATGTAGCAGAAGCGGTCGATTTCGGAGATCGACAAGCCCTGTCTTCCGATCAGATCGGCGACGCAGGCCGCCTCGAGTTTTCGTCCGAGAACGGAGCTGGTGTCTTCGCCGGGCGACGGGTCCTCGCGAACCAGGGTGTCGACCACTTCGTATGCGCATCCCGCAGGATCGGCATCGATCTCGATCGCCAGGGAGTAATCGCTGAATAGAGAGAACCGCTTGAAACGATGCGACTCTTTCGCGACTTTCTCGGATGAAAGGATCAGTACACGGCCGGCGCCTTCCGCGATCCTTCGTCCGGCGATGTCCAGCGCGGCGATCAGATTCACGCAATCGTAGTCGTGCAGGATCTCCGGCGGGGATGCCGGCAGGCCGGGAAGATCGAGCGAAGCCACCGCTTCGACGAACGCATCGCAATCGTTGACGCAGGGTGCGCACAGGATCGTGTGGTCGATGCGGCCGGGCTCGGCGCCGAGACGGGCGTGGAGGGCGGAAAATCCGCGGGAGACGTGATCGCGGTAGTCGCCGCTGGACCGGCGGAAGAACCCCCAGCCCCAGAACGCCGGTTCGTCCGGCATGCCCAGCGATGCGATTCGTTCATCGATGCCCGGCAGCGTACGATAGTCGCATACCGTGTCGCCGGGCGCGAAGTCGAGGTGGCGAATGCCGATGCGGGTCATGCGTCAGGTCCAGGATCAGAGAATGACGTCGAAGTTGCGAATCAGGGTATCCAACAGTCCGGAGAACGTGTCGTCGCGGGAGAGGTGAGTGCGCACGTCGGCCGCATAGTTTCGAATCGAATCGAAGTGCGCGCGCTGCGCTTCGGGCGCATCCAGCCGGCCGGCCAGGAGGATGGCTTGACCGCGACGCAGCAATTCCGCGAGATCGGTCGGCCCATCCTCGATCGTCCTCGTGGCCCGTTTCATCCATTTCGCGGATTTGCTGAAGTAGCCGCGTTCCGCGAGCAGCGCGAGCATCAGATGAGTCGCGATGTAGATGCCCATCGCGCCGAAATGGGCTGCATCGCTGTCGATCGCCATGGCCATGTCTTCCAGATTCTTGGTCGCCGCCATGAATTCTTCGGTGGTACGGCGCACGCGCAGACCGTCGATGTCGTAACAGGCGCGCCACGCGGGCAGCAGGCCGTCGTCGTGGACGACCCAGCCTCCGGACAATCTGCCCAGGAATTTCTGGTGATCGGCGAGACGCGCTCGCCGCGCGGTCGCCAGCGATTCGCCGGATGCGTCGGCGCGGAGCGCGTCGTTGACCAGAAATTGGCATTCGACCTCGAGGCCTTCGATGAACATCGAGACGATGCGTTCTTCGGGGTCGTGGCTCGGGACGAAGTTGATCGGCTGTCCATACAGTTCGGAGCGGCTCTTCTTGAAGGCCATGCGATCGTCGAGCAGCACCAGGATGTCGAGATCCGAGAGCGGAGATGCGGTCCGCTCGGCGAGTGAGCCTGCGATCATGATCGTGCGACGTGCCGAAGGTTTGATGAATTCGCCGACGAGAGCCTCGATGTCGATGCCGAAGTTCGCGAGTGCGGACGAAAGCTCCTCCGGGTTGCGGCAACGATGAAGTTCGTTGGGCTGCTTTCTGCGCTGACGCGGCGATATGCGTGATGTCGACATGAAGAGGGCCTTGCGGTCGATCTTGTGGTTCTGATTGAGCGGAAACCGGTCCACGGGCACGATCGAGGCCGGTCGCATGTAGGGAGGCAGATGGTCGCCTGCGTAGGCAGCGAGCGCGGCGCGGTCGAACCCCGCGTCTTCCGACGACAGCACGAAGGCGTGAAGAACGGAATGCTCCGCATCGAAATGGACCACGGCCTGACGTACGTCGGGGTGGCGCTCCAGGACGCGTTCGATTTCATGGATCTCGACGCGATTGCCGCGGATCTTGATCTGGGTGTCGTTGCGGCCCGCGAATTCGATCAGGCCGTCTTCGGCGATGCGGGCGAGGTCGCCGGTCAGGTAGACCCGACCGGCCTGCGGGCAATCCGGGAGGTGGACGAAAGCGCGGGCGTTGCGCTCCGGCGATCCGATGTAACCCCACGCCACGCAGGGTCCGCCGAGCCCCAGCTGGCCGATCACGCCTTGCGGTACCGGGCGGAGCGTTTCGTCGACGATCACGACCCGATCGCTGGGAAGCGGCCGACCGATCGGCAGGGTGTCGCGACCGGACAGGCGGGTACCGTCGTCTTCGAACAGGGTGCTCTCCACGGCGCACTCGGTGACGCCGTAACTATTGAACAGTCGCCCGACCTTGAGCACGTCACGGAAGCGGAGATACTCTGCCTTGGTCCACAGGTCGGCGCCGCAATTGAGCATGGCCACTCCGGACAGGTCGCGGCCGATCGATTCGAGATGTTCGACGAGGTTGCGCACCAGCGCGGGTACGATGTCGACATAGTCGATGCGATATTCGAGCAGCCAGCGAGACAGTTCCGCGGGGTGCAGGATCGCCATGTCCGGACACATGACCAGCGTGCCGCCGGAACCCAGCGCCTTGACCACATCTCCGATGAACACGTCGAAACCGGTCTTCGCAACCTGCAGGATGCGCAACGGCGCATGGTCGAGTCCGTAGACCGTCCGCCAGTCGTCGTAGCGATGAAGAATCGCGGCATGCGCGATGACGACGCCTTTCGGATGACCGGTGGTTCCCGACGTATAGATGATGTACGCCGGCGCGTCGCGCCCGCAAGGATGCGCATCGCGATCCGATACCGATGCCCGTGCCTGGGCCCTCCAGAGCGCGTCGATGTCGACGAGGTCGACATCGCCCGCATGAGCGGACAACCCGGGCATGGCGTCGGCAACCGCGAGAATCGCCCTCGCGCCGGCATCGCCCGCGATATAGGCCAGTCTCGCGGCGGGAATATCGAACGACACCGGCACGATGGCGCACCCCAGACGCGCCAATGCGACCGTCGCGACGATCAGGCGCAGATCGCGGGGCAGGAAAAGCACGACGGCATCGCCGGGTTTCAAACCGCGGTCGTGCGCCAGCGCATCCGCCATGGCCGCGCTCCGAGCGTCCAGCGTTGCGTAGTCGATCTCGCCCGTCTCATCGACGACGGCGATCCGTCCTGGCCAGGTGCGCGCGGTCCGGACGAACAGTGCGCCGAGGGTTTCTGGGCGAACCGGCGCGCGTTCTTCGGTGGAAACGCGCGGCGTGCGATCCGTCGTCTCCATCGATCAATCGCTTTGCCGCTTCTCGGCGACCAGCGCGGAGAACGCCTGCAGGCTGTCGTGCTCGATGATGTCGCGGATGTTGATCTCGACCTCGAAGCGGGACTGCACCATGGCCACCAGTTTGAAGGCGTTGAGAGATGTGCCGCCGAGTTCGAAGTAGCTGGTCTGTGGGGCGATCCGCCCGACATCGATCTTCAGCAGGTCGGCCCATGTCGCGGCGATCTCGCGCATGCAGCCGTTGTCCGAAGCCGAGATCGCGTCGGGCCAGGCAAGCAGCGCCCGCAGTCGTTCGCCGAGTTCCTCGAGCGTCGTGTCCTCGCCGGTGGCGAGCGTGCGCAGCGATTCTTCGATCGCTGCGAGTACGGATTCTGCCGCGGGGAAGCGCTTCACTTCCGGCGCGATGCCGAGGCGGAGCGTCGTGCGCTCGCCGTCGCGCAGGGCGTGAAGCACGACGGGCGTCGGCTGGGACACGGCCATTCCGGTCCGGATGACGAAGAAGGCGGGCGCGATCGGGGAGGAGACGAATTCGGCGATCTGGTCGAGGCCGATGGTGCTGGTGCGTTCGAGACAGGGCGACGTCTGGGCCGCGACCGCCGACGCTTGCTCATCGCACTCGGCATAGACATAGCTGGCCGCCAGCGAAAGCCGCAATGGCGAATCCAATTCGGCCCGTACGAGGCCGACCACGCTCTCTTCGTCCGCGCAGAGGCACTGGATCACCATGTGCAGCGCGGGCACCAGTCGTCGAGCGATGGACTCGCCGACGATGTCGGACGCGACAGTGCGTTCGTGCCAACGGTCGGGAGGCGATACGATCGTATCCGGAGCGAGCCCGAGCAGTTTGCGTTGCCGGTGGACGCTGCCCTTCGGATGACGGCTCCAAACGCTCGCGGCACTCGCCCTGCCATGCGCGTCGTAGGTATCCAGACCCTCCATTCCGCCGTCTCCTTCTGACCGGTCGCGCGACGCGTCTCGGCGAATCGACTCGTCTACCGAAGGCGTGGCATCGCGCGAGCCACTATAACCGCCGTGTCACGCATTGGAAACCGAAGCGACGGGCGAGGGCGGACCCCGGTCGCCGCTCGAATGCCGGTGTTCCGGACCTACCGGCACGGGTTGTGTCCGGGAGGCATGTTTCTGTTACATTCGGAACGGGGATGGGGATCCTGGCGGGGGCATGCGGGTGGACGGCATGCCGTGGAGTGGCTCCTGTGAATGGATAGGACGGCACGGCGAATGTTTTTTTCAGGGAATCAACGCTTTCACGGTCGTGCGCATGGAGCGATGACGCAGGGAGCGCCGGTCATCCGCTTCAGGGGAAGGAGCATGCGC
The DNA here is from genome assembly GCA_946480825.1 of uncultured Lysobacteraceae bacterium. The sequence continues at coordinate 14,464 of CAMLLG010000012.1, forward strand.
GCGCATGGATGAGCGGTCCCCAGAGACGATCGCCATCGCGACCGCTTCCGGCGAGGAAGCTGCCGGAACAGCTTGTGCGATCGTGGGGATGTCGCTCCGAATGCCCGGCGGTTGCGATTCTCCTGCTGCCTTCTGGCGCTTTCTGCAGGGCGAGGCTCACCCCGTCGCGTCCCTCTCGGAAAAGCGTTTCTCCTGGCCCGAATTCATCGACCCGCAGGGCACGCACGTCGGTATCGACCGGGCATGCCTGATCGACGATGTCGAACACCAGGACATGACCTTCTTCGGCGTTTCCGCGAAGGAAGCCGAACTGATGGATCCGCAACAGCGGATCCTGCTCGAATTGAGCTGGGAGGCGCTCGAGAGCGCCGGCATCCCTCCATCCACGATCGGCGGTTCGACGACCGGCGTGTTCGTCGGCGTCTGCCATTCCGACTACCGGGAGCTCGTCGCCAGTCGGGCGCTGACGCCGGAGGCCTATGTCGGCACCGGCAATATCCCGTGCATGCTCGCCAACCGGCTTTCCTATTTCTACAACTTCAAGGGGCCGAGCTATACGGTCGACACCGCCTGTTCGAGTTCGTTGTTCGCGGTCGCCGAAGCCGTCAATGCGATCGCTCGCGGCGACTGCGAACAGGCCCTGGTCGGTGCGATCAATCTGCTGCTCACGCCGACGAGTTCCATCGCTTATTACCAGTCCGGCATGCTGTCGAGCGACGGGACCTGCAATCCGTTCGACGATGCCAGCGACGGTTACATCCGCGGCGAAGGCGCCGGCATGCTGGTGGTCAAGTCGCTGGAAAAGGCGCGACGCGACCGCGACCATGTCCTTGGAATCGTCCGTGCGGTGGCGATCAATCATGGCGGCAAGGGGCGATCGCTCACCGCACCGAGTGCGCTCGCCCAGTCGCAGGTATTGGCGAAGGCCATCGAACGCGCCGGCGTACGTACCGACAGCATCAACTATATCGAGACCCACGGTACCGGAACTCCGGTAGGCGACCCGATCGAGATCGTCGGCATCGCCCGCGGTCTGGCCCGGGTCGCCAAACAGCAGGGCGTCGCACTGCCCGAGGCGCACTGCGCGCTCGGCGCACTCAAGTCGCGCATCGGCCACGCGGAGGCCGCCGCCGGCATGGGAGCGATGGCCAAGGTGTTGCTCGCCATGCACCACCGTTTCTTGCCGTCCAATCCGCGACTGACGATGGTCAACCGGCGGATCGATCTCGACGGCGGCCCGCTTTTCCTGCTGCGCGAAGGACGGCCATGGCGATCGCCCGAGGACGATCCCGAGACCGGCACGTTGCGTGCCGGCATCAGTTCGTTCGGGTTCGGTGGCACCAATGCGCATCTCCTGCTCGAATCGGGCGACGGCCGGCCGGTTCGCTCGCACGACGTGGGTGGCGGGCCCTGGGCCTTCGGCTGGTCGGCGCGAACCGACGAACGATTGTCGGCGACCGCGCGCAGATATCTGGATTGGTTGTCGGATCCGTCCACTGCCGACGTGAGGCCGCGCGATCTGTCGAAAACGCTGCTCGCGGGTCGCGAGCATATGGCGTGCCGTATCGCTTTCGTCGCTTCCACGCTGGATGAAGTGCGGGCGATGCTGCAGGGTTTCGTCGAGGGGCGGGACTCCCCGGGTCTTTATCGCACCGGGGTGCCGGGCGCCCCCGGTATCGAGGTTGATCCGAACACCGATGCCGGGCTCGAAGCGAGGCTGCGGCGCTGGGCCGGCGGCGAAGAGGTGGAGGTCCGCTGCGACGACGCGGAGGCCCGCATCCTGCCGTTGGCGCCGACGTATCCGTTCGATCGCAAATCCTACTGGCTCCCCTGGCGGCAGGCCGAGGCCGGCGGCACCGTCGTCGCGGAAACGATCCACCCGTTGTTGGGCAGGAACGTCTCCGATTTCCGGCGTCAGGCGTATCGGACCGTGTTTCTCCCGCAGCACCCGCTGCTCGCCCAGCACCGCGTCGCGGGTCGTGCGGTCCTGCCTGCAGCCGCCTGTGCGGTCATGGGATTGCACGCCGTCGCCGATGCCTGCGGGATCCCGCTGGCGCAGGCTCTGGATGGGTGCATTTCCCTGAATGCCTTCGAATGGCGTTCGCCATTGTCCGTCGACCGCGAACCGGAGACGGTCGAACTGCGTCTGTTCCCGCGTGCGTCGCGGGATATCGGCCTGGAGTTCGTCGACCGGACAGGACACGTCTTCTGCTCGGGCGTCGCCCGGGTCGCCGCGGTCGAAGCGAACCCCGCCGCGCCCGGCGAAGACGTGGCGTCGCTTCCCGCGACCGGCGCTTTGCCGCATGGGGCCGAGGCCTGCTACGCGCGCTACCTCGAGAAGGGTCACGAGTACGGCCCTGCCTACCGCACGGTGGTGGCTCTGGGGCGGGATCGCTCCGGCTGGGTCGGGCGACTCGAGTTGCCCGCGGACGCGACTGACGATCCGTTGCCGAGCGAACTGATCGACGGTGCCCTGCAGTGCGTTCTGGCGTCGGAATTGGACGGGGTCGCGGATCTCCGTCCGGTGATGCCTGTTGCGATCGACGCCATGCGCGTTTTCGCCCCGTGCCCGCGGTCCGTGCATGTGCGCGTGAGCCCTTCCCCGCGCGCGCGCGCGGAAGACACCTTCGATATCGACATGCGTGCGCCGGACGGCAGGCTTTGCGTCCGCATCGAGGGCGCGCGTTTCGTGCGGCCGACGCGCGAACAGCTCGATGCGCTGTTCGCGGAACGCCGTACCGGAGACGCGCCGATGCAGGATGCGCCTCCCGCGGCGGTCACCGCCGCGTCGCCCGATGCCGTGCGCAGGGTGCTGGTCGGGATGGTCGCCGAGTTGTGCCGCAGCCCGGAGAACGCGATCGAGCCGACACGCAATTTCAGCGACTACGGCCTTGACTCCCTCCTGTCGGTGACCTTGACGCGACAGATCAATGCCCGCTGGAAGACGCGATTGTCGCCAGCCGCGGTGTTCGACAGCCGCAATCTGGAGACGCTGGTCGCGCTGATCGCGACGGCATGCACCGTGCCCGCCGCCGTGGACACGGCCGTGTCCACAGCCGAGAGCGCGGGCGTTTCCGCGGCAGCCCTGCTGCCGGCGCTCACGGTCATCACCGCCGACATGATCAAGGCCGATCCGGCCGCGATCCGGCCGGACGCGCGTTTCGCGGACTACGGTGTCGATTCGATCATCATCGGCAGTCTCTGCCGCAAGCTCAACGTCGCGTGGGCGCTGCAGCTCAAGCCGACCACGCTGTTCGAACTCGGATGCCTGCGTCGCCTTGCGGAACATCTTGACGGTCGGGTATCGCAGGAACGTCTCGCTGTCGCGGCGGCGGCGCCTGCGACGCCGGTCGCCGCTGTCGCGGAAACCGCGCCGCGTGCGGCCATGCGTGCGGATGCGGCCGTGCGCGAGCGCCTCGAAGGGGCGTTCGCGGCGCCCCGATTCCCCGCTGCCGGGTCCGACCCGAGTCGGGGCGATCGCAGTCATCATGCTGCGCTCCTCCACGAGCCCCAGCACATCGCGGATACGGTCGTTTCCGAAGTTCTCGACGCCACACCCGGCGATGAAGACGTCATCGTCGCGGTGCGCGCGTTCGCGCTGAATTTCGGCGATCTGCTGTGCGTCGGGGGGTTCTATCCCGACATGCCCGACTATCCGTTCACGCCCGGATTCGAAGCCAGCGGCGTGGTCGTCTCCACGGGGCCGGCCGTGCGCGGAATCGCGCCCGGCGATGCGGTCGTCGTGATCACCGGCGAAACCCTCGGCGCGCACGCGACCCGGGTGCAGGTCCATTCCACTCGCGTGTTCCCGATGCCCAGGGGATCGGATTTCGTCGACGCCTGCGCCTTGCCGGTGGTCGCGATGACCGTACTCGATGCCTTCGCGAAGGCGCGACCGCAACCCGGCGAACGCATTCTCGTCCATTCCGCGGCCGGGGGGCTCGGGCTCGCCGCGATCCAGATCGCGCGGCATCATGGGCTGGAGGTGTACGCGACGGCCGGCAGCGCCCGCAAGCTGGACTTCCTGCGCGATTTCGGCGTGCATCATCTCGTCAATCACCGCGAACAGGACTTCGAGCGCGAAATCCGGGCGATGACCGGAGGGCGCGGGATCGACATCGTCCTCAACACGCTGCCGGGCGACGCGTTGCAGAAGGGCCTGAATCTGTTGGCGCCGGACGGTCGTTACGTCGAGATGGCGATGACGGCGTTGAAATCGGCGACTCGCGTCGACCTGTCCTCGCTCGGAGACAATCAGGCATTCTTCAGCGTCAATCTGCGCAAGCTGGGTCTCAAGCATCCCGAACGTCTGCGCGAACACTACGAACGCACGATGGCGCTCGCCGAACAGGGTGCGCTGCGCGCGGTGGTCGGGCGTACATTCCCGTTCGACCGTTACAGGGAGGCGCTGGAGCACCTCGCCGGCCGCGAAAGCATCGGCAAGGTCGTGGTCACGATTCCCGATGCCATGCGCTACGACGCCACTCTCCCCGTTGCGCCCGCACGCGACGCCGGCGTGGCGATGGTGCGCGAGACCGATATCGCGATCGTGGGCATGAGCGGGCGGTTTCCGGGGTCGGAAGATCTCGATGCCCTGTGGTCCCATCTGGCGCAGGGCGACGAACTCGTCGGCCCGGTGACCCGCTGGAATCTGGCGGCGTACCATCCGGAAGGACGGTCATTCTGCGGCCGTGGCGCTTTCCTGGATCGAATCGATGCGTTCGATCCTCTTTTCTTCGGCATCGCGGGAATCGAAGCGCGGTATATGGATCCGCAGCAGCGCCTGCTGTTGGAGGAGGCCTGGCACGCGCTGGAAGACGCGGGCTACGCGTCCGCTCTGGTGAATCGCGGTGCCTGCGGCGTCTACATCGGCGCGACCGAGGGCGATTACCCGCTGCTGTTCGGCGCGGAGGACGTTCCGCCGCAGGCTTTCTGGGGCAATGCGCTGTCCCTGATTCCCGGTCGGATCGCCTATCACCTCGATCTTCGCGGTCCGGCGGTGGCCATCGACACCGCATGTTCGAGTTCCCTGGTCGCGATCCACCAGGCTTGTCAGGCGCTGTGGCTGGGCGAAATCGACATGGCGCTCGCGGGCGGCGTGTTCGTGCACTGCACCCCGAAGCTGTATCTGTCGAGCGAACGCGCCGACATGCTGTCCCATCGTGGCCGCTGCCATACTTTCGGTGCCGATGCCGATGGTTTCGTGCCGGGCGAAGGTGTAGGCGTCGTCGTGCTCAAACGGCTGCAGCGGGCGTTGGCCGATGGCGATCACGTGCATGCCGTGATTCGCGGTTCCGGTATCGGTCAGGACGGTACGACCAACGGCATCACCGCGCCCAGCGGCCAGGCACAGGAACGGCTGGAGTGCGCGGTGTATCGCCGTTTCGGCATCGACCCGGCCGACATCCGCATGGTGGAGGCGCATGGCACGGGCACCTCGCTCGGCGATCCGATCGAATTCGACGCCTTGTCGCGCAGCTTCTCCGCGTTCACGGATCGTCGACGCTTCTGCTCGCTCGGATCGATCAAATCCAACCTCGGTCATCTGGCGCCGGCCGCCGGGATCGCCGGTCTTCTGAAGATCGTGCTCTCGATGCGTCATGACCGGATTCCTCCGACGCTGCATTGCCGGCCGCCGAATCCGTACATCGACATCGACGACAGTCCGTTCTATCTCAGCGAACGCCTGCACGCGTGGCCGGACGCGCCCGGCGGCGAGCGTCTCGCCGCGCTCAGTTCGTTCGGTTTCAGCGGCACGAACGCGCATCTCGTGATCGCGTCACACGCCGCATCGGCGGCGCCGTCGCCGTCGCCGTCGCGTCCTGCGCATCTGATCGCCTTCTCCGCGCAGTCCGATACGCAGTTGACCGAGCTTGCGGAGCGTCTGCTCGGTCGCCTGCGCGCCGCATCGGTGGATTGCGGACATCTCGGTCACACGCTGCTGACAGGCCGCCGGCAATTCACCCACCGTCTCGCCTGCGTGGTCGCGGATTCGGACGACCTCGCCGTGCGGCTGGAGGCCTGGCTTTCGGGACGAGATCGCGACGCGGTCGCGGTCGCCCAGGTCGCCGTGCGCGGCGACGGCGGTTCCAGGGTTCTGCGCGCGGCCGGAGAAGCGTGTCTCGCACGCGCTTCGAGCCCGGTGGAAGCGGAACGGCGCGTCGACGATCTGCGCACTTTGGCCGAGTTGTTCCTGCAGGGCTACGACTTCGACTATGGGCCGTTGTACGCCGGCGGTGGATTCCGGCGTATCCCGCTGCCGACGTATCCCTTCGCGCGTCACCGGTATTGGGTGCCCGAGCGAACGCCGGGCACGGGTCATGCACTGCATCCGCTGGTGCACGAAAACCGATCGAGCCTGGCGCGTCAGCGTTACGGCAGCGTCTTCACGGGCGTGGAGCCATGCTTCGCGGATCATCGAGTCCATGGTCGCCCCGTCCTTTCGGCCGCTGCGCAGCTGGAAATGGCGCGTTTCGCCGCGGCCTCCGCGCTCGATGTCGCGCAGACCGCGGTTCGGCTCGAGGACGTGGTCTGGTCGTCACCGCTGATCGCCGAGGGTGGAATCGATGTCGGGATCGAACTCGCCGTCGACGGCGATGAATCGGTCCGCTTCGAGATCGTCGCCGATGCCGGAAGCGGGGCGACCGCGCATTGCCGCGGTCGGGCGCGCCGGACCGCGACAGTGACGCGCGCACCGCAGTCGATCGAGCCGTTGCCTGTCGGCTCGGAGTCGCGGAGATTCGTCGCGGGCGATTGCTACGAGGCCTATCGTCGGCGCGGTATCGAATACGGCCCGTCGCACGCAGGTCTGGTCGATGTCGCCGTCGGTCCCGACGGAGATCTCGCGGAAGCGACTGTGATCCTGCCCGACCCGGCACCGTTCTCGGGAATGCTGTGCGCGCCCGGTATTCTCGATGCCGCATTGCAGGCGACGATCGGTTTCTCGCTCGCCGACGACGCGATCGAAGATCGGCCACCGCTCGTACCGTATGCGCTCACGAGTTTCGTCGTCCATCGCGCGCCCGGCGCGATGGTGCGCGTCGCCCTCAGGCGTCGCCGCAACGCCGGCGGCATCGAGTTCGATGTCGAACTGCGTGACCCCGACGGCACGCCGTGCGTGTCGCTGTCCGGTCTGCAGGTGCGGCCTCTGGTCGCTTTGCCGGCGACCAGGACCGCTGACGACGGCGGACGGGCCGGCGGAACCCTGGCCCTGTGCCCGACATGGCGCCCGCAATCCGCGCCGACGCAGATCGAATCGAAGATCGGCGCCGTGCTGGCGGTCGGCCTGGACGCGACGACCCTGGACGATTGGAGAGCGGACCTGCCGGGTCTCATCGACGCCGGCATCGACATCGATGCTCCGCTGGACTCGCTGCATGCGGCGCTCGCGGCCCACGATCGTTTCGACCGTCTGCTTGTCGTCATCCCCGGAGCAACGCCCGATGTCGCGCTCGACGACGCATTGCTCGAACGACACGATCGGCAGGTGCGCTTTCTCCATCGCCTGTTCCAGGCGCTGGTCGCGCATGAACACCATGCCCTGGACCTGGATTGGACCATCGTCACCATCCGCGGCCAGGCAGTGGACGCCACCGACCCCGTGGATCCCGCATCCGCGTCGATTCACGGCATCGTCGGTTCGATGGCGAAGGAATATCCGCACTGGTCGTTGCGTCTTCTCGACCTCGACACGTTGACGGGTTTGAGGCCTCAGGTACTGTTCTCGCCGACGGCGGATCCGATGGGCAATGCCTGGCTGGTCCGCGCCGGCGGCTGGTACCGACAAAGCCTGGTGCCCTGCCGTGTTCCGAAAGCCCAGCATCGCCCATATCGCGAGGGAGGCGTCTACGTCGTTCTCGGTGGAGCCGGCGGGATCGGCGAGGTCTACACCGAGCACCTGATTCGTCGTTATCGCGCCCGTGTGGTCTGGCTCGGTCGCAGACCGCCCGACGCTGCGCTGGAGGCGAAACTCGACCGTCTCGGCGCGCTGGGGACTCGCCCCCTGTATCTGCAGGTGGACGCGACCGATCGCGAGGCCCTGACCGAGGCGCGGCGACGGGTGTTCGAAGCCTTCGGCGCGATCCATGGCGTCATCCATTCGTCGATCGTGCTCGCGGACGCGAGCCTGGCGCAGATGGGGGAAGACGCCCTGTTCCGGGCGCTGGACGCCAAGACCCGGACCGGCGTTCGCCTGGCGCAGGTGTTCGGTGCCGATCCACTCGATTTCATGCTGTTCTTCTCGTCCGCGAACAGCTATCTGCGCGCGCCGGGACAAGCCAACTATGTCGCCGGCTGCCTTTTCGAGGACGCGTTCGCACAGGCTCTGGCCCTGCGTGTCTCGTATCCCGTGAAGGTCATGAACTGGGGCTACTGGGGAACGGTCGGTGTGGTCGCCAATGCGGCCGTCCGACAGCGGATCGCCGCGTTCGGGCTCGATTCGATCGATCCGGCGGCGGCGATGGCCGTCATCGACGATCTGCTTGCCGGGCCGTTCGAACAATTCGCCTACCTCGCGGTCCACCGGGCGATCGAGTCGCTCGGAGTGCCGATCGCCGCCGGGATCCACCGGGAGGTCGCCCCGGAAAGCGCCTGCGTCGATCCGGTCGGTGCGGTTCCCATGCTCGAACGGGCGCTGGCCGGCGCCGCAGACCTCGTTCCCGACGAGAGTCGAGAGCGGATCGAAGCGGCTGCGCTCACCTTGCTCTGGCGGCAAATCGTCGCCTCCGGACTGGTCGTCCGGATTCCGGATGGGGACGTCGATCGCGCGCGTTTCCGCAGTCGCGGCGATCCCGGTCGTCACGCACGCTGGTTCGCTGAATCGTTGCGGCGTCTGGCGGATGCCGGCACGATCACGATCATGGGCGACGAGTTCGTCGAGGCGGCCCGCCTCGAAGACGAGGCGTCGATAGGCGCACGCTGGTCGGCGATGGTCGCGGACGTCTCGATGTCGGACAGCCGCTACTGGCTCTCGGCGGTCGATGCGATGCTGCGGGCGTTGCCCGATATTCTGGCCGGGCGCCGGCTCGCCACGGAAGTGTTGTTCCCGGAGGCCTCGATGACGCTCGTCGAAGGCATCTACAAGTCCGATCCGGTGGCTCGCGTGTTCAACGAAGCGCTGGCCAAGATCGTGGCCACGCACGCCCGGCAATTCTGCGCGGACGGCATGCGCATGATCGAGATCGGCGCCGGTACCGGTTCCGCGAGCGAGTGCATCCTCGGTCGTCTGGCGGCCGACGGCGTTCGGCCCGCGGAGTACGTCTATACCGACGTTTCCCGCGCATTCCTGTTCCATGCCGAGAATCATTACGGCCCAGATGCCGATTTCATGCGCTACGACCTGCTCGACATCGAGCGGCCGCTGCCTGCCGAGAGTGCGCACGCCGGTCGTTACGATGTGGTGGTCGCAGCCAACGTTCTGCACGCGACCGCCGATATCGTCGACACCCTGCGTCATGCGAAGGCGCTGCTGCGCCGGGGCGGGCTGCTGCTGATCAACGAGATCGCCGAGAACAGCCTGATGATGCACCTGACCTTCGGTCTGCTCGACGGTTGGTGGCTGCATCGGGACGAGGGCTTGCGCCTGCCGGGCGGCCCCGCCCTCTCGCCGGAAGGCTGGCGACGCGCATTGTGCAGCGTCGGTTTCGCATCGTCGGCATGGCCGATGGCGCAGCGACATGGACTGGGTTACCAGATCGTCATCGCGCAGAGCGACGGTATCGTGGAGAAGCTCGACGCGCAGGACGGCGTTTCGATTTCGCCGTCGCCGATCGACGCGCCGGAGCCCCCGGTCGAACACGTGACCACGGGTGCCGCGGCATCCTTCGATGGCGTGGTCGGCGACCGCGCGACGATGATTCCGTCGCTCGTCGCGCTGCTGCGTGGCATGGCGGCTGCGGTCCTGGGGCTGCGCGAGGACGAACTGGATTCGTCGTCGAAGCCGTTCGCGCAGTCGGTGCTGGGGGCGTTCGGCCTTGACTCGTTGTTGTCGGCGACCCTGCGCAATCGAGTGTTGAAGGAAATCGGTGTCGACATCCCGGTGCAGGTGCTCATCGGCGAACCGGTCGCCGATATCGTCGATCAGATGTATCAGCAATTGCTTTTGCGGCAGGTCTCCGTGGCGCCGCAGGAACGTGGAACGGATGGCGATTACGAAACGCTGGTGTTTTGAGCGTCGGGATTCGCGCCTCCGATCCATGCGGTTAGGTCATTCAGGAATCAGAGCTCTTCGCAAGATGGAACCGATGGTCAATGCATTGATCCAGGAGATCGCCCGACGCGGCATACGCCTCTCGGTCGTCGATGGTCGTCTGGTGGTCGATGCCCGGCAGAACGCGGTCGACGAATCGCTCAAGGAGGGAATCCGCGAGCACCGCGATGCGTTGATCGCCCAGATCGCGCGCGTCAGCGCGATCGATGTGCGCGATGCCATGGAACCGATCGTGCCCGAACCGGAACGCGCGCATCTGCCGTTCCCCTTGTCGGACCTGCAGTTGGGGTTCTACATGGCCAACGATCCCTACATGGAATACCACGTTCGGCCCCATTGCTACATGGAGATGGACCGCGAAGCGGGATTCGACGTCGGCCGCTACGAAGCGGCGTGGAATCGCGCCCTGCGTCGCCATGCCCTGGGATTCCACCTCATCAACGCGGATCTGATGCTGGAGAAGGTGCCCGATCCGGCGCCGATCCGGATCGCGGTCCAGGACTTCCGCGCGCTCGAACCGGCGCAACGCGACGCGGCGCTGTCCGCGATACGCGGCCAACTGGAACGCCGCGAACTCCCGCTGGACGTCTGGCCATGGTTCGATCTGTGCGCTTCGGTCTGGCTCGAAGATGGTCGGGAGCGTTGCCGCATCCATTACAACCACAACAGTTTCTTCGTCGACGGATACGCCACCACCCAGTTCCTGGCCGAAATCGAGCGTTACTATCGTGATCCGTCGGCGACGCTGCCGCCGCGCACGTTGTCGTATCGCGACGCGATCCTCGCCATTCGGGCGCTGGAAGCGTCGCCGCCGGGCCAGCGTGCCCGCGATTATTGGCTGTCGCGTCTGGACGCGCTGCCGCCGCCGCCGGACCTGCCCCAGGTGCAGGGATTGGAGCGGCGGCGGCGCTCGATGCTGGATCGCCGCGCCGCGCAATTGCCCAAACCCGTCTGGGATGCGTTCAAGAGCAGGGCCAACAACGCCAAGATCACGCCATCGAATGCGATCATCGCGGCTTACGCGCATGTGATCGCGATCTGGAGCCAGAACGATCATTTCATCTTCAGCCAGATGGTGACCCGGCGATTCGCCGAATTGCATCCGGAAATCAAGACGCTCATCGGCAATTTCGCCTCGCTCTATCCGCTGGAGATCCGCATCGATCGCGGCGCGACGTTCCGGGAGACGGCGGCGGCGATCCAGGATCAGGTGATGGCGGATATCCGCCATCTGCAGTACGGCGGCATGCAGGTACTGCAGGAGCTGAACCGGCGCAAGGGCGGTTTCGGCACCGCGCCCAGTCCGTTCGTCGTGGGCAGCGGTTTGTTCATGAAGGAGTACCTCAAGTACGACTACGTGCTGCTGGAAACTTCGCAGACGCTTCTCGATCATCAGTTCTTCGAACTGCCGGACGGCACCTACTACTACGTCTGGGACCTGATCGAGGCGTTCTTTCCCGAGGGATTGATCGATGCGATGTGGGCGGCGTTCGGCCGCCTGCTCGATGCGCTCTGCAACGACCCGTCGGCCTGGGATGTCCCTGTCCGCGGACTGGTCGGAATGGACGACACCGCGAAGCGGCGACAGCGCAACGCCACGATGCAGCGTTTTCCGGAAACGCTGCTGCATGCGCCGCTGGCCGAGCGGCTGCGGATCGGCGCCGATGCCGTCGCCGTACGGCAGGGCGCGGCAGTCGCGACCTGGGCGCGGATCGATGCCTGCAGCGACGCGATCGCCGCCCGCGTCGCGACCTGCGTCTGGCCGGAAGGCGGCACGCGCACGGTCGCGGTGGTGATGCCGCGCTGCAGGGAGACGCTCGCGGCGGTGATCGGTGTGTTGAAGGCCGGTGCCGCCTACGTGCCGATCGACCCGAATCTTCCCGCACGCCGGCGGGAAATCCTCATCGGCGACGCCGGCGCGCCGCTGGTGCTGACGACCCGCGCGCTCCGCGACGCGTTGGACTGGCCTGATGACGTGGACGCGGTCGTCGTCGATGTGGATGCCGCTCCGCAGCCGTTGCCTGTGCGCCTCGACGCGGTGGTCGACCCGGAAGAGCTGGCCTATGTCATCTACACCTCGGGTACCACGGGGCGGCCGAAGGGCGTGATGATCGCGCATCGCGCCGCGATGAATACCGTCCAGGATATCAACCGTCGCTTCGGCGTCGGTCCGACGGATCGTCTGTTCGGTATTTCGGCGTTCAATTTCGACCTGTCGGTGTACGACCTCTTCGGTGCGTTGGAAGCGGGCGCGACCCTGATCTATCCCGAGGTCGACGCCGCGCTCGATCCCAACCACTGGCTCGACACCGTGCTTGCGGAGGCGGTGACCGTCTGGAATACCGTGCCCGCGTTGATGGATCTGCTGGTCGAAACCGCGGAGCGCAGACAGGTGCGGTTCGAATCGTTGCGCCTGGTGCTGCTCAGCGGCGATCGCATTCCGACCGATCTGCCGGCGCGCATCCATGCAGCGGCGCCGAATGCGACCGTGGTGGCGCTCGGCGGCGCGACCGAGGCGGCGATTTGGTCGATTCTCTATCCGCTGGAGCGCGGCACGGCCTACGACACGGCCGTGCCTTACGGTTATCCGATGGCGAATCAACGCTGGCACATCCGCGACGGATATGGCGAGGACGTGCCTACCTGGGTGCCGGGCGAACTCTTGATCGCCGGGGACGGTCTGGCTGTCGGTTATCTCAACGATCCGGAAAAAACCGCGCGCAGCTTCGTCGCCGATCCCGACAGCGGCGAGCGTTTGTATCGCACCGGAGATCTTGGCCGCTATCTCCCCGATGGGGTGCTCGAGATCCACGGTCGCATCGACCATCAGGTCAAGATCCAGGGGCATCGCATCGAGTTGGGCGAGATCGAGGCGACCCTGTTGCGGCACCCCGAGGTACGCCAGGCCGTGGTCACCATCCGGGAGGCCGGAACTCGGCGCGCACGCCAGCTCACGGCCCATGTCTGCCCGGCGGCGGCGCGCGAAGGGCTCGTGGCCGATCTCGAACGACATCTGCAACAGGAGCTGCCAGTCTACATGCTGCCGCAGCACTGGCATCTGCTCGACCGCATGCCGACCTCCGCCAACGGCAAGATCGACCGCGCCGCGCTGGTCGCGGCGGTCGCGGAGGTCTCCGATGTCGCCGGACAGGCGCGCGTTTACGTCCCGCCGCGCACGCCGGACGAAAGGGCACTCGTCGAGATGTGGCAGGAAACGCTGCGACTTGAACGGATCGGGGTGGAAGACGATTTCTTCGATCTCGGCGGGCAATCGTTCGACGCGATCCGGATCTTCGCGTTGATCCGCAACCGCTACGGTCGCCAGTTCACGCTCGGCGACATCTGGCAGGCGCGTACCATCGCCGCCTTCGTCGCGAAACTGTCGGGGACCGTCGCGGAAGGAGGGCGGGGAGACCCGCTGGTGGCGCTCGCCGCATCGAAGACGGGGCGCCCGATCTGCTTCGTGCATCCGGCCGGCGGCACCGTCAGCGGCTATCTGGCGCTGGCACGCGCGTTGCCTCGACCGACCTATGCCTTGCAGGCGCGCTGGCGGGCCGATGGCGGCCCCGCGCCGGAAAGCGTCGCCGCGCTGGCGGCGGACTACGTCGAGCGCCTGCTGAGAATGCAGCCGGAAGGTCCTTACACGCTCGGCGGTTGGTCTTCGGGCGGTGCGGTCGCATTCGAGATGGCGCGTCGCCTGGAATCCGGCGGGCGCACGGTCGATCGCGTCTATCTGCTGGATGCGCCGACGCCCTGGCGCCGTCCCATGCCGGACATGACGACGATACTGGCCTGGTTTCTGGAGGATCTCGGCGTCGAACTGCCGCTGGATCGCGTTCGGCCCTGCGCTCCCGACGCGTCACCGGGAGAGGCGCTGGCCGCAGCGCTCGATGTCCTCCGCCCGGAGGCGGGCGACACTCTGGATCACGCATCATTGCTGCCGATTTTCGAGGTTTTCATCGACATGTTGCGGATCGGCGCCGAATACGAACCCGCACCCATCCGCGCGCAGATAATCGTGGTGCGGGTCGAGCGCGACATGGTGAGCGAGTTCACCGCCCATCCCGGTGCGGACGAGCCCGACTGGGGCTGGGGACGCGCGGTGGGTGCCGATGCGGTCGCCACGCGCGCCCCCGGCAACCACCACACCTTTCTGCGCGAAACCGCGCTGCCCGCGTGGATCGGAGTTTTCGCGGAATGATCGACCAAAGCCCCCGGTCCCCTCGGAACGTGCAGGCGATGCAACGCTTGCTGCGCGAATTGTCGGAACTCGATATCACCCTCGATGTGGACGAGACCGGTCGCCTGCTGGTCAATGCACCGGCAGGAGCGGTCAGCCAGACGCTGGGGGAGCGCATCCGCGAACACAAAAGCGCGCTGATCGATCTTCTGCGCGCTTCCGCCGCCGGGCGCGAGCGCGACGATCTGCCGCGCATCGTGCCGGACCCGGCTTCGCGACTGATGCCGTTCCCGCTGAATGCGGTCCAGCACGCCTACTGGATCGGCCGCAACGCACAGATGGAATTGGGCGGCGTTTCCACCCATTTCTACTTCGAGGCGGAGGCCGCCGGGCTCGACCTCGGCCGCTTCGAGGCGGCGCTCGGAAAAGTCATCCTTTCGCACGACATGCTGCGCGCGACCATCGACAGGGAAGGCATGCAGCGCGTCTCCGAGAAGGTGCCCGATTACCGCATCCGCACGCTCGATCTGCGCGGCCGTTCGCAGATTGCGGTCGAGGAGGCCGTTGCCGACGTGCGCGCCGAGATGTCGCAGCAGGTGTTCGACTGCACGCGCTGGCCCTTGTTCGAGGTTCGCGTGGCGCGACTGGACGATGATCGCGCCCTGTTGTTCTTCAGCTGGGATTTCCTGGTCGTCGATGCCTGGTCGGTACTGATGATCTTCAATCAGTGGCGGGCGTTCTACGACGCGCCGACGTTGGCGCCGAGCACGACCGAGCTGTCGTTCCGCGATTACATTCGCGCCGAGCGCGCGCTGGGCGACACGCCCCTGTACGAGCGGGCCAGACGCTACTGGTGGGAACGCATCGACACGCTGCCGGCGGCGCCGATGCTGCCGGTGCGCAACAGGATCGAGCCGGGGCGCAAGCACGAATTCACGCGCAGACGCATGCGCTTGGGCGCTGAGGCATGGGCACGGTTGAGCGCGACCGCCCAGTCGTATGCGATCACGCCGTCCAACCTGATGCTGGCCGCGTTCGCCGAGGTGCTCGATCGCTGGAGCAAGACTTCGCACTATGCGCTGAACCTGACCCTGTTCAATCGCCTTCCGCTGCACGAGGACGTGATGGCGCTGGTCGGCGATTTCACCACGCTGACGGTCACCGAGATCCATCGCGACGGCGAGAAGGATTTCGCTTCTCGCGCGAAACGCATCCAGAATCGTTTCCTGCAGGATTTCGAGCACCGGCATTTCAGCGGCGTCGAAATCATGCGCGAGATCGCGAAGCGCCGACAGCTCGGCGGTCGCGCGCTGATGCCGGTGGTGTTCACCAGCACGCTGATGCTGTCCCGCAAGGGCGGAGACGGCGATTCCGGCCTCGGCCTGGAAGCGTTCGGGCCGATGCGTTACGGCATCACCCAGACGCCACAGGTGTTGCTCGATTGCCAGATCTTCGAGATCGACGGCGCTCTGGTGGTGAATTGGGATGCGGTCGAAGAACTCTTTTTGCCCGGAGTGCTCGATGCGATGTTCGGCAGCCTCGAGCGTCTGGTCCGACGCCTGGCCGACGAGCCGGAGGCCTGGCGTCGCGGCGATCTCGTGCAGCTGCCGGAGGCTCAGCTTGCGGTGCGCGAAGCCGATCGCCGCTCGCTCGATGCGTCGTGGCTGAAGGACGAAGCGCTGCTGTTGCACGGCGGATTCGTGCGACATGCGGTCGCGCGGCCCGATGCCATCGCGATCGAGGGCGACGCCAGCATGACCTATGGCGAACTGCACGCGATCGCCTGCGATCTGGCCGATCGCTTGATCGCCGGCGGCGTGCAACCGAACACCCTGGTCGCCGTGGTCATGGAGAAAGGATGGCAGCAGATCGCTGCCGTTCTCGGCATCCTCATCGCTGGTGGCGCCTATCTGCCGATCGATCCCGCGCTGCCGCCCATGCGTCAGCAGCATCTCATCCGCCACGGCGACGTGGCCTGGGTACTCGCGTCGACGGACATACCGGGCGAAGTGCTTGACGGGACCGATGCGCAGGTCGTCCGCGTGGTGCGTCCCGCGGAATACCGTGCCCCGACCGAGGCTTCGGCGCCGAGACAGCGCCAATCCGACATCGCCTACGTGATCTTCACCTCGGGATCCAGCGGCCTGCCCAAGGGCGTGGTCATCGACCATCGCGGTGCGCTCACCACGATCGAGGCGATGAACGGCGTGTATGGCGTCGGCCCGTCGGATCGCGTGCTCGCGGTGTCGTCGTTGAGTTTCGATCTTTCCGTCTACGATATTTTCGGCCTGCTCGCGGTCGGTGGCGCCATCGTGATGCCGTCGAGCGATGCGACCAAGGACGCGGCGCAGTGGACGCGGCTCATCCATCGCCATCGGGTCACGCTGTGGAATTCGGCGCCTCAGCTGATGAGCATGCTCGTCGACTACAACGAGTTGCAGCCGGGCGATTCGCTCGCTTCGATCCGTTCGGTCTGGCTGAGCGGCGACTGGATTCCGACCAAACTGCCGGCCCGGATCCGCACGTTGATCGGCCCATGCGAGATCATCAGTCTCGGCGGCGCGACGGAGGGCTCGATCTGGTCGATCCACCATCGCATCGAAGGCGACACCGGACACCTGGAAAGCATTCCGTACGGCAAGGCGCTGCCGGGGCAATCGATGCAGGTGCTCGATTCCGATCTGCGTTCATGTCCGGACTACGTGATCGGCCATATCCACATCGGCGGTCCGGGCGTCGCCCTGGGCTACTGGAAAGATCCGGAAAAGACCGCGCAACGTTTCCGCATGCATCCGCGCACCGGTGAGCGTCTGTACTGGACCGGCGACCTGGGTCGCTACGCAAGCGACGGCGTCATCGAATTTCTCGGGCGCGAGGACGAGCAGATCAAGCTGCATGGGCATCGCGTCGAACTGGGCGAAATCGCGGCGCAGCTGAAGGCGCATCCGCATGTGGAAGATGCGGTCGCATACATCGCCGACATCGGAGGGACGGCGACGCTGGTCGCCTGCGTCGTACCGGAAGGCGGGGAGGGCGGCCCGCTGTTCGTCGCACCGGAGATCGATGCCGTCGATCTCGCGACTCGCCGTGCGCGTCTCGGCGCCATGGCCAATCTCGCTCCGGATCATCGACAGCGATCGGACCTGATCCGCTTCGGCGCCTTCTGGCGCGATCTGTCGGCGCTGTCGCTGGATGCGATGGCCGGAGGCTTGCGCATCCTCGGCATCGACGGAAGCGTCGACCTCGATGCCGTTGCGGAAGCGGCGGGCGTGCTGCCGCGCTTCCGTTTCCTGGTCGCCAAGTGGGTCGAGACGCTGGAAACGGCGGGACGCATCACGCGCGATGCCGACGGCCGGCCAAGGGTCGCGGGAGGCGATGCGTCGGAGGCGGCAATCGCCGCATTCGAAGCCGAATACGGGACCGATGAACGCACCTCCGGTTTCTGTCGCTACATCGTCGCCTGTCTGCGCCGTCAATCCGATCTGCTGTGCGGCAAGGCCTCGCCGCTTGAGCTGTTGTTTCCCGACGGCGATTTCGCGCTGGGCGACCATCTCTATCGCACCAACCCGGTCTCGGCCCATCACAATCGGCAATTGGCGGCGGCGTTCGCCGAAATCGTCGCGGGCGCGCCGGCCGGCGCACCGCTGCGCGTACTGGAGGTCGGCGCCGGTACCGGCGGAACGACCGCCTCGCTGTTGCCTCTGCTGGCATCGCGCGAAACCGTGGAATACTGGTTCACGGATCTCTCGCCGCTGTTCCTCGACCGCGCGAGACGCGCCTTCGACCCATACCCGTTCGTTCGACATGCGCTGTACGACATCGACCGCGATCCCGAACTGCAGGGTTTCGTCGCGCACGAGTTCGATGCGATCGTCGCCGCGAACGTGCTGCACGACGCCAAACACCTTCCCACGACGCTCGCCCGTCTGCGTCGTCTCCTCAAACCCGGCGGCCCGTTGTTGCTGCTCGAAGGCACGCGCGACAGTCCGTGGCAGTGGTTGTCGGTGGCCTATCTGGAGGGTGTCGGCGAATACACCGACGATCGCGCGGAGACGCATTCTCCGATCCTCGGGACGGATCGCTGGCGGCATGCGCTGACCGCCGCCGGATTCGAGGGGATCGTGAACTTTCCGCATGGCGCTGTCGGCGACGAGGCCGATCTCGTCCTGCGCGAGGCGATGCCCCAGCACGTGATCGTGGCCCACGGGCCGACGCGCTTCGGGGTGTTCGACGCCGCACCGCTCGACAGGCATCTGGAAGCGATCCTGCCCGCCTACATGATTCCGCAGCGCTACGTGCCGCTGGATCGCCTGCCGTTGACCGCGAACGGCAAGATCGACCGCGCCGCATTGCCCCGTTTCCAGAGAGCCGCATCGGCCCGGACCCGCACGGCGACGCCCGCCCGCGCAGGCAACGAGCAGACGATCCATGCGATCTGGAAAGAGGTGCTCGGACTGGACGCGATCGGCGTCGACGACAATTTCTTCGATCTCGGAGGTGATTCGCTGCTGCTCACCCAGACGCTGGGCCGGCTCAACCGGACGCTCGGTCTGGAACTGGCGATGGCCGACCTCTTCTCGTATCCGACGATCCGTTCTCTGGCCGAGCACATCGGTCGCGGTCGCACGGACGCGCTGCCGGCCCCCGCACCGGCGACGGCGCCGTCGCCGGTCGACAACGCGATCGCGATCATCGGCATGTCGGGCCGCTTTCCCGATGCGCCGGATGTCGATAGTTTCTGGCGAAATCTCTGCGATGGCGTGTGCTCGGTACGGGACTGGAGCGACGCCGAACTCCGCCAAGCCGGCGTCGCCGAGGATCTCATCGCCGACCCTCGATACGTGAAAGCCGGCGTGCCGATCGCAGGGTTGGACCTGTTCGATGCCGATTACTTCGGTTTCACCCCGCGCGAAGCGCAGGTGATGGATCCCCAGCTCCGCTTCCTTCTTGAGGAAGCGGTGACGGCGATGGAATCCGCAGGCTACCCGCATCAGATCCATGGCGGAGAGATCGGCGTGTTCGTCGGCAAGGACGTCAGCCAGTATTTGCATGCGCATCTGCTCGGAAGACCCGAACTGATGCGCAGCATGGGCGTGATGGGAATGGCGAACCTCAACGAAAAGGATTACGCCGCGACCCAGGTCTCCTATCGTCTTGATTTCACGGGCCCCAGCCTGAACATCAACACCGCGTGTTCGACCTCTCTGGTCGCGGTGCATCAGGCCTGCCGCAGCCTGATCGATGGCGAATGCGCGATCGCGCTCGCCGGCGGCGTCAGCCTGGAAACCTTGCAGCCCACCGGTTACCTGTATCGCGAAGGTTCGATCGCATCACCGGACGGACGCTGCCGCGCGTTCTCGGATGATGCCAACGGCTGCGTCCGCGGCAGCGGCATCGGCCTGGTCGTGCTCAAGCCGCTGGCCAATGCCCTGCGCGATCGCGACACCGTGCATGCGGTGATTCTCGGTACCGCGATCAACAACGACGGTGCGCGGAAGATCGGATTCAGCGCACCGAGCATGCAGGGGCAGCGTCGCGTCATCGCCATGGCACTGGCCCGGGCCGGTCTCTCGCCGTCGCAGATCCAGTACATCGAAACGCACGGCACCGGCACTTCGCTGGGCGACCCGATCGAAATCAAGGGGCTCAATCAGGTATTCAATCGCGATGCGGGCGCGAACTGCCTGATCGGTTCGCTGAAGACGAATATCGGTCATCTGGATGCCGCGGCGGGCGTCGCCGGGCTGATCAAGACGGTACTTGCCCTGCGCGATGGCCGGATTCCGCCGAGCCTGCATTTCCGCGCGCCGAATCCGCGCATCGACTTCGGCGACGGCGCGTTGCGGGTCAACGCGGATCTCCGCGAGTGGCCATCGACCGGGCAGCCCCGACGTGCGGGCGTGAGTTCCTTCGGCGTCGGCGGCACCAACGCGCACGCCGTGCTGGAACAACCCCCGATCCTGCCCCGCGACAGGGCCGGGAACGAGGGGGCGGTGCGCGTCTATCCGATATCGGCGAAAACGACCGCTTCGCTCGCCGCGCTCGCCGCGAATCTCGCCGACTGGATCGATGCCCATCCGGACGCCGATGCCGACGCCGTGGCCTATACCTTGCAGGTGGGCCGCATCGCGCATCCCCATCGTCTCGCTTTTGCCTGCGACGATCTCGCCGCGCTGCAGCGTGCGCTGCGCGCGCATCCGGTCGCGTATCGCTGCGAGACCGGTTTCACGCCGACATCCGTATTCGTTTTCGCCGACGATGCCTTGCCGAAGCGCTCGGTAGTGCGCGCGCTGTATCGCGAATGTTCCGCGTTCCGGGAAGCTTACGATCGCTGCGCCGCACCGATCCGCACTTTCCTGGAGGAGGATCCGGTCGCCGCCCTGGATCGCGATGTGCCGCTGTCGTCGGCGCTCGCGGCTGCGCTTGCGTTCGCAAGCCAGTACGCGTTGGCGGCCTGGTGGCGATCGCTCGGGATCGCGCCGGAGGCGATGATCGGCACGGATATCGGAGAGTACGTCGCCGCATGCCTGGCAGGCGTTTTCAGTCTCGAAGAGGCGCTGTCGCTGGTCGTGGTCCGTGCGCAGCTGTTGGACAGCACGAGCGCCGACTTGCCGCGTTCCGCCCGAATCGATGCCATCCGCGACACCTACGCCGACTGTTTGCGCGAGACTCGGCGCGCCGCGGTGACCATTCCGTTCGTCTCTTCCGTGGATGGCGCCTGGATGAGCGATGGCAATGCCGCCGATGCCGCCCACTGGCTCCGTCACCTCGATGGTCCCGCCGCCTATATCGAAGGCCTGCGGCGACTCGCGGTCGAGCCGCAGCGCCGGTTCCTCATCGTCGGCGCTCTCGCCGACGTTGCTCCGCTGGCGACGACCGCCGGCATCGATGCGTCGCGTCTTGTCTCGCTTTCCGCAGACGATGGCGAAGCGGCTGCCGCTGCCGTGATCGCGCGGCTTTGGTTGGCCGGCATCGAGATCGCATGGCCGGCGCTGTGGCGTACACCCGTGCCGGGAAGGATCCCGTTGCCGACCTGCGTCTTCGATCGTCGCTCGTACTGGCTGTCGCCCGTCGGCGTCGACGGCAACACGCTCTACGATGCGGGCGAAGCCGGGCGTTCGGAGGCAGAGGAAGAACGGCGTTTCTTCCCGCGCCCCGAGCTCAAGGCGCCGTACGTGGCGCCATCCGGAGAAGTCCAGTGCGCATTGGCCGAACTCTGGCAGACCTTCCTGGCGATCGCTCCGATCGGTGCCGACGACAATTTCTTCGAGCTCGGCGGCGACTCCCTGCTCGGCGTCCAGATCAAGGAAAAGATGAAGAGCGATCTCGGAGTCGATATTCCGGTCGGCAGGCTTTTCCTGCTCGGCAGCATCCGCAACATCGCCAATTATCACGCCGTTCTCGTCGGCGACATGCAGATCGGGGATCTTTCGGACGAAGAAATCGAAGGGATTTACCGGGCATACGAGAGCGCATGATCGGCACAACACAACGACAGCATAGGAAACCAAATGAACCACAAAGAAATTTACCCGACACGGATCGCGATCGGCTGGCTCAGTCTGTTGCTGCTGCTGGTTGTGATGTTGGTCTTCATGATCGTCTTCAGCGCGCTGGACAACGATGAGTTCGCTTCGCTGCGCAGGGATCCGGGACGCGGCGGATTGCGGATGATGACCTACGTCGTGGGTATCTACGCATTGATGCCGATACTGGTGCAGATCGTGGACAGATGGCGGATGGCGGCCGCACGCTGGATCATGGTGGCCGCGGCCGCGGGGAACATCATGTTCATGCTCATGCACCACCTATCGCATTGGCACGGCGGCGATCGGCCGAACTTCAATTCGCACGTTCTCGACCTGGCCATTCATGCCGTCGGCCTGTGGGTGCTTTACAACAGCATCCGGTGGGCGAGAGCCGGCGGCAACAGGGGGGATTCCGCATGATGCGGACCGCGTGTCGATTCCGGACGTCGTTCGGTCGTCGCATCGCCGCAGGGCTGTGCCTCGCAGTCGCGCTGATGCCCGGATGGTGTCTGGCTCACGTCGAGGAGGCCCAGTCGGGGTTCACCTCCGGCCTGCTGCATCCGGTGTTCGGGTTCGATCACTTCCTGGCCATGCTGTCGGTGGGCATCGTCAGCGCGCAGTTGGGGGCAAGGCATGTCTGGGGCATTCCATCGGCATTCGTGCTCTGGATGGTGGCCGGCGCGTCGACCGGCCTTCTCGGCCACGCACTTCCGTTCCTGGAGTGGGGGATCGGGCTTTCCGTCGTATTCCTGGGGGCGTCCATCGCGCTCGTACGCAGAGGCATGCATGCGGCGGCGATCTATGCGTTCGCCAGCTTCTTCGGTTTCCTCCATGGCTATGCGCATGGATTGGAAATGCCGAAGGCGGCTGATCCCGTATATTACGCCGGTGGTTTTCTGACGAGCACGGTGGCGATCCATCTGCTGGGCGTCGGTATCGGCCATACGATGACAAGCAGGGACACATTCCGACCCGCATTGAGGTATCTCGGGTTGGCGATCGCAGCCATGGGACTGGTGATTCTCATCCAGCTCATGCGCGGCGATTGAGCGCACGGCACCGCAAGGCTGCGGGCCGCCGACTCCGGGCCGGCTCGCCGACAACAGAATGGGCGACAAGCGTAAGGGACACCTGCACATGGAAAAGAGAACGACAGCGCTGCGCAACATGATCCAAGCGTCCGAGATCGGCTCGATCATCGAAGCGCACAACGGCCTTTCGGCGCGATTGGCCGAGGACGCCGGTGCGAAAGGCCTCTGGGCGAGCGGCCTTGCGATCTCGTCCGCGCTCGGCGTGCGCGACAGCAACGAAGCGTCGTGGACGCAGGTGCTCGACGTGATCGAGTACATCGTCGACAGCACCAGCGTTCCGACGCTGGTGGACGGCGACTCCGGATACGGCAATTTCAACAATTTCCGGAGATTCGTGGCGAAGCTGGAGCAGCGCGGCGCCGCCGGCGTCTGCATCGAGGACAAACTGTTCCCGAAGATGAATTCCTTCGTCGACAACCACCAGGATCTCATCGGAATCGGCGAGTTCTGCGGCAAGATCAAGGCCGCCAAGGATATTCTCCGCGATCCGGACTTCGTGATCGTGGCGAGAATCGAGTCGTTCATCGCCGGGACCGGGCTCGACGACGCTCTCGACCGTGCCGCCGCTTATCGCGAGGCGGGCGCAGACGCCATCTTCATCCACAGCAAGCGCAAAGACGCGAGCGAAATCGAAGCGTTCTGCCGCGCCTGGGCGGGCCGTCTGCCTGTCGTGGTCGCGCCGACCACCTATGCCGACACGCCGATCCAGACGCTGTCGGACATGGGGATATCACTGGTCATCTGGGCCAATCATCTCGTCCGCGCCAGCGCCTACGCGATGCGCGCCTGCGTCGAACACCTGGTGCGCAATGGCGGTCCGGGCGGCCTATCGAATCTCATCAGCGTGTCCGAGCTCTTGAAGCTGAGCGACGTCGAAGAATTGGTCGAGGCGGAGAGACGCTACGGGGAGGTCGCATGCTCGTCCACATCCTGATGTGGACCGCGATCGTACTGCTGGCGATCGAGCTTTCGCTGATCGCCCGCTATGCGTTCGTGCGCGCAGTCGATGCCCGGACGACGCCCGCGTCGGTGCCCTCGGCCGAAGGTGCCGGGCTGTACTTCCTGTTGCCCGCGTTGCGCGAGCAGAATGCGGTGCCGTCGACCCTGGCCACTTTCCAGTCCCTGTGCCGCGGACGCGCGCGGGTGCGCGCGATCGTGATCACCACCGAGCGTGAAGAGGTGGAAAAGTCGCGTTACGCCTTCGCGCGTTCCACCGCGGAGACGGTCCTGGAATGGAAACGGGAGAACGACCCGGAAGAGTTGATCGTGCATCTGCACTACCCGCGGACCGACGGCAACAAATCCGATCAGTTGAACCACGCCATGGACTGGCTGTTGCGCAACGGCGCAACGTCCGACGACTTCGTGGCCGTCTACGATTTCGACGCGTGCCCGCCCGCGAAGACCGTCGACCAATTCCTGAGGCTGTCCGCAAGCCGGCGCTACGACGCAATGCAGCAGGTGCCGCTGCCGATCCGCAAGTTCGACGAGCAGATCGCATCGCGCCGCCATGCGGTGATGGCGGAATCGCTGCTGCACATGCAGCAGCGCTCTCTGCCGATCGAGAAGTGGCGGCCCATGTTCAACGACAGGCTGGGCTGGGGCTTGCTGCCGCATTATCTCTGCGGCGCGGGTCTGTTCGTGCGGCTCGGCTATTTCGCCGAACACGGACCGTTTCCGCCCGTGGACGACGTGCCGTTCGGTTACAGGTTGTACGTGCTCGGCGCCAGGATCGGCGTTTTTCCCAGCTACAACCTGGTCGAAGCGCACCGCTCGATCCGCGCTGTGATCAACAGCAACGTACTCATCGCTCGGGGCGTGCTTCAGTATTTTTCCGAAGGCGTCGGTGCGCTGCGCGTCGCCGCGACGCCGGCGGCGTTCTTCCGCAGCGTGCTGCTGATGCTTTTCGGTATTTCCGAAACGTTCGAGTTCATGCTGTATCCATTGTTCCTGGTCGTCGCCATGGTCGTCGGAATCGTCAGCGGAACGACCGTGTTGTGGTTGCTCGCGATCGTCCTGCTGCTGCTGCCTTCCGCCGGCGTTCTGGCTACCGGCGGGCTGCTGCGCGAGAGCACGGGTCATTCGCTCGCTGCCGGCGACTGGATTCGGGTCTGCTCGATGGCGCCGGCGCGCCGTTTCTGGCGTGCGCTCGGTCCCGCGATCTATTTCTGGCGAAAGGCGAAGAGTCTCTTCGTCGGCAGCGCAATCGTTTACACCAAAACAGAACGCTAGCGCGTGTTACGCATTCTGGATCAGCACAGGCGAATCCCCCTTGAAGGCACTCATCTTAGATCCCTGTTGGAAGCATGCCCCCGAGTTGTTCGCGACCCGGGGCATCGAGGTTCTCGCATCGGAAAGCGAAGCGTCCGCCGCGCGCATCGACTGCGTCATCCTCCGAAGCGGTTCCACGCTGGATGCGGCCAGGCTCGAATCCCTGCGCCAACGCGGGCTTCGGCTCGTCCTGCGAGCCGGGTCGGGAATGGACAACATCGATGCCGGTTACTGCGCGCTCAACGGCATCGATGTCGCGAATTTCCCCGGGCGCAACGCCGACTCCGCGGCCGAAGTCGCGTTGTCCTACATGTTGTCCGGCGCGCATCGACTGTACCCCGCGAACCTCGAAATGCGCGAGGGCGTTTTCGCGAAGGAAAAATATCTGGGGCGCAATCTGTCCAGCGCCAGCGTCGCTTTCGTCGGCTATGGCGCGACCGCCAGAGCGACGGCGGCCTTGCTGCGGGCGATCGGCGTGAAGGATCTGATGGCATACCGGCGCCGCGCAGGTGCGGATGACCCCAACGCGGTTCGATTCGTCGATCTCGCGACTTGCTTTCAGGCCGACATCGTCTCGATCAACGTGCCGCTCAACGAAGAAACGCGCTGCATGATCGGTGAAGATCTGCTGGCATCGGCACGCCCGGGTCTGTTCCTGGTCAATATCGCAAGACGCGAAATCGTCGATCATGCGGCGCTGGCGCGCAGTCTCGATAGCGGTCGGGTCTGCGGCTATGCCTGCGATGTCCTCGATGTCGGAAAGGACGCCGAACTCATCGCTCGCAGCGACGTTTTCTCCACTCCGCACCTCGGTGGGCAATCGGAGGACTGCCAGCGGATCATCGCTCATGCGATTCTCGATTACATCGTCTCGCGCGACTTCTTGTCCACCTGATTCACGACGGACTCCTTCAAGATGAAACTATTCGATTGCGACCAGCACATCAACGACCGGGAAGAGGACCTCATCCGGCGCGCGGGTCTGGCCAGGAAAAGGGTGATGCCCACCGATGGCTGGCATCGCGAGAAATCCGAGATTTCGAGCTTCGCGGAGCGGTTGCTGAAGGATCGAAGAGCGTATTTCGATTATTTCGGCGTCGAATACGCAGCGCTTTACCCGACGCGCAGCCTCTCCCACGCGATGATCCGTGAGCCCGAGGTGTCGCTGAGGATACTCGAGGCCTACAACGACTATCTGCTGGAATGCGCGAACGAAATGCCGGGTCTGCTCCCCGTCGCGCTCGCGAGCGTTCACGATATCGACTACACCGTTTCGTGTCTGCCCGCCTATCGGGAGCGCGGTTTCGCGGGCGTGCTGCTCTTGCCGCATGGCCATCATCATCTGTTCGGAGAGCGGCGTTTCTTCAAGCTCTATGCCGCCTGCGCGGAGTCCTGCATGCCGGTGGTGCTGCACCCGAACTCCTTCGGTGCCATCGGTGGCGAAAATTGCACGACGTTCGAAGAGTTCCATACGCTCACCTTCCCGTTGGCGGTGATCAAGCAATTCGCCAGCATGATGTTCTCGGGCGTATTCGAACGGTTTCCGGATCTGAGTTTTCTGATGCTCGAGGCCGGAGCGGGCTGGCTGCCGTTCTGGCTCGATCGAATGGACAACGAGTACGACATGCGTTCGCGCGATGTGCTGATCGAATCGCGCCCTTCCGAGATTCTCGGCAAGGCCAGCGTTTTTCTCAGCTGTACCGGATTCGATCGCGACATTTCCGTTGTCGATGCCATGCTGGGCAACGGTGGCGTCGTCTGGGGTTCCGACTACCCGCATTGGGATTCCCACATTCCGGAGGAGCGTGCAGGCATCTTCGAGGGCTGCCCCGAGTCGTTGCGCGAACGGGTGTTCTCCGCCAACGGCCGCCGCTGCTTCCATCGCGGCATGGATGGAGCTGCGGCATGATCCTCAGATTGCCCTACTTCGACGGCGACTTCGCTGAAATCCTGTCGAATGGGATGGGCGGCGACATCTTCGAACCCGGAAGCGATGTCGTCAGTCTGCGTACGGACCATGGCGATGCCTACGCGCTGATCTGCCAGGAACGGGTGCGTGTCGTCTTCCACGACGGCGCGATCGGACGCAGCGACCTCCGCCCCGGGCAGGGCATCGCCGTGGCGCACTCGCTGTCGGCGGCGGTGGATGCCGATCTGCTGGCGCTCTGGATGTCGTCCCATGCCGCGTTCCGGGCCTGGCAGTCCCAGGGCGGCGAGGGCGGGCATGTCGCCAATCGCGTGATCGGCGTGTCCGGCCACATCGACGAGCATTGCGGTATCGAGGGTCTGGTCGATGCGCTCGTCGACGCAGATCTGGGCGACGGAGATATCGTTGTCATCGCCGACAAATGCGTTTCATACGCTCACGGCCGGTTGTTTCCGCGCAGCCATCTGGCAGGGCAGGATCCGAAATTCCTCGATTCCGAAGCGCGCCGCGAGTATGCGTTGCGGTTGTCCGGACTCCTCGGATATCCGGTCAGCGAACGCCAGTTGCTTTGCATCGACTTTGTCGGAGACGACCGCGCTTCGATCAGCATCGGCGACCACAATCGCGTCTGCGCGGCCATCGCCCGGGGCATCGCCGAGCGCAACGGCGCGATCGTCGATATCGCGATTTCGGACTCGGATACGGGCGTCGATTACGGCGTGCCGTTGATCGGCGCCGCAACCGTCGGCGCATCCGCGCTCGGTGCGACCGCCGGCCTCACGCCATACGAGGCGATGAGGGTCGTCGCCGCAGCCGAGATACTGCGGGGTCACAACAAGCGCATACCGTTCGTGCTGTGCAAGACCAATCCGCGCAACGCGATCCGCGTCGGCGCCGGCCAGGCCCGTTCCTACCCGGGCACATTCGACCTGTCCCGTGAGCCATCCCTCCATCACGGCCTCAAGAACACCTGTTACTGGAAAGGCGGTTAACATGGAATTGCACGTGTACGACATCGATCAGCACGTCTGCGATCTGCGGCTGGAAGAATTCGAATTCAGGCTCTCTCGGGAACAGAGAGACGCGGGCCCCATGAATGTCGTCGTGGACGGCGTCGAGCGCCTGGTGATCGAGGGCAAGACATTCCCCAAGCACGCGGGGCAGGGCGTCGGGAGTCCGCTGGGTTCAAAGGCCGGCGGTCCATGGATGTCCGCCGAGCAGCGCATGCATTGGATGCGCGAACGCAGCATCACGCGCGGCATTCTTCTGCCCGGCAACTTCGGTCTGGCGATCAATGCGGTCGAGAACGTCGAACTCAAGCGCGCGCTCTGCGCCTCTTATCACGAATGGCAATTGCGCGACTGCGATGCCTACGGCGGCGTCTGCAAAACTGCGCTTCTGGCCGATCCGTTCCACTTGCCGAGCGAAGCGATGATGGCGGACGATCGCGTCGCCGCATTGCTGATCAAGCCCACGAATGCGCAGAACATGCATTTGTGGGAATCGCCCATGCAGGAAATCTTCAGGCTTTCCCATGAGTCGCGAAAGCCGATCGTGGTCCACGGCGGCACCGGCTACTATCAGAAGTCGCCGGTCGGCGACCTCTACGACAGCTATTTCTTCACGCATCTGTTCTCGCATCACATCGAGACCCAGATGTTCCTGTCCGAGCTGTTCGTTTCGAATACGCTCGTCAAATATCCGAACGCGACCATCGCTTTCGTCGAATCCGGCGTTTCCTGGCTGCCGAGCTTCGTGCAGAGACTGCTGTTCCATCTGCGAAAGCTGGGTCATCTGGCGGGCTACGAGCAGACCGATCCGCTCGAGATCTTCAGGCGGAACATCGTTTTCGCCGCCTTCATGGACGATGTGACCCATCTGGAAAAAATCGCAGCCGAACACGATTGGCTCAATCTGGCCATCGGCACCGATTTTCCGCACTGGGATACTTTCGACATCAGGAATTTGGCAAAACTGCCCATTTCGCGCGAATTCCTCGGTCGGATCACGACCGAAACCGCCATCCGTTTCTTCGGCGAGTGAACGACTCCATGCACGCACTCAATGCGCATCAGGAAGCCGCATATCGCCTCGCGCTGTCCGCCGCGTACGCGGCGGTCGGGCTTGGCGATCCCCCCGACATCGACCCGCTCGACGTCGATTGGCCGTATTTTCTCTACTTCGTCGATCTCAACGGCCTGTGTGGCGCCGTCCACGCGTCGTTTTCCGCTCTGCCTGAATCTGCCCGCGCCGGTATTCCGTTCCGCGTCGGCATTACCTTGCGCAACCAGGCGGAGCGCTACCGTGAGCGCTGGCATCAGCATCAAGCCATCCTGGCGCGTCTGGACGAACGCGCCGGCGAGGGGCAGACGATCGTGCTGCTGAAGGGCGCCTCGTTCAAATCGACGATCTACGCGCCGTTTCCCGATGCGCGAACCATGGGCGACATCGACCTCCTGGTCAGTTCGAACCAGTCGGAGGAAGTGGTGTCGTGGGTGCGCGAATGGGGATATCGGACGCGGGAGAGCAAGAACGGGATCACCGCGATCGGCACCGTGGACGGCAGGCGCACCGTCATCGACGTGCATATCGACGATCCAGCGAAAACCGGGCGCAACCCGAGCCGTGCGATCCGCACGTTGCTCGCCAACCTCGTGCCCAGTCCGGCCTATCGCAATCTGAAGATGCCGTGCTTCGAATACTCGCAGGCGCATGCCTGCAAGCATTTTTGCGAGCACAAGGACGATTTCCGGAAGATCCTGTTCCAGGACGACATCAAGCTGGGACGCTTGTTGGACATCCTGCTGCTGGAGCCGGTCTGCGATGCGGAAGGCGTGCGTGCCATCGCCGCAGAGCTCGGCTGGGAGCGGGAGTTGGAGCGGTCGTTGAGCTATCTGGAAGCGGTGAGACCCGGGGCCAGACTCCCGGCTCAGGCGCCCGAGACGGTCGCCACCGCGGTCGGCGACTTCGTATGGCCATTCGGTTTCGAGACGCTGATCAAGCGCATCGATCGCGCCGAATGGCTGTCGGCCCGGCTCGGCGACAAGGGGGCGCGCGACCTGTGGTACTCGACGGAGAAAGGCATCCTGCATCCGGTTCCGGCGCGGACAGAATGAGCACAGGGCATACGGCATGAGCGAAGAAGCGATCTACGGCGTGTGGGCGGGCGCGGCAGCATCGGATCTGGAACAGACCGCACGACGACTCGACCTGGACTATTTCGTCGCCGATCTGCAGCACGGCACCTGGACGTTCGGTGAGATGGAGCGATTGTTCGCCAACCTCGGCGAACGCGAGAGCGGACGTTGCCGTCCGTGGGTGAGAACCAATCTGATGCCTTCCGATGCCGAAGTCGGCCATTGTCTCGACGCCGGCGCATGGGGATTGATCGTGCCGTACGCGGCCTCGGCAGAGCAACTGCGCGCCGTACGCGGCGCGATGCGCTATCCGCCCGACGGCAGGCGCAGCTTCGGACGCAATGTCGGCATGATCAATACTCGCGTCGACAGCGCCGCGGCTTACCGGAACTGGTCCCGGCAATCGCTCCGTCTGCTGGCGCTCGTGGAGTCCGCTGCCGGTCTGGATCGGCTGGAGGAAATCGCGGTCGCCGCGGATGGCGTGCTCTTCGGACTGGAGGATCTCGCACTCGATCTGGGCGAGTCCAAAGAGAACTGTCTGCAGCGCATCGAGCGCCGGTTGTCGACCTTCGGCATCGCGTCCGTGGGTTATCTGGGCATCGATACGAAACGTCAGCAATCGCTTGGGGCAACCATCGTGAATTTCGGCAACGTCAAGGACTTCCTCGGCGAAACGATAGCGAATCGCTATCGCGAGCTCGGCTTGCGGCGCACAACACAATCCAATAGGGTCGAAGGAACGGTATCGCCATGACCGCAGTTGCGTTCGATCTCGTGATTCTGGCTTCGGGCAATGCGAGCCGACTTTGGCCGCTGACGCTGGAGACCCCGAAAGTCATGCTCAGCATCTCCGGAAAACCGGGGATCTTCCATATCCTCGAGCAGGTCACGAATCGTGGTGTGGGCAAGGTCGTGGTCGTTTGCTCTCCCGAGAATGTCAACCGCATCCGGCACGGCCTGCGTCACGCATTCAACGACCAGCGTTTCGATTTCGTGTTCGCGATCCAGGAGAGCAATCTCGGTCCGGCCGATGCCTTGCAGACCGCGGAGCCGTATCTGGGCGATGCGCCGGTGCTGTTGTGGCTTGGCGACACCTTGGCCGAGTTTCCGACGCTCGAACCCGAGAGAAACACCATCGTGGCCTCGCGAGTGGAGGATTGCGCGCGATGGTGCATGATCGAAGCGGATGGGCAGGGAAATGTTCTCGCGCTCCACGACAAGCCGGCGACCAGCGATCTGGATCTGGCTGTGATCGGACAATACTATTTCGCGAATGGCGCCCGGCTGCGCCGTGCGATCGCGTTTGGCCGCGAGTCGTGGCGGGCGGCCGGACGCGAATTCGAGCTCTCGATGGTTCTCGAAGACTATATCCGCGATGGCGATCTGTCGGTCTCGATCACCGACAGTTGGACCGACTACGGCACCATGGAAACATACGGGCGGTGCAAACACTGGATACCCGAGCGTTTCTTCAATCAAATACAGGTCAATGCCAAGGGGTTGCTGAACAAGAAGAGCGACAACGCCAATATCGTCGAAGAAATGCTCTGGTACAGCTCGATCCCGGAAGACTGCCGGATTCTCGCGCCGCGCAAGCTGGCCGAGAACCTTTTGGACAATTCCTACGACATCGAGTACATCGATTACAAGACGCTATCGGAATATTTCGTCTTTCATCCGATCCATTCGCAGACATGGACCTATGTCGCGGACAGCCTGATCGCCCTGATGAACGAACACTTCTGGGGGCGACCCGTACATATTCCGGATATCATCAAGCGTACGCGGTTGGTCTACTACGACAAGACGGTCGAGCGTATCGACGAATACCTGCCGACATTGGGGATCGCTCTGGACGAACCGCTGTACGTCAACGGTCACGAACTCGGGTCGGTCGACGAGTTGGTGTCGGAATTGAAGGAAATGATTCCGACACTCTACGACAACGCCCAGCAATACGGCTCGGTCATCCACGGCGACCTGGTGTTCTCGAACATCCTGTGCAGCTTCCCGAAGCCGATATTCCGGGTCATCGACCCCAGGGGCACGTTCGGAAAGATCGGCCCGTTCGGCGATTACCGCTACGAACTCGCAAAGCTGCGTCAGTGTTATCACGGCATGTACGATGCGATCATGCATGGGCTCTTCGATCTGAAGAAGCTGGAGAGGAACCGGTTCGAATTGAACATCTTTCCGGACAGGAACGAAATCGCCGGCATCTTCGATCGATCGATCGCGCGCAACCTGCCCGTGGACATGCGTGAAATCGAACTGGTGCAGATCCTGCTGTTGTTCAGCCTGATTCCGTTGCACCACGATCGCGAGAAGGCGATGGCGTATTTCCTCCGCGCTTGCGCGATCCTTCGATCGCATCTCGATCGGGTGACCGCATGAGCCGTTTCCAATCCGCGCCTGCGACCGTCGCGCGCCCTTCGGCCCCATCAGCCGAAATTGGTGTCGACGCGCTGAATCTCGGTTCCCGGGTAAAGCGATGGCGCCAGCGCGGAAAAGCGCGCGTAATTGGCGTGCAGGGCGGCGTAGAAATCAGGCGCGAGGTCGGTCGTCGGCTCGTGCCCAAGCAGTCGGCGACGACGTGCGACGCACGTCGCCGGATCGGCATTCAGCAGCATCAGCCTGCCGACGGGAAGGCTGTTGTCGCCGAAGATGCGCTGTTCGATCTTCCGATAATCGTCGACCGCGAGCGTCATGCCCTGCTGCGTCATCCGCATCAGCACGGTCGAGATGCGGCATCGGTCCATGATCACGACGAAGCCGTCCGCAACCAGCGCTGCGGCCAATCGTTCCTTGTGGGAGGACTGGATGTCGTGCAGCCGATCCGAGTCGCCGCAGTTGTATTCGGCCAGCAGCAATTCGGGCAGCACGACGGCCGGAGCGGATGCCGGGACTTCGCCGAAAACCCGCGCGCAGAGAGTCGTTTTGCCGCTGCCCGGCGGACCTTCGACGGAAACGGAGAGGATGTGATGCCGGGCCTCGGTGTGCATGTCGAAAGGTCGATCGCTGTCGTCTGCGGCGGATGCCGGGAGGCGAACGATGTCCGGCGTTGATTTCGATGTCGCTCGCGCGGTACGCCAACGTCTGGAATCGTCGTATTTCGAGCGTATCGACGATCTGACTCCCATGCAAGTCGAGAATTGGCACGGCGACCGCCTGTTCCGCTTCGTCGGGGCGGGGCGGCCATGTCTGGCCCGGCTCATCGCCCAGCCTCGCGTCTACCGGACATCCCCGTGCGTCGTCTACGACGATGCGCTGATGGATGCGCAGTTGGCGGTTTCCGGGGAATTCGTGCGGCGCGGCCTGCCGCACATGCGGCCGGTTCCGTCGCGGGACGGCGATCGTCTGCGCACGGATGTCGCGCTTGCGAATGGCGTCGCGCGTCTCGCCGTCTTCGCATGGGCGGAAGGCGAATCGCTCGCCCGTGTCGATGCCGGACAGGCTGCCCAGATCGGGCATTGGCTCGGGCGCGCGCATGCTGCGTTCGAGTCGGAGCCCTGGCCCGAAGCGGGATTGCCTCGCAGCCATGATGTCGAGGTGCATGCCCACTGGTGCGCCGAGGTCCGCGACATCGCAGGACGCGAGCGCGGTGCGGCCGAAGCGCTGGGCGATCATCTCGCCGCCTGCGAACGGCATGTGGATAAGATGCGCGCGGACATCGAAGCCCGGCGAATCGTCGTGCATGGCGATTTCAACCTGCCCAACGTGCTCTGGATCGATGGCGGCCGCACGCTGGGAACCGTGGTCGACTTCGATCAGATCGGCTTGTCCCGGGCGATCGAGGATCTCGCCTGGGTGGTGAAGTGGTACGGGTTGCGCGGTTCCGCCGCGGATCCGATCGAGCATCTGACGCCGCTGATCGAGCATTATGCGGCGCAGCGTCCGATCCCGGCGGAAGAGTGGCGCTGCCTGCCTTCGTTGCTCTGGCTGAGCGGAGGAATGAACTACAACTTCGTGCTCAAGGTATTGCGCGCAATGGAACAGCCGCGCGCGCATCGGGATGCGTCGCTGCATGCGCTGGCCCAGGATTACCGATCGCGCAGCGAGCGGCTCGAGTCGTTGGGGCGATATCTGGTCGGAAATTGCAGCCCGGGCATGCCTGCCGCGGCGCCTGCGTCCATTTGACAGGGAGAGAAAAGGATCCAATGAACGCGCCAGCAGTCGCATCATCGTACGCCGCGGAAGATCGCGACGATTGCATTTCGTACGCGCTCGCGCCGCGCGATTTCGAATTCAGCGTCAAGGCGACGATCGAAACCATCGAAGCGACCGTGAAGGCCGATGGCGCGATCGTGATCGAAAGTTTTCTGGATTACATTCCGACATTATCGTCCGGGACGGATGCGGTTTCCGAAGAATTCTCGATCGAGTACATCTGCGACCCTGCATTGGAAAGCGCGCTCCGGAGGCGTGTCTCGGACTCGTCGCACGACCTGTTCTGGATCAAGGTCGACGTCTGTTTTCTGCGTCTCTCCGACGGCGAGCGCACCGTTTACGTTTCGCACATAGACGACATCACGGGGGAAGACTACGCGATCGTGGTCGTCGGGCGTCGTTATCGAGTGGTGTGCGCCGCGCTCACCGAAAAGATTTCCCGAGTCTCGGTGCGGCTCTTTCGTGAAATCCTGTTGCGCTGCCTGGAGAACGTGGGTGGTTGCTTCGCCCATGCGGCGGCGCTGTGCACGCGCGATGGCCTTCGAGGGTTGCTCGTGATCGGCGATTCGGGAGCCGGAAAATCGACGACGGTCTGGCAGTTGTGCCGCACCGGACGCTTCGACTACGTCAGCAACGACAAGAGCGTCGTCGTGGGCGGCGAACGCACGATCCGCATCGTTTGCTGGCCTCTGGCGGTACGCCTGGGTATGGGCGCGCTGAGCGCTTCGGGCCGGCTCGACGTCTATCGAAGCAAGGGACAGGTCCGCGAACAGGAAGCGTCCTTGTGGAATCAGCGGGTCGACGCGCTCGACGAGAAGAGATCCAATTGGGGCAACAAGGTGAAACTGTCGCTGACCCCGCGGGAACTGCATGCCCACGACGGGATCCGCAGTCGCGACGCCTGTCCCTATTCCGCTTTGCTGGTCCCCAAACTGGCGCTCGGCGACGGCCCGTTGCGGCTTGTCGAGAGCGGGTTCGCATGTCATCGCGACATGGTCCTGCGCAATCTGCTCGAGCCCTACGACGAGGACATCGGTCGCGGTTGGCTGGGGCTGCGCACCGTGGACGATGCGTTCCTGGAAGCGCGAAAAGCGGATCTCGTCCTCCGGATCGAGGCACGCCCGGTCTATGAACTTCGTGGCGATCCGGAGCTTTTCCCCGCCGAAGTGGAACGCATCGCGGACGAGATCGAGGTCCGTTGCCGAGCGCTCACGGAGAGTTGAAGCGTGCAAGTCGACGTCGAAGAACATTGCGATACGCTGGTGATCGGAGCAGGGTCGTCCGGTTGCGTCGTGGCCGCGCGACTGAGCGAGAAGCCCGACCATCGGGTGGTGCTTCTGGAAGCCGGTCCTGCATACGCCGAGAACGACAAGCCGGCGCCGCTGCGTTCTGCGCGTGCCGCGGTGGTTCGGGGTTGCCACTGGCCCTTCGATGCGAGCGTCCATTCCGACAACCCGGCTACGCTCGGTCGGGAAATGAAGCGCGCAGCCGGCGTCTTCGCCGCAGCCAGCGGCAGACTCGGCATGATGCGGGCCAGCGTCCAGTCGGTGCTCGCGGGTGGAAATCCCGTTTCCCGCTTTTCCTATCCGATGCCGCGCGTCACGGGCGGCGGTTCGGCGGTGAATGGTGCGCTCGCGATGGTTCCGCCGGCCGCCGACTTCGAGCGCTGGGCCGCGCCCGGCGATGCGCGGTGGCGCTGGGATGAGATGCGTCGATGGTTCGAGATGCTTCTCGACGGCAACGGCCGTCCGGTCGTTCCGATCGAGACCACGTCCGCGGACGCATTCACGCCGATCCAGCGCGCCTTTCGCGATGCATGCCGCGCAGAAGGGTTCCCGGATGCGGACGCCGATGCGCCGGAAGCGATCGGCATCAGCGGTATTCCGCGCAACGTCGAAGGCGAACGTCGCCTGTCGTGCGACGAGTTGTATCTGCGACCCGCGCTGGGGCGGTCGAACTTCGTCTTCCGCTCGAACGCCACGGTCGAACGGATCCTTTTCGAGAACGACGCGGCGAATGCGGGACAACTGCGCGCATGCGGCGTCCTGGTGCGGATCGGGGCGAGCGTCCAGCGCGTGAGCGCGCGCCGTATCGTGCTCTGCGCGGGTGCGATCAATTCGCCGGCCCTGCTGCAGCGCTCCGGTATCGGGCCCCGCGAGTGGCTCGAAGCCGCCGGTATTCCCGTGCGACTGCATGCGCCCGCCGTCGGCGCGAACCTCGTCGACCATCCTGCGGTCTGTCTGTGGGCGGTACCGCACGCAGGTGCCTGTTCGACCGATGAGCCGGTTCATCAGGCGCTTTTGCGCACGGGTGACGATGGCCTGCAGCTCTACATGCTGGGCGCGACGTCGACCGAACGCTTCCCACCGCTGCGCGAAGTGTCCGCCAGCGACGTCGCGGTCGGCGTGTCGATCATGCTCGGTCGCCCGCGCTCGCGCGGCCGGGTCGCGGTCAAGAGCGCGGACCCCGACGCCGCTCCGTCGATCGAACTCAATCTGCTCGCCGACGCGGGCGACATGGCGCTGGCCATGCGCGGCGCGAGGCTTGCCTGGAGGCTGCTGAAACAGCCGCAGATGCGTGAAAGGATCGACAGAATCGTGATGTGGAACCAGGACGTGGTCGACACGGACCGCCAGCTCGAAACTCTCGTGTATACGACGGTACGCAGTTCGATGCACCCGACAGGCACCCTGCGCATGGGGGGCGAGAACGACGCAACGGCCGCGACCGATTTCACCGGTGCGCTGCGCGGCGTTTCCGACCTGATCGTCGCCGACGCTTCGATCATGCCGGAAATCACGACCGTACCAACCAACTTGACGTGCATCGCGATCGCGGAAAGGATCGCGGACGGGTTGCGAACATGAAAGAATACGGATCGCAAGGCCTTGTCGGCCGGTGTGCCGGTCATGAATTCGATGCCGGCCGTGCCGATCGGCTCGAGGCCAAGCATGAGAGAAGGAGATCGAGATGAGCGGCGACATGGCCGACAAGCGCGAACGCCTCGCGGCATTGATCTCGAAGGATCGGCGAACGCTCGAGAACGCGGCGCGGGCGACGCAGCGCATCGGATCCGGCACGGAGCGGTCCATCGAAGGCGATACGGACGAGCGCCACGCGCCTTTTCCCCTGACCCGCATCCAGCAGTCGTATCTCATCGGCAGGTCCGGGGATTTCGTGCTGGGCAACGTTTCCACGCACAATTATTTCGAGATCGAACTCGATCGTCTCGATGTGGCGCGCTTTTCCGACGCCTGGAACGCGTTGATCGGACGCCACGAAATGCTGCGTGCGGTCTTTGCCGAAGACGGTACGCAACGCATCCTGGAGGACGTGCCGGACTATGCGGTCGCCTTCCACGACTTTTCCGGCGATGGCGCGGCGGGCGAGGACAGGTTGGCGGCCATCCGCGAGCGGATGTCTCACCAGACCCTGCCGTTCGATCGCTGGCCCTTGTTCGAAGTCGTGGTCGCGCGTCGTGGCGATGGTCGTTTTCGCCTGCATTTCAGCATCGACATGCTTGTCGCCGATGCGATGAGTACGATGATTCTCATCCGCGATCTGGATGCGCTGTACGCATCGCCGGGCGCGTCTTTGCCGCCGTTGACATACACGTTCCGCACGTACGTGCAGGCGTTGTATGCGAGCGAGGGAACCGAAGCGCAGGCCCGGGCGCGCGCGTACTGGGAAGATCGCGTGGACGCTCTGCCTCCGGCGCCGGAGCTGCCGCTGGCGACGACGCCGGAGAATATCCAGCAACCGAGATTCATCCGGCGCGAGCACATGATCGGCGCCGAGCGCTGGGAGCGCAGCCAGAAGCGCGTGCAGGCAGCGGGCATGACGGCCTCGGCTCTGTTGCTGACGCTCTTCGCCGCGGTTCTGGCGCGTTGGGCCAAAACGTCTCATTTCTGTCTCAATCTGACGCTGCTCAATCGACCTCCTGTACATCCGCAGATCGGCGATGTGGTCGGCGATTTCACGTCGTTGATCCTGCTCGAGACGAAATTCGATCCGGGCGCGACCTTGCGGGAAAACATCCGACGCGTGCAGGATCAGCTCTGGCGCGACATGGAGCATCGCGGCTTCGACGGTGTCGACGTACTGCGTCTGCTCAATCGGCGTTACGCCAGCCAGCAGGCGGTCGCGATGCCGATCGTGTTCACCAGTGCGCTCGGAATGTCGGGCAGTCGGCGAGGCGAGGCCTCGGGCGAGTTCCTCTCGACATTGACCCGACTCGGCGACGATGCGAGTTACGGCATCGCGCAGTCGTCGCAGGTCTGGCTCGATCATGTCGTCCGCGAGAGCGCCGGGGCCTTGGGCGTGTCTTGGGACACGCTCGACGGATTGTTTCCGGACGGCATGCTGGACGACATGTTCGCGGCATACTGCGATCTGCTGGAGGCATTCGCGGACGAACGACTTCCGCTCGACCGGATTCTGCCATCGGCCCTGCCGCCGCTTCAGGCGGCGCGACGCCTGCACGTCAATGCGACGGCCGCGCCGGTCCCGGAGGGCCTGATCCACGAACCCTTCCTCGCGCGCGCGGACGAACATGGCGATCGCATCGCGGTTCGATACCCGGGCGGCTCGCTGAGCTACCGCGCACTGCGCGCGCTCGCCGTCGGTATCGCCGATCGACTGGCGAACGCGCGAGCAGGATGCGAGACGCCGATCGCGGTCGTCATGCACAAGGGCTGGGAGCAGGTCGCGGCGGTGCTGGGCATTCTGTGTCATGGCGGCGCCTATCTTCCGATCGACGCGCAACTGCCGGAAGAACGCATACATCTTCTGCTCGCCCAGGCAGGCGTCGACACGATACTGACGCAGCCGGACGTCGGGTCGCATCTGCGTTTCCCCGCGGCCGCGACCGTTCTGACGGTCGTTCCGGAGGTGGCGGCTCCCTGCGACGCGCTTCCGCCACCGCCACGCGCGACGCCGGACGATATCGCCTACGTCATCTTCACCTCGGGCTCCACGGGCATTCCGAAGGGGGTGGTCATCGAACATCGCGGCGCCCTGAACACGATCGTCGATATCAATCGGCGTTTCGGCGTCGGCCCCGACGATCGCGTGCTCTGCGTGTCGTCGTTGAGCTTCGATCTGTCGGTCTACGACATTTTCGGCGTGCTCGCGGCGGGCGGGACCCTGGTCGTTCCGGAGGCCGCGCGCGACAAGGACCCGGCGCACTGGCTTGCGCTGGTCGAAGACGAGGGCGTCACGCTGTGGAACACGGTGCCGCCCCTGCTGCAACTGCTGGTAGAGCAGGCGGAGCATCGTGACCGGGCCGCCGTCCGGTCGCTCCGCTTGGCGCTGTCGAGCGGCGACTGGATGCCGCCGGCCTTGCCCGATCGTTTGTTCGCGCTGCGGCCGGAGATCGAACTGGTCAGCCTCGGCGGCGCGACCGAAGCTTCGATCTGGTCGATCGTCTATCCCGTGAAGGAATCGATGGCCGGTCGCCGCAGCGTGCCCTACGGACGACCCCTGGACAATCAGATGTTCCGCGTCCTCGACGATGCGCTGCAGGACCGGCCCGACTGGGCGACGGGACATCTTCATATCGGCGGCATCGGTCTGGCGCGCGGTTACTGGGGAGACGAGGTCAAGACCGCAGCGAGCTTCTTCGTCCATCCCTTGTCGGGCGAACGGCTTTACCGCACCGGAGATCTCGGCCGTTACCTGCCCGACGGCGACATCGAATTTCTCGGGCGCAGCGACAGTCAGGTCAAGATCCGCGGCAACCGCGTCGAGTTGGGCGAGATCGAAGCGGTACTGCGCCGCGCCGAGGGTATTCGCGATGCCGTGGTGCTCGCCGACGGCGACAAGTTCGGACAGCGTCGGCTGGTGGCGTACGTGGTCCCGGATATCGGTGCCGACGCGGCTCGCGGCAAGACCGTGGACGATGGCCTGCTCACCGATCCGATCGAGCGCGCCGCCTTCAAATTCCAATGCGCCGGACTGCGCCGCTTCCAGACTCCGGTCGACGCGGTGTCGCTGAGCGGTGCGTTGCGCCGCGGCGACTTCGTCTTCCTGCGGTTTCCGGAAACTCTGCGACTGGACGCGCGGATCGATGTCGCGCCGCTTCCGCTCGCCCGTCTCGGCGCCTGGCTCGCGGCCCTCGCCGACATCGCGGTCGAAGGCCATGCGTTGCCGAAACGGCTCTATCCGTCCGCGGGTTCGACCCATGCCGTCCAGTGCTATCTGCGTGTCGGCGAGCATGCGGTCGCAGGGCTCGCGCCGGGCAATTACTATCACGACCCCGCGCAGCACAGGTTGCTGAAGGTCGGCGTGCACACGCCCGGCGCCCAGGGTCTGGACGTCGTCCTGATCGCCGACATGCGTGCGATCGCGCCGCTGTACGGACGTTATGCCGAAAAATTCGCGGCGATCGAGGCCGGGCATGCGCAACGTCTGCTTGCGGGCGCCGCTGCCGAGCATGGCATCGCGCTGGCGGATCTCGTCCTCGATACGGATTGCGCCGCCGCCTTCGACATCGGCGAGAGCCACAGGGTACTGGCCGCGCTGCGCGTCGGGCCCGACGAGGTCGCGAGCGGTGGCTCAGAGATCGATCCTGCGTTCGGCGTATTGGCGAGGCAAAGTTACCGTCGCTTCGAAGGCGGCCCCCTGGCGCTGGACGCCTTGTCGGCACTGTTCGCTGCGTTGCCGACGACCGGCTTCACGCTGCTGCTGGCCATTCACGACGACCATGGAGGCGCACCTGCCGGAACGCTGTATCGTTTCGAACGGGATGCGGCTGCGTTGACGCCGGTTTTCGCGCTCGATCCTTCCGCGCTCAGGCTGAGCCAGGGGATCGAGAATCAGGATCTGCATGCCGCAGCGCAATTCACGGCTTACCTGATGTACGAGAAAGATGAGGCGCAGGCTTGGCGCGCCGCAGGCCAATGGGCACAGCAAGCCATGCATCTGGGCCCCCTGCATGGCTTCGGCTTCTGCCCGGTCGGAAATATCGCGATGACGGCATGGGGGAATCTGCCCGAGGCTTTGCCGATGGGGCTGGTGTACGGCCTGCTCGGCGGCCGCATCGGTCGCGAACAGATGCGGCAATGGCCGGTGGACGTGCCCATCGCCGGTTCCGATGGCTATCAGGCCCTGCGTCGCTATCTTGCGCAGTCGCTTCCCGATTACATGATTCCCTCCGTGTTCGCGACCATCGACAGTATCCCCCTGAGCACGAATGGCAAACTCGATCGCAACGCGTTGCCGGCGATCAGCGGAATGGATGCGGGCGCGCCGAAGTCGTTCGTCGCACCGGAGACTTCGACCGAGCGCGCGATCGCGTCGCTGTGGACGCATGTCCTGAATCGGGACGAGATAGGCGTTCACGACAATTTCTTCGAAGCTGGAGGCGATTCCCTGTCGGCCATCCGTCTGCTCAGCGGGATGCGCCGCAGTTTCGAAGCGGACGGCACCGAAATGACCCTGAAATTCGTCTTCGAGAATCCGACCATCCGACAGATGGCCGATCATCTCGGAACACGCGATCAGACCATGCGCTTGATGAAGGCGGCAGAAGCGCTCGATCGCCCCGGCGTCGATGTGGTGGAGGGAGAGTTGTGACGCGCGCGGCGGAGATCGTCGCCGCAGCGGTGGAGCGCGGTTGCTACCTGTTCGTGGAGGACGGAAAACTCCGCTATCGCGCGGCCGAAGGGGCGCTCGACGACGCGCTTCGCGAGTCGATCGTCGCTCATCGCGAGGAAGTCATCGCGCATCTGGAGCGGCTCGCCGGCGACGAACGCGCTCGCAAGAGCCGGCTCCCCGATCTGGTGGCGTATCCCGCGACCGGGCGATCGCCGCTGTCCCATGCGCAACAGCGGCTCTGGTTCATCGATCGGCTCAACGAAGGATCGGTGCAGTACAACCTGCCGAGCGCCTTCAGTGTGCGTGGGGTTTTCGACGCCGATCGTTTCATCGAAGCCATCCGCATCGTGGTCCGTCGGCATGCGGTATTGCGCGCCAGGTTTCGCGAAGCCGATGGTCAACCGTACGCGGAAATATTGGCCGATCCGCCGCTGACGGTGCGTCGTCACGACCTCTCGGCCATGCAGGCGCCGCTGCGCGACGAACGTCTGCGTCAATTGATCAGCGATGATGCAGGAGCGCCATTTCGCATCGATCGCGACATGATGTTGCGCGTCGGTATCGTGCGGATGTCGGACGACGAGCACGCCATCCTGTTCAATATGCACCACATCGTGTCCGATGCCTGGTCGCTTCGGATACTGATCGGCGAGTTGTCGGCGATCTATCCGGCGCTGGAGGCGGGCGGCCAGGATCCGCTGCCGCCGCTCAAGTATCAGTACGCGGACTATGCCCTCTGGCAGCAGCGTTGGCTGCAGGGCGCAGTACTGCAGGCGGAACTCGCGTACTGGAAACGACAGCTGGCCGGGGCGCCCATTCTGCACGGTCTGCCGCTGTGCCGGCCGCGCCCGGAGCGCCAATCCTTCGCCGCGAAACTCGTCCAGGCCAGCGCTTCGGCGGCGTTGAGCATGCGACTGCAAATGCTCTGCCAGCGCTACGACGTCACCTTGTTCATGCTGATGCAGACGGCGTTCTCGGTGCTGCTCGGGCGTTATTCGGGCGAGGAGGATATCGTCGTCGGCACACCGGTCGCCGGGCGCCTGCACCGGGATCTGGAGCCGCTGATCGGATTCTTCGTCAATGTTCTGGTCCTGCGCACGGATCTGTCCGGAGCGCCCAGCTTCGAGGCGCTGTTGCGCAGGAACAAGTCGACGGTCGTCGAGGCCTACGACCATCAATCCATCTCTTTCGACATGCTGGTCGAAGAGCTGAAGCCCCCTCGCAGTCTCGCGCACAGTCCGATCTTCCAGATCATGCTCACCATGCAGCAGAAGGGCAACCGCAGGCTGTCCCTCGGCCCGCTCGATCTCGAGCTGATCGAGAAGAGCGCTCTGCGTGCGCCCTACGATCTGGAATTGTCTGTGCTGGAGGAACAGCAACTCCAATTCAGTCTGAAGTACGCCGAAAGCCTGTTCGACGACGGTTTCGCCCATGCGCTGATCGAGAATTTCATCGTGCTGCTGGAGAGTATCGCCGCCGATCCCGGTCGTTGCATTCACGATCTGGAGATTCTTTCGGACCCCGAACGGGCACGGATCCAAAGCTGGAGCGCGGGCGAGCGCCTTGCGATGCCGCCATCGCCCCTGCATGAGCTGATCCGCGAACGCGCCAGCCTGGAGCCGGCGCGCGTGGCGCTTCGCCATGACGATCATGCGTTGACGTACGCACAGCTCGATGCGGCCGCGAATCGTCTCGCCAGGCGACTCTGCGAAGAAGGCGTGGGCCGCGGCGACCTCGTCGGCCTGTGCATCGAACGCTCGCTCGATCTGCCGGTATGCCTACTCGCGGTGCTCAAGGCCGGCGCCGCCTACCTTCCCATGGATCCGCATCATCCCCCGCAGCGCATCGCCTACATGGCGGGGGACGCAGGCGCGAAAGTGATGCTGGCCGGCGCCGGGCAGCGCCCGCTGATGGCCGATCTCGACATGCCGGTGCTCTATATCGATGGCGATCACTTCCGCGTGACGCTTGCGGCCTTCGATGGCGGATCCCCGCCGGAAACCGCGATCCCGACGAGGGGCGACGATCTCGCCTACGTCATCTACACCTCGGGTTCCACGGGGCTGCCGAAAGGCGTGATGGTCGAACACCGGCAGCTGGCGAACTTCCACCACGCCATGCGTCGCGTCGTCGACGCGAGCGTCGGCGATCCGGTATGGCTGGCGGTCACCAATTACTGTTTCGACATTTCGATCCTCGAACTGCTCTGCACGCTGGCGGCGGGATTCACGGTCGTGATCGCCGACGACCGCCATGTGCAGGCGAGTTCCGGCAGCGTTGGGGGAACCACGCTCGCAACGCTCATCGAGCGCCACGCCGTCACGCATCTGCAATCCACGCCGTCGCTGTTGTCGATGTTCGTGCGCGATCCTGATTTCGCCCGTGCGTTGGGGCGCCTGCGACAGTTGCTGGTCGGCGGCGAGGCCCTCGCGCCTGATCTCCTCCATGCGATCGCCGCCGCCACTCCGGCGTTCATCGACAACATGTACGGCCCTACCGAGACCACGATCTGGTCGACGACCGACCGCCTGCGCGCCGGCCAGCAGGCGATCGGCATCGGGCGTCCGCTGGCCAACACGCGGGTCCATGTGCTGGATCCGCGCATGCGCCCGCTGCCGGTGGGCGTTCCGGGCGAACTGTTCATCGGCGGCGATGGTGTCGCACGCGGCTATCGTCATCGCGAGGAGCTCACCCTCGAGCGATTCGTGACGCCCGAATGGGCTGGCGAACGTCTGTATCGGACCGGCGACAAGGTTTTCTGGCGCGACGATGGCAGTCTCGGTTTCCTCGGCCGGTTCGATCATCAGATCAAACTTCGCGGCTTCCGCATCGAGCTCGGCGAGATCGAAGCCGCCTTGTCCGCGCATCCTGCCGTGGTGTCCGCCG
The DNA here is from genome assembly GCA_946480825.1 of uncultured Lysobacteraceae bacterium. The sequence continues at coordinate 59,455 of CAMLLG010000012.1, forward strand.
CGGTGCTCCCGGTCGCGATCGCCGGCGATACCCAGCTCGTCGCCTATGCGGCGATCGCGGAGGGCCAGAGCTTCGAGGAAGACGCTCGTCAGGAGCTGGTGCGCGCGTTCAAATCGTCGCTGACGCGCTCCTTGCCCGATTACATGATACCGGCCATCTTCGTTTGCCTCGAGAAGATGCCGTTGACGAGCAGCGGCAAGATCGATCGCAAGGCGCTGCCAGCTCCTGGGGAAAACGATCGGCGGACGCGGGACTATGCGCCGCCGCGCAACGAACTGGAGCGTTCGCTCTGTCTGCTCTGGCAGGATCTGCTCGGTGTGGAGCGAGTCGGAATCGAGGACAGTTTCTTCGAGTTGGGCGGACATTCGCTGTTGACCACGCGGATGATCAGCCGGATCCGGGACGAGCTCGGCATCGAGGCCGGCGTCGCCGCGCTCTTCGAGCATCCGACCATCGCCGAATTCGCCGGCGTTCTGCTGTCCCAGCAAACGGAGGCGCCGCTGCCTGCGATCGAGCCGGTCGCCGATCGCGATCTGCTGCCGCTGTCGTATGCGCAACAGCGTCTCTGGACCATCGATCGCCTCGAAGGGCAGAGCGCGCAGTACAACATGCCGTACGGCTTCACCCTGAAGGGCGGAATCGATCGAGATACGATCGAGCGTACCCTGAAGACCATCATCGAGCGTCACGAAACGCTGCGTACGCGATTCGTCGAGGTCGATGGCCAGGTCATGCAGCGCGTCGATCGCGATTTCGGATTCCGTCTGATCGAGCGCGATCTGACCGACCTTCCCTGCGATGCGCAGCGCGCCGAGATCCGTCGCATCTCGATCGAGGACGAAAAGACCCCCTTCGACCTCGGTCGCGATCTCATGATCCGTGCGCAGATGCTGGTCCTGTCGGAGCGCGAGCATGTGCTGCTGTTCAACATGCACCACATCGCTTCGGACGGTTGGTCGATGAAGCTGCTGGTGCTCGAGTTCTATCGCATCTATACGGCCTATCTGCACGGCAGGGAGAATCCGCTGCCGCCGCTCGCCCTGCAATACGGAGATTACGCGAGTTGGCAGCGCAGCTGGCTGTGCGGAGAAGTCCTGGAGGCGCAGATCCGCTACTGGCAGACGCGCCTTCGCGGGATTCCGCGCGTGCATCGGTTGCCGCTCGACAAGCCCCGGCCGAAACGGCAGACCTTCAACGGCGATTCGATCGCGGCGACCATGGGGGAGGTCGACATCGATGCCGCCCGCCGTTTCTGTCAACGCTGCGGCGTCACCCTGTTCATGTTCATGCAGACCGCGTTCGCGATCGCGCTGTCCCGCTGGAGCGGCGAAAGCGATATCGTCATGGGCACGGTCGCCGCCGGACGCGGACACAAGGACGTGGAGCCGATCATCGGGTTTTTCCTGAATACCGTCGTGCTGCGCACGCAGGTCGACGACGATGTTCCGTTCGAGCAGCTTCTGCTCGAGAACAAACGTCATATCGTCGACGCCTACGCGCACCAGCATGTGCCTTTCGACATGCTGGTCGAGCGGTCGAATATTCCCCGCAGTCCCCGCTACAATCCGATCTTCCAGATCATGATTTCGCTGCTGGACGATCGCAACGAAGGCATGACTCTTTCGCAGACGGACCTCCAGCTGGAGATCGTCAAGCGCAGGAAGAGCACCGCGAAATTCGAGCTGGTGCTGAACATGACCGAGTCGGCTCGGGGCATGAAGCTGTCGCTGGTCTACAACAGCGATCTATTTTTCGGCGAATCGGCCGAAGCGCTGCTTGCGTTGGTGCTCGCGATCGCGTCGGATGCGGTCGCGGCCGGAACGACGCCGGTCGGCATGCTTCCGCATCCAATTCCGCATCCAGTTCCTCGCCAGTCTCCACCGCAGGCGACGGCGGTCGATCTCCGGACCGCGATCGCGCGCTTCATCGCCGGCGACATCGCTCCGCGGTTGCATGTCTGGCGGGACGGGCAGGCGCATGTCCTTGCCGCGGATGAGCTGCGTGCCGAGGTCGCACACGCGCGCGAACGGATCGACGCTGTGCAGGCCGGGCGCGCCATCGCGGTGCAATTGTCGCCCCACGCGGAGGCGGCGGTCTGCGCGCTTGCTGTGTTGTGCTCAGGTCGTCCGCTCGTCGTCGTGACCGCTTCCCAGGACGAGGCGCTCGTACGTCACGCTCTGCTCGACAGCGATGTGGCGCTTGCGATCGGCGCCGATGGATCGTCGTTGCAGCGCGTCGCGTCGGCGGTCGGCACGGCGTGGCAGCGCTCGCGAATGGCGGTGGACAGCGGGTCGGATGGCCGTTTGGCCGAGCAGTCGCGCTCGCTTTCGCCGCATGCGATCGCGATCTACGACCGCGACGTGCAAGGGCGCGCGATACGGCGGACCATCGCTGCTGAAGCGTTATTGCCGCCTCCTTTCGCCGACCGCAGCGATGCCGCCCTGCTGGCGTTCACGGGAGACGAACCCGGTGCATTGATCGTCGGTCTGATCGTCCCGTTGCTCCACGGACATGCGCTGCACGCGATGGCGTCGCATTCTCGTGCGAGTTTCGATGCCGCATGCTCCTCGGGTGAGTGCGAAGCGGCGGTGATCGCGCTGGAGCAACTGGCGGTCCTGCCCGCTTCGGCCGATGCGCCTGCGTGCCCATTGCGTCGCATCACCGTCGTGGACGGCGTATACGCACCGCAAGCCATCGTCGATCGAACGACTACGCTCCCCGGGATCGAATGGCATGCGATCGCGAGTGCCGATGCGTCGAAGCTACCGTATCTCGCGTTCCGTGCGGCAACAGGCGATCCGGCGACCGGGGACGGCTTGCGCTGGCATGCATACGGTTTCGATTGCCGGATTCTCGATGAGCGCGATCGCCCGAGTGCTTCAGGGTGCCCCGGACGACTCCGTGTCGGGCCGCCACGAACCCCGATCGAAGACATGCAATGCTCCGGCCTCGTCGCGCGGCAGCGCAGGGACGGTGCGATGGATGTCGCCGGTCCGCAGGGGACGCAATGGAGCGTGGTGGAAGGGCGGTTCGACGCCTGGCGCCTGCGCCGCCTTCTGCAGGCCGTCGGCGGCGTGCGCTGGGTAGGGCTGCGCGCCGAAGATCCCGGTGGCGATGCGCAGAGGATCTCTGCATGCCTCCTGGTCGACGCGAACGACGCGCAGGCCGTGGGCCGGCGCGATGCCGGAATCGACGGTGTCATTTCGGCGTGGACACAGGAAACGGGAACCCTGGTGCATGCGGTCGCGATCGAAACGTTGCCGCTTTCTACCAGCGGCGACGTCGATTGGGCGGCCTTGCCGGTGGCGGCGACCCGTGCGGACCGGGTGCGCAGCGGCGATGATGCCGTCGGCGCCACGGAGCGCGCGTTGATCGAGATATGGGGCAGGGCGCTCGGCGGGCGGCGCTTCTCGGTCTCCGATAATTTCTTCGCCGCCGGCGGCAATTCCCTGTTGATGATCCTGGTGATCAGGAAGATCGCGGACGCTTTCGACATCGATATTCCGATGGCGACGTTCATGTCGGCGGCCACGATCGAGGAGCTGGCGCAGCTCATCGACTTCGCACTCGCACAGCGGGATTCCGGCAAGAATATTTCCACCGATGCCGAGGACGGCATGGAGGAAATCCTGCTGTGATCGCAGTACGGACGAACGCGCGCAACGCCGCCGCCCCCATCATATCGCGTGGTCGTGTCGCGGTTCGCGGCCGTCGCAAGGGAGATCAATCATGACGGCGGAAAATGCGGTGCGCTCGATCCTCGAGCGCGGGCGGGGCGTGTTGTTCGACGATGCTGCGATCCGGGTTCTGTGCGCGCTCGACGATGCTGATATCGCGGACGGCTCCCTTTGCTGTTTCGAAGACGTCGTCGCGATGCCGCATGAGAGCGCCGTCGCTTCCGTGTCGGAATTTCCGTTGATCAACCCGTTGGCGCCGGATCGTCAGCCGTCGGCGGACGCCTCGCCGCGTACCGCGCTGGTCACCCATCGTCTCCCGGCATGCGACGTCGATCTTCTGCGCGATGCGCTGGTGCTGTTGCTTTGGCGCTGGAGCGGCGAGGAGATCGTCGCCCTCGAAACCGCAACGATGAAGGCAGTTCCGGCGTCTCCGGGTTGTTTGCGCGCCGAGCGGGGCGCGCTGCGGGTTTCGATGTCCGACGATGTCGATAGGGCCGCATTGCGCCGTGCGGTGGAAGCAGGGGTCGTGGCGGCACCGAGCGACGACACGGATGCGCAGGACCGGTTCCGCTTCGTGGTGCAACCGGATCCCGCCATGCGGCTTCTCCCTCTGGAGATCGTGCGTCTGCTGCGAGGCGTCGATGCGCCGTCGCGACTCAGGCACGCCTTGATCCTGCATGCGGCGCGCGACGAAGAAGGTTGGACCTGCCATTGGCTGCATGACGGAAACCGGTACGCGCGTAGGACCGTCGAAGGCCTGACGCAAGGCTTGGCGATACTGCTCGAAGGGCTGAGCGCAGCCACGGGCGCGTCGCTCGCGGAGCTGCCGCTCGCGCCGCCCCGAATCGAGGATCGCGCACCGGTGTCTTTTCGCGAAGCGCTGCCGCGGCCTTTCGAAAGCGTGTCTGCGCAGGTGCGGAAACAGGCGCGTTCGACGCCGGATGCGATCGCGGTGCGGCAAGGCGATGGCGTGTTGCGTTACTGCGAGCTGGAGGTGCGCGCGGATCGGTTGGCGCGGTTGCTGCGCAGACGCGCCGGCATCGGTCCCGGCGACGTCGTCGTGCTGTGTCTGGATCGTACGATCGATCTGCCGGCGACGGTCATCGGCGTGCTCGCGACGGGCGCCGCTTATGTGCCCGTCGATCCCTCGCACCCTCCCGCGCGCATCGCACGGGTCGTTGCGGATGCGGGTGCCCGCTTCGTCGTGACCACGTCCCGCTACCGTGCGGCGCTCTTGCCGAGCGATCTGGTCGCCGTCTGCGTCGACGACGCGGATGTGCTTGCGGCGATCGAGAATGGCGGTGAGGATGACGAATCTCCGCTTCCCACGCCATCGCCGACGGATGTCGCGTACGTGCTTTACACGTCCGGTTCGACCGGAGAGCCGAAAGGCGTTTGCATCGAGCACGGCGCATTCGCGCATTTCATGCAGGAGATGCGTCGGGCGATGGCCGACATCGGCCCGCGGCGCTGGTTGGCCGTGATCACGCTGACCTTCGACATGTCGCTGGTCGACCTTTTCCTTCCGTTGTGTCGGGGCGATTGCGTGCGTATCGCCGCGGCGGAGGACGTCGCCGACGGCGATGCCCTGAGGGAGCTGCTCGACACGACGCAGGTCGACGCCATGCAGGCCACCCCGACCACTTGGCGCATGCTGATCGCCGCCGGCTGGAACGGTCATCCCCGGATGCTCGCCATCACCGGCGGCGAACCGCTGACCCGGACGCTCGCCGATGCAATGTTCGCACGCTGCAGCGCGCTGTGGAACGGATACGGTCCGACCGAAGCGACCGTCTACTCGTTGTTTCGCGAAGTGGACCGCAACGAGGAACCGCTGCGCCGTCTCGCGATCGGAGGAAGCGTCCCCGGGGTTGCGCACTACGTGCTCGATGGGCGCTTGCGTCCGATGCCGGACGGCGCGACGGGCGAGCTGTACATCGGCGGGCCCGGGCTGGCCCGCGGTTATCACGGCAAACCCGAGCTTACCGCGCGCCAATTCATCGCCCACCCCTTCGATCCGACGCCGGGTGCCCGCCTGTACCGCACCGGCGACAGGGTACGGCGTCTTCCGGAGGGCGATCTGCAATATCTCGGCCGGATCGATGCGCAACTCAAACTCCGGGGCTACCGCATCGAACCCGGCGAGATCGAGTACGCACTGCTGGGCGAGTCGACGGTCGAAGATGCCGTTGTCGATGTGCGCACGATCGACGAGATGCAGACTCTGGTCGCGTTCGTGAAGCCTCGGGCGGGAGTCCTCGACGATATCGGCGCTTCGCTCCGACGCCGGCTCAGGTCGCTGTTGCCGCCGTACATGGTTCCGGAACGATTCGTCGTGGTCGATGTCTTCCCGCGGACCTCCAGCGGCAAACTCGATCGCAAGGCGCTCGCCTTCGACGCATCGTCGCGCGCGACCGCCGCCGCCACCGAATTCGTATCCGATCCGCTGGAAGCCGCGCTGATCGGGATCTGGCGCGATCTGTTCGAACGCGAGGAGATCTCGGTTTCCGACAATTTCTACGAACTCGGCGGAAATTCCCTGTTGATCGCGAAAATGCGGAAAGCGATCCACGATCTGCTCGGCTTTGCGCTGGACTATCGCGTGCTGTTCGAGCACGACTCGGTACGCGATCTGGCCGCTCATCTGCGCGCGCTGCCGACGTCGGCGTCGGCGCCGTCGAACGCGTCGTTGCCCGTCGAGACCGCAGCCGCGGACGGCAGTCTGTGCGCGACGGCCCTGCAGAAGCACATGTGGACGACCACCCAGCGACGCGATGCCGCCGCAGCCTACAATATTCCGATTTTCTTCCGGGTCTCCGGTGCGCTCGATCCCGATCGGCTGCGCGCGGCCCTGGGTCGGCTGGTGCTGGCGGTGCCCGCGCTTCGTGCCTCCTTTTTCGTCTCCGATGAGGGCGCGATCCGGCAACGGATCCTGGACCGCCGCGAGGCGCCACTGAAAGTGATCGTGCCGACGCGACAGGAAGGCGCCGATCGTGAAGCCGAGGTGGCGGACATCGTCCGTCGCGAAGCCTGTCGTTCTTTCGATCTCGAGCATGACGCACCGATCCGGGCGGTGCTGGTGCAGACGGCGCCCGATGCGCAATTGCTGCTGATTTCGTTGCATCACATCGTGGGCGACGAGGAGTCGATCGAATTGATCGCATCCCGGCTGGCCGCGCTGTATGCCGGCGTTCCGGGTGCCGACGCGCGCATCGTGGGAGAAGAGGAGGATGGATATCGGGAATATCTGCGCCGGCATGAGACCGCGCGCGAACCCGAAATCGAGCAGGCCGATCTCGAGTATTGGGAGCGGGCCCTCGCCGGCATGCCGGAACTCCATCGTCTGCCCATCGACAGACCGCGGGGACCCCGCCAGACCTTTCATGGCGCGATTCACGAGCATGACCTCGATGCGGTCGTCAGCGCCCGGATTCGCACCTTCTGCGCGCAACGCCGCACGACCCTCTACGTCTGCTTCCACACCGCGCTCGCGCTTCTGATTTCGCGCATGAGCGGTCAGAGCGATGTCGTGATCGGCATGCCGGTCAGCGAACGCCACCGTGGGCGGTACGGGCGCAATGTAGGCTGCTTCCTGAATGTCGCCATGCTGCGCTCGGAATCGACCGCCGGCCAGCGCTTCGCCGAACTGCTGCACGCCTCGCGCGGACGGATCGCGGAGGCGCTGCAGCACGATCGCGCATCGCTCTCCGATCTCGCCGTTCGCATGGGACTCGCCGGCACTGTCGATCATTCCGCATTCTTCCAGATCATGCTCGTCCAGCAGGTATCGGACTACCTGCGATTGCGGATGGACGACGCGTCGCTCGAGCAGTTCTATCCGCCGCAGTCGCCGTCCAAGACGGATCTGATCCTGAATATCGCCGATCTCGACGAAGGCATCCGCCTGCGCTGGGAATACAATTCGGACCTCTGGCTGCCGGGGACCATCGCATCGATGGCGAAGCGTTTCTCGGAATTGCTCGAACGTGCGATCGCCGAGCCGGATTCGCCGATCTCGACGCTGTTTCCGATGCTCCCCGGCGATATCGAGATCCAGCGCGCCATCGATGGTCCCCGCATCGAATTCGGCCCGTTCGTGCCTGCGCACGCTCTGTTCGAGCGCCGCGCGCGGGCGCAGCCGGATACGATCGCATTGCGCCACGGCGACGAAATCGTTCGCTATCGCGAGCTGGACGCGCTCGCGGACGAATTGGCGGGCCGACTCGCCGATCGCGGCGTCGGACCGGGAACGATCGTCGCGATCGGAGTGCGACGCGGCATACGCATGGCGATGGCGATGCTTGCGGCGATGAAAGCCGGTGCGACTTATCTGCCTTTGGATCCGACGCATCCGCCTGAACGCCTGGAGTTGATGTTGCGCGACGCGGGAGCATCGCTCTTGCTGGGCGAGGCGGCGACAAGTTCGATCTTCGCCGCAGCGCAGGTGCCGATCCTCGAAATCGACGTACCCGTTGCCGGCCCTGTCGCCTCGCCCCCGCATTGCGTCGCCGATCCTGCGCGCGACGCCTATCTCATCTACACGTCGGGTTCGACAGGCGTGCCGAAGGCCGTCTGCATCGGCAACGCGGCGCTCTCTCATTTCCTCGCGGCGATGTCCGAACGATTCCCGTCCGGACGCCGTCGGTGCTGGCTGGCGGTCGTCACGCTGGCGTTCGACATGTCACTGGTGGATCTGTTCTGGCCGCTCACCCGCGGCGATACGGTTGTGATCGCGGCGGAAGACGATGTCAACGATGGCAGGCGGCTCAGGGCCCTGCTCGATACGCAGGGTGTCGATGCGATGCAGGCCACGCCTTCGACCTGGCAGTCGCTGTTGTCTGCCGGTTGGCAGGGGACGACGGGTCTGCTCGCGATCACCGGGGGCGAAGCGCTGACGGAATCCCTGGCGAAAGCGCTGTTGAGTCGCAGCGAAGAGGTATGGAACGGATACGGACCGACCGAGATTACGGTGTACTCGTTGCTGAGACAGGTGCGCGCCACCGATGGGCCGGTGGATCTGCTGAGCATCGGCGCTCCGCTGGCGAACGTCGATCATCGCGTGCTCGATCCGGACATGCGTCCGGTGCCTCCCGGCGTGGCGGGTGAGCTTTACATCGGCGGGCCGGGCCTTGCGCGCTGTTACCTGGGGCGGTCCGATCTCACCGATGAGCGGTTCGTCTCGCGACCCGATGTCGGCGAGGGAGAACGCCTGTATCGCACGGGGGACCTGGTCAGCCTGTTGCCCAGTGGCAACCTGCGCTACCTCGGCCGCATCGACCAGCAGGTCAAGCTGCGCGGTTATCGCATCGAACTGGGCGAGATCGAGCAGGCGATGCTTGCGATCCCCGGCGTCGTGCGAGCGGCCGCGGGCGTCAAGACCTGGGGCGAGACCTCGATCCTGGTCGGGTTCGTCTCGTTCGAATGTCCTGCGGATCCCTCGGCGCAGCGGCTTGCGGAGATCCGCCAACGTCTGGTCGATGCGCTGCCTTCGTACATGGTGCCGCAGATTCTGATCGAGCGCGCCGAATTTCCGCTGTCTTCCAACGGCAAGGTCGATCGCAATGCGCTTCTGCGCACGGTCGAGCGTCAGCAAGGCGTCGTCCAGCTCGAGACCGAGACCGAGCGCCGATTGGCGGCGCTGTGGGAAACGATACTCGGGGTCGACAGCGTGGGGGCGGACGGCAATTTCTTCGCCTTGGGCGGACAGTCGATATTGATCACCTCGTTGCTGTATCGGATCCGCAGCGAATTCGGCATCGCGCTGCAGGTCGGTTGGGTCTACGAGGACCCGACCTTGCGCGGTCTCGCCGAGAAGATCGATCTGATGCAGGCGCTCGAACGCAGCGGCCACGCCTACGACGACCAGACGGATTTCGAAGAATTCGAACTATGAACATCGCCAGGCTCGTCAACGAATTGACCCAAAAGCGGGTGTTCCTGTCCGTCGTCGACGGCAAGCTCAAGGTCAAGGCGCCGGATGGCGTACTGACCGGCGAGCTGCTGGATGCGCTGAGGCGCGACAAGGACGAGATCCTGCGATTCGTCCAATCCAATCAGTCCTTGCTCGCCGACGTTTCGGACACCATTCCGGTCTATCCGCGCGGCGGCGACTTTCCGCTTTCGATCAGCCAGAAGCGGTTGTGGTATCTCGACCGGCTCGAAGAGTCGCTCTCCAGTACGTATCACATCTCCGGCGCGCTTCGCATGAAAGGCGATCTCAGGGTCGACACCATGTTCCGCGTGTTCCGAACGATCGTCGGCCGACACGAGGCGCTGCGTACGATCTTCGTCGAGGTCGACGGCGAGCCGCGCCAGGTCATTCGCGGCCACGAAGGGTTCGAGCCGCAACTGCTGGACCTGCGCGATGTCGTCTCGGCGGTCGAACGGGAAGAGCGCCTGCGCGCGCTGATCGCGGAACATGCCGCGGCGCCGATGCGGATCGATCGCGATTACATGTTGCGGATCACCCTCGTCGCGATGGGGGATTTCGACCATGTGCTGCTGTGGAAAATGCACCACATCGCTTCCGACGGCTCCTCGATCGGAGTGCTCATCAACGAGATGACGACGCTGTATCGTGCTTTTCTTCGCGGATTGGACGATCCCCTGCCGCGACTGGCGATCCAGTACCCGGATTTCGCGCGTTGGCAGCAGGACTGGCTGAAGGGAGACGTGCTGGTCCGGCAGTTGGACTACTGGAAGCGAAAGCTGGATCAGGCGCCGCGCTTGCACGGCTTGCCGCTCGATCGTCGCCGCCCCCCGGTGCAGCGTTTCCACGGGGATCACGTGCGTTTCGAGCTCGACTCGGCTCTGGTGCGCGACCTCAATCTGCTCAGCAGGCAATACAGCGCCACGCTGTTCATGACCATGCTCGCGGCCTTCGCCGTCGTCCTCAAACGGCACGGCGGCCAGGACGATGTCGTCGTCGGCACGCCGATCGCCGGCCGCACCCATTCCGAACTCGCCCCTCTGATCGGTTTCTTCCTCAATACGCTGGTGCTGCGCATCGACCTTTCCGGCGACCCCACGTTCGTCGATCTTCTCGAACAGACGAAGCGCAATACGCTCGAGGCCTACGATCACCAGTACATTCCCTTCGAGATGCTGGCGGAGAATCTGTCCCACGGCGACCTGAGTCACAGCCCGGTCTTCCAGGTCATGCTGGTGATGCAGAATTACGAGCGTGGCGAGCTTTCTCTCCCCGGGCTCACCTTGATCAAGGAAAAAAACCGGCAGTCGACGGCGAAATTCGATCTGACCCTGACCCTCGTCGAGTTCGACGAGATCATCATCACCGATCTCGAGTACAACATCGATCTGTTCGATCGTGTCTCCATCGAACGGCTTGGCGCGAGCCTGCGCGAAACGCTGGTCCGTGCGGCCGCCGATCCGAAGACGCATCTTCGCGCCCTGCTTGCGCCGAGCGAGAGCGAAACCGCCGAAGCGATCGCGCTGGGCGTGCCGATCGCTCCGCCGCTGCCGCCGCCCGTGCCGCTGCATCAGGCGTTCGCACGCTGCGCTGCGGCGCAGCCGACGCACACCGCCGTGATCGCACCCGGTGAAGGCGAACTCGACTATGCCGCCCTGGATGCGCGTGCCAATCGTCTGGCCCATCGCCTGGTCGCCATGGGAGTTGCGCCCGGCGATCTCGTGGGCCTCTGTGTCGATCGCGGTCTGGATTTGGCGATCGGCGTGCTCGGCATCCTCAAGGCGGGCGCCGCCTACGTACCCCTGGATCCGCTCTATCCGGAGATGCGTCTTCAACAGATCGCCGACGATGCGGCGCTGCGCTGGATCGTCGCCCAGTCGCGACACGCCGGGCTGCTGCCGGCGGCTGCGCAGTTGGCGCTCGTCGATGCGCCAACTGCGAGCGACGCGTCGACCGACGGTTTCGCGGAACCGCCAGAAATCGAGAACGCAGACGATCCGTCGCGCTTGGCCTACGTGATCTATACGTCGGGTTCCACCGGTACGCCGAAGGGCGTGGTCATCCGGCACGACAATGTGCATGCCTATTGCGCTGCAGCGCAGCGGCACTACGGGATCGACGAGCGAGATCGTGTGCTGCAGTTCGCTTCCTGCAACTTCGATGCATTCGTCGAGGAATTCGCGATCGCGCTGACCTCGGGCGCGACGCTGGTGTTCCGCGACGAGAACATGCTGATCGATGGCGCGCGTTTCTGCGCGTATGTGCGGAAACACGGAATCACCGTCGTCAGTCTCCCGACCGCGTTCTGGCATCTTTGGGTCGAAGATCTGGACGATGCGCAGTTGACGGCGCTGTCGTCGTTGCGCCTGTGCATCCTGGGAGGAGAGCGTCTCGACGGGCGGGCGCTGGCCGGTTGGAAGCAGAAGGTCGACGAGCGGATCCGTTTGTTGAACACCTACGGGCCGACAGAAACGACCGTGGTCGCCACGGTCGCCGATCTGGGCGCGGATGCCGACCTCGACGACCCGCCGATCGGCCGTCCGCTGGACAACACGCAGGCCTATGTGGTCGACGCGTCGCTGCGGCCGGTGCCGCCGGGTGTGGCGGG
>CAMLLG010000013.1 GCA_946480825.1 uncultured Lysobacteraceae bacterium
TAACGCCTGAATTAAGCCGAGCCGCGAAGCGGCTTCGGCTTGAATGAATTGTTAGCGCCCACCTTGCGGCGCAACGAAACCTATTGCCTTGGGCAACTCGCGGCCAGTTATGAGCAGAACCATGTAGTGGGGAATCTGCATTGGCTGTGGTGACTCACTACCCGGCCATAGTGCTTCGACTTGCAGGTAGAGATGATGCGATGTGTCCACGCTTGTGCACCGCAAGAACAACAGGTCTTGACCTGACTCAGACGTTAGTCTGCTGCAGAGATGTGCGAGGAATGCAAACTCACGGGGTGGCAAGCCGTCCCGAAGAATGACGCTGTAGCGGTCTAGGGTATCGGCCATCCATGTTCTCCGTTGTGGGCGCTAACGCCTGAGTTAAGCCGCCCCGCAGCGGGGTGGCGGACGCGTGCTAGCGTAGCGTAGGCACGTGGCCGACGCCACGATGCGGGGTCGGCTTGAACGAATTGTTATACCCCAGCCTAAATTTTTCCCAGCGCTTCACGCGTGGCCTTAATCTTGTCTTCACGCTCTTTTGCTTCAAGTCTCTGGTCTAGGATTAGCTCTGTCCCCAACTTAAGCGTTTCAAAATTTTTCAGGCAATCACTTTCGGATAGTTCATGAATTCCTTTGCTAAGAATTGAATAGATTTTCGGATGCTCAACTAAGAACGGAGGTAATTCGTTTTTTAGCATCTGAATCTTTTCAGCCATTCGTTTTGCAAGATACTCCTCTTCGTTCCAACCACTAGATTTCTTAGCGGTTTGATGGGCATCTTCTACCAGGCTTTCAAATACTCTTCTCAGATATACGTAAGAACCAATGCCAATATCATGAGATGCAAGACCAATTGCTCTACTGAGTTCTCGAACTTTATCTTTATCGAGAACGGCGTTGTAATTTTTTAGCTTTTGGATGTTTATATCTGAGAAAGATGGATACTGTCCGATCTTCTCAACAGTAGAGTAGATCGTCCAATCATCATCGGATTCAATGTGTTTTTGAACCAGAAATAAAAAGTACTGTATGTGGGTATCAGAGCGTGCACATTTTGTTGTTACCGTCGTTACCCCGGAAGGAATCTTCGGACTTTCTGGCTTCTTTCCTTGCTTTTCCAATGCAGCTTCTTTTGCATAGTCTCTTACATATTCTTTTGGCCGTTCGACTTGAATCGCTTGAAATGTGGATGTTCTTTTGCACTCCACACAGTAATTGTCATAAGTTCCAGTGAAGAAGAATATTTTGAGAACATCCCACGCCTGTTCACCGTCGAATCTAACGGCATCGTATAAAGATCTTCTAAGGAAGAACTCTACGGGTCTCGGGAAATTTTTGTCGGGCTCTGAGTTAGTCATTGTGGGGTATAACTACTAATAGACCCCAATTCGGGGCGTAGCGCATACGCTGCCACTGCTGCGCTCGGGCTGTCAATCGGGAAAAACCGACAGACGAACAAGGGATTGCACGATATCCAGAACGAATCGGAAGGAGGATCGTCGTCGGAATAGACGGCGTGGAGCCCCCGATATGACATACCGCGGCAAGCAGCCCCCGATAGCCGATGGCGATGGACAGCTGGAGGACGCCGCGAGCCGTCCGCGGTTGTTGGACGCCGTTCGCGGTCGTTTGCGGTTGAAGCACTACAGTTTGCGTACGGAGCAGGCGTATCTGTATTGGATTCGCCGCTATATCCATGCCAACGGGCGGCGTCATCCGCGCGAGCTTGACGGGGTGGCGGTGGAGCGCTTTTTGTCTGGGTTGGCGACGCAGGACAAGGTCGCGCCGAGCACGCAGAACCAGGCGCTGGCCGCGCTGTTGTTCCTGTATCGGGAAGTGCTGGGCGTGCGCTTGCCCTGGATGGAGGATGTGGTGCGGGCCAAGCGGACGCGACGGTTGCCGGTGGTGTTGTCCAAAGGCGAGGTGGCGGTGGTGCTGCGCCATCTGTCCGGTCGGGATTGGCTGATGGCGAGTCTGCTGTACGGCAGCGGTCTGCGTTTGATGGAGTGCGTGCGCTTGCGGATCAAGGATGTCGATCTGCAGCGCAACGAAATCACGGTGCGCGAAGGCAAGGGCGCCAAGGATCGCAGGACGGTGTTGCCCGCGAGTCTGCGCGAAGCGCTGCGTCTGCAGATCGAAACCGCGCGGGTGCAACATGCGCGCGATCTGGACGCGGGTTTCGGCGAGGTCTGGCTGCCGCATGCGTTGGCGAAAAAGTACCCGAATGCCGTCAGACAGTTGGCTTGGCAATATCTGTTCCCGGCGACGCGCCGTTCGAAGGATCCGCGCGATGGACACGAGCGGCGGCATCACATCGACGAGAAACAGTTGCAGCGGGCGGTGTCGACCGCGGCGAAGGCGGCGGGCATCGACAAGCCGGTGACGCCGCACACCTTCCGCCATAGCTTCGCGACGCATCTGCTCGAATCCGGCGCCGACATCCGCACGATCCAGGAGTTGCTCGGGCACAAGGACATCGCGACGACGCAGATCTACACCCACGTCCTGAATCGCGGTGCCGGCGGTGTGCTCAGTCCGCTGGATCGATGATCGGGCGGGCGATCGTGTCGGCGATCGCGTGTGCGGTCGCGCCGCTCATCGCGCCGTATAGCCGCCGTCGATCGTCAATTCCGCGCCGGTGACGAATTTCGATTCGTCGGAGACGAGGTACACAACGCCCCAGGCGATGTCGTCGACGTCGCCCATGTGTCCGAGCGGATGGAGCAGGCCGACATCGCGGCGTGCGGCGTCCACGTCGGTGGCGCCGCTGGCGCGTAGGTGATGCTCGACCATCGGCGTCCAGATGTAGCCGGGATGCACCGAGTTCACGCGGATGCGGTCGGGAGCGTAGCTCATCGCATCGGTCTTGCTCATCAAGCGCACCGCGCCCTTGGAGGCGTGGTAGGCGGGAACGTCCGGGGCGCCGATCAGGCCATAGATCGACGACAGGTTGACGATGCTGCCGCCGCCCGCGGCCTTGAGGTGGGGGATCGTGTGTTTGCTGCAGAACAGCACGCCTTTCACGTTCACCGCCTGCACACGGTCCCATTCTTCTTCGCTGATCTCGTGCGTGAGTTTGGTCGAACCGGAAATCCCGGCGTTGTTCACCAGCGCGTGCAGACCGCCGAAGTGCGCGGCGGCTTCGTCGACGGCCGCTTTCACGTTCGCTTCGGAGGCGACATCGACATGCCAGTAGCGCGCGGGGATGCCGAGGGCGTTCAGTTCGGCGGCGAGCGCTTCGCCTTCCGCGTCGAGCACGTCGAACAGCGCGAGCTTCGCGCCTTCCTGGCCCAATCGTTCCGCGCAGGCGCGTCCGATGCCGAGCGCGGCGCCGGTGATGATGCAGACTTTGTCCCGGGTACGATGCATGGCGGTCTCCCTCGCGGTTGGATATCGCCATCATGTCACCGTACGCGCGGTTTTCCTTGATGCGGCTCAATCCAGGGAATCGTTCTTGTGCATCGAGCGCGAAGGCCTGCGCCGCCTGAACAGCAGATCGGTGGCCGCGAGCAGCAGCCACGGCAACGCGATCGCGCCGAGCGCGGCCGGCAGCGACGGCGGTTCGAAGCGGAACCACGCGGCCGGTCCCGGCAACAGAACCACGACCGCGAGCAGGGTCAGGGTGACGGCCGCGACCACCGTGAACGCCGGGTTCGGCCGGCGCAGCGCATGCCACAGCCGGTCGCCGCTGCGGTGCAGCACGATCAGCCCGAGATTGGCCGCGATCAACGCCGCGAACGCCAGCGCGCCCTGCTGCGCGGCCGGCAGCCCGGCGCGGTCGGCCAGCAGATAGACCGCGAATACCGCGGCGAACGCGACCAGACCGCGGGCGAGGCTGCCGGCGAACACGCCGGCATCGATCAGCCGCGCCTGCGGCGCGCGCGGCGGCCGGCGCATGGCGTCGGCATCCGCCGGCTCGCGTTCGAACACGAACGAACAGGCGGGATCGACGATCATTTCGAGGAACACGATGTGCAGCGGCAGCAGGATCAGCGGTGCGTCCAGCAGCAGCGGCAGCAGGGCGAGACCGGTGATCGGCAGATGCACGGCGATGATGTAGCGCGCGGCGCGACGGATGTTGTCGTACAGCGTGCGACCCATGCGCACGGCGCGGACGATGGACGCGAAATCGTCGTCGAGCAGCACGATCGCGGAGGCCTCGCGGGCCACGTCGGTGCCGCGCGCGCCCATCGCCACGCCGACATGCGCGGCCATCAGCGCAGGCGCATCGTTGACGCCGTCGCCGGTCATCGCCACCACCGCGCCGCGCGCCTTCAGCGCTTCGACCAGATGCAGTTTGTGCTCGGGACGCACGCGCGCGAACACATCGATGTCGCGCGCGGCTTCGGCGAAGGCGTCGTCGTCGAGTGCGGCGATGTCGGCCCCCAGCGCCACGCGCGGTCGGTCGGACACGCCCGCCTGCGTCGCGATGCTGCGCGCGGTCTCCGGATGGTCGCCGGTCAGCATCACCACGCGGATTCCCGCCGCGCGCGCTTCGGCGACGGCCGCGGGTACCGCGCCGCGCAGCGGATCGGCGAAACCCAGCAGCCCGCGCCAGCGGAACGCGAAGCCGTGCGCGTCGTCGGGCAGCGGTGCGTCGCGCGGCCATGCGGCTTCGGCGACCGCGATCACCCGCAGGCCGCGCTGCGCCATCGTCGCGACCTGCGCCAGCACGTTTGCGCGCGTTCCAGGCGCCAGTGCGCAGAGCGCGGCGATGGTTTCGGGTGCGCCCTTGCAGGCGATGCGCAACGCATCCGCGTCGTCCGTCGCCCACGCCGCGGTGTAGGCGGTCAGCGTCGACGACAGCGGATAGCGACGCACGCAGCGCAGGCGCGCGTCGTCGTCGCCGCGTCCGGTCGCGGCTTCGAGAGGCGCTTCGAAAATCGCGCGGTCCATCGGGTCGTGGGTATCCGCAGCGCTGGCGAGCCGCGCGACCACGCGCAGTGCCCGCATCGCATCGTCGCCACGGCCGTCGACGGTATCGGCGTTGTCGCCGTCGTCCGCGACGGTCTCGATCAGCGCCATGCGGTTCTCGGTCAGCGTGCCGGTCTTGTCGGTGCACAACACCGTCACCGCGCCGAGCGCTTCGATCGCCGGCGGCCGGCGCACCAGCACGCGATGTCGCGCCATCCGCCACGCGCCCAGCGCGAGAAACACGGTCAACACCACCGGAAATTCCTCGGGGATGTTCGACATCGCGAGCGTGATCCCGGCGAGCAGCGCCTGCAGCCAGTCGCCGCGCAGCAGGCCGTACAGGACGAACATCAGCAGGCAGGAGGCGATGCCCACGCCGGCGAACAGCGCGACCACGCGTCGCATTTCGCGCTGCAGGGGTGTGCGCTCGGTGTGCAGGGACTGCAGGCTGCTGCCGATCCGGCCCATCTCGGTGCGCACGCCGGTGGCGACGACCACCGCGCGCGCGTGGCCCGCCACCACCAGGGTGCCGGCGCGGATCGTCGCGGCGTTCGCATCGCCGTCGGCGCGGCGACGCACCGGCAGCGATTCGCCGGTGAGCATCGATTCGTCGAGTTCCAGCGCCTCGCCCGTGGCCAGCGTCGCGTCGGCCGGCACGCGGTCGCCTTCGGCCAGCGCGATCGCATCGCCGACCACCAGATCGCGCGCGGGCAACACCCGCAGCGCGCCGTCGCGCAGCACCCGCGCGCGCGGGCTGCTGAGATCGCGCAGCGCCTGCAGCGCGCGTTCCGAACGCAGTTCCTGATACAGCGTCAGCGCCACTACCGCGAGCACCGAGGCGCCGAGGATCGCGGCGTCGCGGGCATCGCCGAGCAGCAGATAGAGCACCGCAGCGGCCACCAGCAGCAACAGCATCGGTTCGCGCACCACGTCCACGAGCATCCGCGGCCAGTGACGGCGGTCCGGTTGCGGCAGCAGGTTGGGACCGTCGCGCCGCAATCGCGCCGCGGCGTCCGTTGCGCTCAGGCCCGATGGCGGCGGAATGCCGGTCATCGCGTCCGCGCGACCGTGCGCGCTTCGATCCGCGCACCGTCGTGCACGGCGTCGCCGGGATAGACGATCACGCGCTCGCCGTCGCGCAGGCCGGAGACGATCCACGCGTCTTCGCCGTTGCGTCCGCCGATCGCGACTTCCCGCAACCGCGCACGGTCGCCGTCGATGACGAACACCGCCATCCGGTCGCGATCGTCGTCTGCGGTTTCGCCCGTCGTGCGGTCGGATGCGGTGGAAGGACGCGGAAACACCGCGCTCACCGGTACGCGCAGCGCCTTGTCGCGCGACACGACGACGATGCGCACGCCGACGCGGTAGCCGTCGCCGAGCGCGCGCCATTGCGGCTGCGGCGTGACGATGTCGATCAACACGTTGACCCGCTGCTCTTCCACGCCCAGCGCGGAAATCTTGGTGAAGGCCGCGGGTTCGACCCGGCGCACGCGGCCCCGCAACGGGGCCGCGCCGCCCCAGCGTTCGATCCGCACCGGTGTCCCCGGTACCGCCTGCAACGCATCCGCGGTGAGCAGTTCCGTCACGATCTCCATTCCCGCGGTGTCGCCGATCTCCAGCAGCGGCGCGCCCAGCGGCACCGTGCCCGCGCTGGTCTGCAGCACCCGCAGCACCTGGCCGGCGACCGGCGCGCGCACCGCGAACCCGGCGCCTTCATCGGCGTCGCGCATGGCCGCCAGCGCGGCCCGCGCCTGTTCCAGTTCATGGCCGGCGACGTGATGGTCCTGCTCCGCGCTCTGCAGTTCCTGCTCCGCGGCGCGCACCGCGAGCCGGTCGGTGTCGAGCTGGCTGGCGGCGATGTAGCGGCCTTTCGCCAGGGCTTCCTCGCGCTTGAGCGTGTTGCGCGCCTGCGTCAGCGCCGTGCGCGCGCGGGCGATGCGCGTCCGCGCCCGCGCGACATTGGCGTCGGCGCTTTCGACCCGTGCCGCGAGCTGCGCTTCGGACCGTGCGTCGAGCATCGGCGACAGCGCCGGCGTCAGCGTGGCCAGCACGGTGTCCGGCGTCACCGCATCGCCTTCGCGCAGGACGATCCGCGACAGGCGCCCGGCCAGCGGCGCCGAGACGACGTAGCGGTCGCGCACGCGGGTGCGTCCGTCTTCGTCGAGCGTGCGCTCGAAGCGGCCGAAGGTCGCCGTCGCCGTTTCCACCTGCAGCGGTCGCGGCGCGAACGCCCAGGCCAACAGTGCGACGACCGCCGCGGCCGCGAGTCCGCCGAGAATCCATGTTCTTGCTCTGCGCATGTCGTTCGTCCCCATTTGCCAAGACTTCGTTCCGAGGCCCGTTGCGGATGTCATTCCCTGGTTTTCAGCGACGCCACCATGTCCAGCCGATCGATCCGACGGCGCACCACCAGCGCGCTGGCGACGCCGGCCGCCAGCACCGCGAGGCAGGCCCAGGCGTAGGTGCGCGCCCGGATCGCGACCGGAAAGAAGAACTGGTCGCTGCGCAGCAGTTCCACGATCAGATGCACCAGCGCATCCCCGGCGAGCATGCCCAGGGGCAGCGCGATCGCGATCGTCAGCCCCAGTTCGCCCAGCAGCAGGACCGAGACTTCGGTGCGGGTGAAGCCCAGCACGCGCAGGCTCGCCGATTCCCAGCCGCGTTCGGCCAGCGCGATGCGCGCGTTGTTGTAGACCACGCCGACCGCGATCACCACCGCGAACGCGGTCAGCAGCGTGCTCATGATCCGGATGTTGCGCGCGCTGATCTCCTGCATGTTGCGCCACAGCGTGGCCTTGCTGAAGGCGCCGACGATGCGCGGCACCGCCACCGCCGCGCGCAGGAACGCGTCTTCGCGCCCGCGCGCCACCGCCACCGCGAAGCGGGTGCTGACATCGTCCTCGCCGAGCAGACGGTTCAATGCGCGGCGCTCCATGTACGCGTTCAGGCCCATCATGTCGCGCACCGTCGCCACCACCGGCACCATGCGCACCACCGCGCGGCCTTCCAGGGTTTCGATCCGGATGCGATCGCCGACGCGCACGCCGAGCTTCTCGGCGAGCCGGTCGGTCATCAGCAGACCGTCCCGGCGCGGCAGCGTCTGGCGGTTGTCGACATCGACGATGCGCTGCAGTTCGGGACGCGCGGCGTGCCCCTGGATCGCGATGCGCTCGCTGCGATGGCCGTGGATCAGCCGCACCGGTACGTCGCGACCGGATTCGACCGCGATCGCGCCGGGCAGCCTCGCGACGGTGTATCGCGCGCCGTCGTTCACCGGCTCGGCCACCCAGACGATCACGTCGCTGCGCATTTCGAGGTTGAACTTGCTGTCGACCACGGTTTCGATCGCGTCGCGGAAGAAGTTGCCCATGATCACGATCGCCACCGCCGCGGCGATGCCGACGACCGACAGTGCGCTGCGCAGCGGCCGCCGTTCGAGGTTGCGCAGGATCATCCGCAGCATCGTCGGCAGCCCGGCGATGCCGAGGCGTTCGGGCAACGTGCGCCGATAGCGGCCCGGCGCCGGCGGACGCATGGCCTCGGCCGGGGCGAGGCGCATGGTCGCGAACAGCGGATTGAGGGTGCCGGCCACCGCGGTCGCCAGCACGATGCCCAGACTCACCAGCAGCAGCCGGGGCGCGAGCCGGTGTTCGAATTCGGGGAAGCGGAAGAAATCCGCGTACAGACCGACGAAGAGCGTGCCGAGCCACTTGCCCAGCAGCGCGCCGAGCGCGAGCCCCGCGATCACGATCAGCAGCACGAGCTTGAGGTAGAACCCGCCGATGCTGCGGTTCGGATAGCCCAGCGCCTTCAGCGCCGCGATCTGTTCGCGCTGGGTCGCGATCAGGCGCGAGATCACCACGTTGAGCAGGAACGCGGCGACGGCCAGGAAGATCGACGGCAGCACCGTGCCCAGCACATGCTGTTCGCGGATCTCGTTCTCCAGCATCGCGTGCGAGGTCTGGTCCGCGCGGCCGTGGGCTTCGCGGCCGCCATGGGGCGAGATCGCGCGCTCCACCGCGGCGATGGCCGCGGCTTCCGAGGCGCCCGGCGCGAGCTTGATCGCGATGCGGTTGAACGCGCCGTCCATGTCGTAGGCGGCGGCGAGCGTTTCGCGGTCGACCCAGAACACGCCGAAGCCGCGCATGTCCGGCATGCCGCCGAAGCCGGCGAAGATGTACTCGGGCGACAGCGCGATGCCGACGATGCGCAGATCGCGCCGTTTGCCGTCGATCAGTGCGGTGACGCGGTCGCCGGGGGCGAGGCCGCGGGCCTCGGCGAAGCCTTCCGACACCAGCGCGTCGAGCGTGCCGTCCGGGTGCGCGGCGTTCGCGTCCAGCCCGCGCCCGCGGCGCAACGAGACCCGATTCATGCGCGGCGGATGCAGAGGATCGAGGCCGATCAGATGGCCCATGATCGGGTCGCTGCTGTTGGCGATCTCTACCCGCACGGTGTGTTCGATCGTGGTCTGCACGTCGGCGACGCCGGGCAGCGCGCGCAGGCGGTCGGCCAGCGCATCGGGCGCGCGTTTCACCGCGGCGAACACGTCGGCGAAGCGGTCGGCGGCATAGTAGCGGTCGCGCGCCAGCGTCAGCGAATCCACCGCGCTGAGGGTGGTGATGAAACCGGCGACGCCGCTGGCCACCACCAGCGCGATGGTCAGCGCCTGGCTCCACAACAGGCGCAGATCGCGCAGCAGCTTGCGATCGAGGGCGCGCATGTTCATGACCGCCCGCTCATGACGTCGTGCTCATGACACCGTGCTCATGACACCGTGCCGATGACTGCATGCGCATGACGATGTAGCCACGATGCCGTCACCACGAAAGCTGCGACGGCCGCAGCTTGCGGGGGTTGGCTTCGATGCGCAGGATGCGGCCGTCGCCCAGCCGGATCACGCGGTCGGCCATGCCGGCGATGGCGGCGTTGTGGGTGATGATCACCGTGGTGGTGCCCAGTTCGCGATTGATCCGCTCGATGGTGTCGAGGACGAGTTTGCCGGTGTCGTAATCGAGCGCGCCGGTGGGCTCATCGCACAGCAGGACCGCGGGCCGCTTCACGATCGCGCGCGCGATCGCCACGCGTTGCTGTTCGCCGCCGGACAGCTGCGACGGGAAATGGTCGCGGCGCGCGGACAGCCCGACGAGATCGATCGCTTCGTCCACCGGCATCGGCGCCGGGGCGATGTCGGCCACCAGTTGCACGTTCTCGCGCACGGTCAGGCTGGGGATGAGGTTGTAGAACTGGAACACGAAGCCGACGTGTTCGCGGCGGAAGCGGGTGAGTTCGGCTTCGTTCGCCCCGTCGAGGCGGTGATCGCAGTACGCCACTTCGCCATCGGTGGGCGTATCCAGGCCGCCGAGGATGTTCAGCAGCGTGGATTTGCCGCTCCCGGACGGCCCGAGCAGGACGATGAACTCGCCGCGGCCGATGTCCAGATCGACATCGCGCAGCGCCGTCACCTCGACCTCGCCCATCCGGTAGATCTTGCGCAGCCCGCGGGCGCGGAACACGGGTTCGCGTCCGCCGGGGATCGGTCCGGGCGTGGTGCCGGTCGCGTCCGGGGTTTCTGGCATCCGGGTGGCCATGGTTCGAATATACGCAGGAAACGCCGCCGGCATTTGACGGCGGTCAATGTGTCGCGGCCCGATCGGTGACTCAATGGCGGCTCTACCATCGTCCTGCGGGGTGCGTCGTGATCAAGGATCTCCTGGTTCCCTACGTGAACGCCGACAGCGAAGGCGCGCCGGTTTCGGCGGCGATCGCGATCGCGCGTATCTTCGAAGCGCATGTCGCGCTGCTGGTCACGGTGGACGTGCCGGCGCCGATGCCCAGCGACTGGGGCGCGATGGCCTACGACATCTATGCCCGCCTGCACGAAGAGGCGCGTCGGCGCGCGCACGCCCGCGCCGACGACCTCCGCGCGAAGTTCGCGCAGGCCGACGTGCCGGTGGAGGTGCGCGTCGCCGAGGCGGTGTCGGTGTTTCCGCAGAACACCGCCGCGATGCATGCGCGCCATGCCGACCTCGCCGTGCTGCCGTCGATGCCGCGCGACGGGGTCGAGAGCATGCTCGTGCACGATTACTTCCACGATCTGCTGCGTCATTCCGGGCGGCCGTTGCTGGTGGTGCCGCCTGGCGGCGCGATGACGTTGCCGCCGCGGCGCGCGGTGGTCGCATGGAAACCCACGCGCGAGGCCGCGCGCGCCGTCGCCGACGCCATGCCGCTGTTGCGGATGGCCGATGCGGTGGACGTGATGGTGGTGGACCCGGCGGTCGGCGAAGCCGCGTACGGCGGCGAACCCGGCGCCGACATCGCCGCGCATCTGGCCCGGCACGGACTGAAGGTGGACGTGGTGACGCGGCCACGCATGAATTTCTCGGTGGCCTACGCGCTGCTCGATCACGCGCGGATGGTCGGCGCGGATCTGCTGGTCGCCGGTGGTTACGGCCATTCGCGGTTGCGTGAGGCGATGCTCGGCGGCACCACCCGCGAACTGCTGCAGACCGCGCACCTGCCGGTGCTGTTCTCGCATTGAACCGGTTCGTTGGCGGTTCGACCGCGCCGTCGCGCACGGCATCGCGACCGGCGTCGCGCGGGCGGCGGTCGGCGACGCATGCCTTCTTCGCCTGAAGTCGCACCGCCCGCGCATCCGCGCCATCTGCGCCTGCCGCTGCGCGCGCTCGCGATCCTCGCGCCGTGCGTCGTCGCCGTGCTGCTGTTGTCCGTCGACGCCGTGAATGCCGGTCTGCATCGCCTGTTGTCCCTCGCCGAGCCGACCATCGCCTCGCATCCGGTGTCGGGATTGCTGCTGTTCGTCGCCTTGTCCGTCCTGTCGGCGGTGGTCGCGTTCTTCTCCAGTGCGCTGCTGGTGCCGGTGGCGGTCTACACGTGGGGCACGCTGCCGACGATGGCGCTGCTCTGGCTGGGCTGGTGGCTCGGCGGCGCGCTGACCTATGCCTTCGGCCGCGCGCTGCGCCGCCCGCTGGTGCGGTTCGCGGGCCACGGCGCGCACGTCGATTTCTATCGCCGGCGCATTCCCGCCGACGCCGGGTTCGCGGTGGTGCTGTTGCTGCAGTTCGCGCTGCCGTCGGAAATTCCGGGATATCTGTGCGGCGTCATGCGGGTGCCGTTCCGTACCTATGCGCTCGCGCTCGCGGTGGCGGAGTTGCCGTATGCGCTGGGCACGGTGCTGATGGGCGACAGCCTGTTGCAGCAACGCATGGGTCTGCTGCTGTCGCTGGGCGTGCTCGGCGCATCGGTCAGTGGCTATGCTGTGCGCAGGCTGCGTCGACGCCTGTCGTCGTCGGCGCCCGCCTGATCCCGCCGAATCGATATCTCGCCGAATCGATATCCTGCCGAACCGATCAACTCATCCCGCCGGACCAACGATGCCGCCGCTCTCCACCGAACTGCTGGGTTTCTGCGTCGCCTTCGCGGTCGGCCTGCTGATCGGCATCGAACGCGAGCGCAACAAGGGCGAGGGCCCGCACCGCGCCGCGGCCGGCGTGCGCACCTTCATCCTGGTCGCGCTCGCCGGCGCCATCGCCCAGCGCGTGGGCGGCGTGGGCGTCGCCGTCGGCGGTGCGTTCGTCGCGCTGGCGGCGCTGGCGAGCTATCGCCGCAGCCGCAGCGAAGATCCCGGTCTGACCACCGAAGTCGCGATGCTGGTGACCTTCCTGATCGGGGTGTTGGCGATGATCGCGCTGCCGCTCGCGGCCGGCCTGGGCGTGGTCGTGGCGCTGGTGCTGGCGAGCAAGTCGACGCTGCACGGTTTCATCCGCGACACCCTGACCGAACAGGAGCTGCACGACGCGTTATTGCTCGCGGCCGCGGCGGTGGTGGTGTTGCCGCTGTTGCCGGATCGCGCCATCGATCCGTGGAACGCGTTCAATCCGCACACGCTCTGGCTGCTGGTGGTGCTGGTGATGGCGATCAACGCCGGCGGCTACGTCGCGCTGCGCCTGCTCGGCCCGGGCGCTGGCCTGGCGCTGGCCGGTTTCGTCGGCGGTTTCGTCTCCAGCACCGCGACCATCGCCGCGATGGGCGACCGCGCGCGCGCCGCGCCGCAGTGGCTCGCGCAGTGCGCGGCGGCCGCGCTGTTCTCGAACGTCGCCACCATGCTCATGCTCGCGGCCGTGATCGGCGCGCTGTCGCCGCCGCTCTTGCGGCAGCTGACATGGCCGTTGATGTTCTCGGGCGGCACCGCGGTCATCGTGGCGGCGTCGACGCGCGGCCGGCGCACCGCCGGCGCGGTCGACGACCGTCCGGTCGCGCCGGGGCGGCCGTTCGAACCGCGGCAGGCGCTGGTGTTCGCCGCCATCGTCGGTGCGATCCTGCTGTTCTCGTCCGCCGTGCATGGTTGGCTGGGCGATGCCGGCGTCGTCATCGCCGCGGGCGTGTCCGGCCTGGCCGATCTGCACGCCGCCGCCGCGTCGGTGGCGCAGCTCGTCGAGGGCGACGCGCTCGACGCGCCCGCCGCCGGTCTGCCGGTGTTCGTCGCGCTGGTCGCGAATTCCTGCAGCAAACTGCTGATGGCCTGGCTGCGCGGCGGCCGCGCGTTCCTGCTGCGCGTGCTGCCTGGCGTGGTGCTGATCGTGCTCGCGTTCGCGCTGGGGTTGTGGCTTACGTGACGCCAATAGATGTCGTTACCGATAGACAGTCAGGATCCATCAAACATCTATGGGGGAGGCAGCGCATATCCCCGCATCGATTGAAATATACGATCAAAATATAACTTTTTCTTAACATTATTGCGATTAGTTTGAACGATGGCCTAAGGAATAGCCTCTTGGGGAGGGGCGCTATGAGCAAGGAAAGGTGGAAAGAAATTGTGAGTATCCCAGCCATCGCGACATATGCTGGCACTGGCGCTTCTATGTGGGCATATCTCGCGGATTACTTGTTCGTGTCAACAGTTGTATTGTCTTCGGTGGTGATTGTTCTCTTTTTTACGTGCATACAAATTCATCAAAGATCCGTCAGATTTAAAAAATTCAAAATGATCGACTCTGATTTGCGGCGACTGACGCATCGCACAAAGGAGTATACCTATCATCTTCGACTTGCTAATAGTGAACAGGAATTCAAGTCGCTTTCGGCAGAAGCATTGCGCGATGTAGTCGACGCCGCTTCAATGGTGTTCAAAATTCTTTGTGAAGTGGAGTGTACGGTCTCGGTAATGCTGAGGGTCGGAGGTGGAAGGCTTGCAACAACCCTTTACTCGCATAACGTCGATCCTCGCCGAAAAGAACAGCCTAGTCAGCCGCTATCGCCGGATGAAGGCGTTGCATCCGAAGCATTTAGGTGTCAAGAAGCGGTTGTCTGGACTTCCGGTCATCGCTCTTTTAAGCAAACGAGACAGAATCACGCCGATTTTTATTGCTCTGGGGTGACTGTTCCGTTCAAGGTTGGCGGTACTAATGCGGGATTGCTGAATATAGATAGTAGAGAAGAGAAAAAATTCAATCAAAAGGACCATCAGTATATCGCGACGCTATTTGCGGACTGCGTGGCACTGATCATTGAAATGCAGCAACTGAGAGAGGATCTTCATGTATGAAAGATGCCAATTCGAGGAGAACATTGGATGTTAAAGAGGTTGCTAGGGAGTTGGACGAGTTTGCGTCATTTCTCAAAAACGATTTCGATAAAATCGTTCTTGCCGAAACGGATTCTTTGCAAGACGGTATCTCCATGCTGAATGAGAGACCACGCCTGCGTGAGGTGGATAATTCCGAAGATGTGGCGGCTTAGAGCGTGTTGTGCACTTTTCGCATGCCGCGAAGCCCGTGCCTGAGCCAAGGCGCGCACCGCCGCCAAGGCTGGCGGCCTTGGCAAGGTGCGCAACGCCGGATCGGGCCCGCAGACGGCCTTCCCTCCGGGTTGCGCCCCTGTGGCGCCGATCCTGCGGCCCGTGGCTTGCCTTGGCCACCAGCCAAGGCTGCGCCACGGAACCTTGTCTCGACGCCACAGGCTGCGCAACGCGACATATGAAAAGTGCACAACGCGCTCTAGGTGGTAACGCAACCTCGAGCTATCGGCTTCAATCGCGTATTCGTCTGCAGATTCAAGGCTAAATGGAAATAACAATACTGGAGCCCGCCAGTATTTCTTTTGCTTCAGATGTGGCAGTGAACTGCTGGCGTGCCGCTTACGAAACGATCGTCCGAGATCGCCGAACTCATCGGAATCGGGTTTCAGCGCAGCGCGCGCTGGATTTCTTCCAGCGAACGTCCGCGGGTGTCCACGCCGGCGCGCCACAGCATCACGCCGGAGACCGCCATCGGCAGCGCGATCAGCAGCGCCGACAGCGCGAAATGATCGAAGAACGCAAACAGGCCGAGACCGGCGCCGATGATGCCGCCGAGTTTCGAACTGGCCGCGATCAGCCCCGAACCGGTGGCGCGCAGCGAGACCGGATAGATTTCCGCGGCATAGGGAATCAGCATCGCGATCACGCCGCTGACGCTGATCAGCAGCGCGGCGGTCGCGGCCACCGTCGCCGGCTGCGACTTGAGCTGCAGCCAACCCATCGCGAAGAACGCGAGCAGCGACAGCGTGGTCAGGCCGATGAACAGCACCAGCGCGCGGATGCTGCTCCAGTGGTGATACAGCCACACCACCACCGCGATGCCGGGCAGGGCCAGCACCGCCGAACGCGCCAGCAGTGCGCTGGCGGCCTTCGGGTCCACGCCCAGTTCGACGAGATTGGTCGGCAGCCAGAGCAGGAAACCGAAATTGGCGAGCCCCCAGGCGACGCCGCAGACCAGCAGGCCGGCGCTGATGCGCGCGTGCGGGCCGCGCAGCAGCGCGCGCATGCCGGTGACCGGATGGCCTTCGTCGATCGCGGCATGGCCGTGGTCGGCGTCGGGGTCGTCCTCGATCGCGCCGGTGGAACCGCCGGCGAACTTGCGCAGCACCGCGCGCGCTTCGTTCTCCAGACCCATGTTCGACAGGAACCGCGGCGATTCCGGAATCCAGCGATTGAGCACGATGATGATCGCGCCGGTGGGCAGGCCCAGCAGCCACAGCACGCGCCAGCTGAACATCGGTTCGAGGATCGCGGCCGCACCCGACGCCAGCAGATAACCCGCGGAGGTGCCGACGCCGCCCAGCGCCACCAGCAGCCAGCCGCGGTGCGCCGCCGGCACCGTCTCGGCCATCAGGGTGAACACGATCGGCAGCAGGCCGCCGGCCGAGGCGCCCATCAGGAAACACATCGCGAGGTTCCACTCGAAGTCCGGCATCGCGCCGCAGATCGCGGTGCCGATGAACATCAGCGCCGAGAGCAGGATCGCCGCGCGCCGCCCGAACAGATCGCCGATCCGGCCCCACACCACGGAGCCAACCGTGGTGCCGGTCAGCGCGAACAGCGCCAGCAGGCTCGCCCGCGATTTGGTGATTTCGTATTCGCTGCTCATGCCCGGCATCACGAAGCCGAGGGTCGCCGGTTTCATCACGTCCACCGCCAGCGCGATCGCCAGCACCACCACCAGGGTCCAGTGCGCGCGGTTGAGCGCCACGCCGTCGGCGACATGAAACCAGCGATGATCGCGCGCGGACTGCCCGGCGGCGCGCAGGCGGTCCAGCCGCGGCGTCAGCCCGTACATCGAGAACGCCAGACCGACCGGAATCGCCGCCATCCCCAGCCACATTTCCAGGGTCATCGGCATGCCCACCATCTGCCAGTGGGTGTGCTGGCCCATCATGAACATGGGCATGTGGGCGAAGACGCCGGCGAACACCAGCAGGCAACCGAACCAGAACGCGATGGGGTGGTGGAACGCGATGCTGCCGTGTTTCATGCGGGGACCGGGGCGTGGGCGAGCCGCATGTTAGCCCGCGGACGGGGCGGCTGCGGGCCCCCGACATCGCACCGCACGGAAGCGCCGGCGCGGAGCCTCAGCGACCGGTGCGCGCGCCGCCCCCGTTCTGCGGCTGCGCGCGGCAGCGGAAGAATTTCGAGTTCGCCAGCCACTGCTGGTCGGGGTAGTAGGCGAACAACAGCTGGCCGTCCTTCAGCGTGTCGATCATGTCGCCCGCCACCGCCGGACGCACCGCCGGGCAGCCGTAGCTGCGACCGAGGCGACCCTGGCGCTGCGCGGCGTCCGGATTCACGTAGGTCGCGCCGTGCATGACGATCGCGCGGGCGCGGGCCTGATCGTTGATGCCGGGTTCCAGACCGTCCATGCGCAGCGAGATGCCGTTGCTGCCGACGTAGCGTTCGGCGGTGGAGAACAGGCCCAGACTCGATTGCAGGCTGCTCTCGCGGTTGGAAAAACGGTTCGCGAGGTTCTCGCCGCTGTTGCGGCCGTGGGCGACGTGTTCGGCGTAGAGCAGGCGCTGTTCGCGCAGATCGAACACCCACAGCCGGGGTTCGGTGGAGGGCCGGGAAAAATCGATCACCGCCAGCCGCCGGGGCGTTTCGATCGCACCCGAGGCCGCGGCGCACTGCGCCGATTCCAGCGCCAGCGCCAGTACCTGCGGATCGGCCTGCGGCGCGAGTCGCTGCAGGGTGGTCAGCGACAGCATGTTCGATGGACCTCGGTCGACGGTCGCGGGCGCGTGGCCCGCATCGGCGGCGTGGACGGAGATGGCCGTCGCGAACGCGAGGGCCGCGGACAGCAGCGGGGCGGGTCTGATCATGGCCCGAGGATGCCGCACGATGCCGCCGGGAACATGAACAGGCCGGATTTCAGTCGCGCGGCGGCGGTGTCTGGGGCGGCGATCCCGCTGCAGGCGTGACCAGGGTCGCGTTGTCCTCGTCGGCACGGATCACCGTCATGCCTTCCTGCGCGGCGCGGCGCAGGGGTTCGTCGGTGACGACCACGGTCGCGCCGGGGCGCAGCGTGTCGTAGATGCGGTGGGCGAACACGTCGTCGATGCGGATTCTGCCGCTGACCAGCGCCCGCTGCAGATCGCTTTCGGACGGTGTGCGGCTGCCCGGGGTCGGTACGGCCACCGTCAGCCAGCGCAGCGCCGGGCGGTCGCGCAGCACCTCGCTGAAGCCCTCGCCCAGGCCTTCCAGCAACACGTAGGCATGCGTGCCGTGCAGCGGCTCGCCGTCGACATCGACCCGTGCGCGCCCGATCTCCACGCCGTTGCGCAGCACCGAGACGCGACGGTCGCGCGTGCTCATCAGTACGGTGAGCGGGCCCTCCGGCGCGCGCTCCGGCGACCACCACGTCTCGGCGTCATCGATCACCGGGCCGGGCAACGGCGGCGCCCCGGTGGCGGGATCGACCGGCGCGAACCAGCCGGGCGCGCTCACTTCCGGCGCGTGCGAACGCGCGCTCGCGATCACCACGGTCATGCCGCGCGCGGTGGCCCCGAACAGTTTTTCCGAGAACGCATACGGCAACCGCACGCAGCCGTGCGAGGCCGGATAGCCGGGAATCCGGCCCGCGTGCAGCGCGACGCCGTCCCAGGTCAGCCGTTGCATGAAGGGCATCGGCGCGTTGTCGTAGAGATTGGAGTAATGCTCGCGCTGCTTCTGCAGGATGGTGAACACGCCGGTGGGCGTTTCGTATCCGGGCTTGCCGGTGCTGACCGTCGACACGCCGATGCGGATACCGTTGCGATACACGTAGGCCAATTGCTCGGGCAGGCTGATCACGATGACCACCGGACCGTCCGGCGCCAGCTCCGGCATCCACAGATATTCGCCGGGCTTCAGCGCGACCGTCGGTGCGGGTGCGACCGGTGTCGGCGCGGGCGGGGATGCGGCCGGCGGCGCGGCGACGACCCGCATGGCGGCCAGCGGGATGACGGCCAGCAGGATGGCCCGGGCGAATGCGGTGGCGGGACGCGGATCGATAACCATGCCGACAGTGTGGCATCGACGGCGACCGGATGGCCGGATGCCGCGCGAGCCGACTGCGCCTTTCGTACGGTGGCGGCCGCGGGCGGTCGCGGCGATGATACCGGCATGACCGACAACGCCCCCGCACCCCTGCTCGACTGCGTCGAGCTGCAGACCGGCGCCGACGCCGCCCCCGCCTGGACCATCCTCTGGCTGCACGGCCTGGGCGCCGACGGCCACGACTTCGCGCCGATCGTTCCGCAACTGGTCCGCCCCGGCTGGCCCACGCTGCGCTTCCTGTTCCCGCACGCGCCGGTGCGTGCGGTCACCATCAATGGCGGTGCGCGGATGCGCGCCTGGTACGACATCGCCCATCTCGATCTGGCCAATCGCGCCGACGAGACCGGGGTCGCCGAATCCCTCGTCCAGATCGATGCCCTCATCGCCCGCGAAGCCGCGCGCGGCATTCCGCCGGAACGGATCATTCTCGCCGGGTTCTCGCAGGGCGGCGCCATCACGCTCGCGGCCGGCATCCGTCGCCGGACGCCGCTGGGCGGTCTGGTCGCGCTGTCCACCTATCTGCCCGCGCCGACCAGGGCCTCGTCCGTCATGCAGCCCGGGGCCGAGCGCCAGCCGCTGTTTCTCGCCCATGGGCAGTTCGACCCGGTGGTGCCGTTCGCGGCGGGCGAACAGACCGCCGCCCTGCTGCGCGTGCTCGGTTTCGCGCCCGAATGGCATGCCTACCCCATGGCCCATCAGGTCTGCGCCGAAGAGATCCGCGACCTCGGCGATTGGCTCCAGGCGCGCTTCGCCACTGTCTGATCGGCCGGGTGACCGCGGCGCCCGGACGGCGCTAAGATCGGGACATGGGATCAGGTCGCACAATGACGTGAAAGTCCTCATCGCCGACGACGAACCGATGGCCCGCGAGCGCCTGCGCGCGCTCCTCGCCGATCACCCCGACCTGCGGTTGGTGGCGGAAGCGGCCGACGGCAGGGAAGCCCTCGACGCCTGCGCGGCGCATCTCCCCGACATCGTCCTGCTCGACATCGCGATGCCCGGCATCGACGGTCTGGAAGCCGCACGCCACCTGGCCGGCTTCGAGCCGCGACCGGCGGTGGTGTTCTGCACCGCCTACGACGAACACGCGCTGTCGGCCTTCGACGCCGCCGCCGTCGATTATCTGGTCAAGCCCGTGCGCCGCGAACGTCTCGCCGCCGCGCTGGATCGTGCCCGCACCTTCGTCGCCGGCCGCACGCCGCGCGCCGACGAAGGCCAGCACGTTGTCGGCAATGGCGCCGGGAATGCGGTCTCGAACGGCACCGGCAAGAAACGCACCCACCTCTGCGCGCGCCTGCGCGGCAGCCTGCGCCTGATCGCGATCGACGACATCCGCTACCTGCACGCCGAGGAGAAATATGTCGTCGTGCACCATGCCCGCGGCGAAGACCTGATCGAGGAATCGCTGAAGTCGCTGGAAACCGAATTCGCCGATCACTTCGTCCGCATCCACCGCAACTGCCTGGTCTCGCGCGAAGAGCTGGTCGAGCTGCGCCGCGCCTCCGACGGCCGCATCGAAGCGGTGCTGCGACATGGGGACAAGCCGCTGGAAGTGAGCAGACGTTGCGTGCCGCATTTGCGGGATATGGTGCGGCATTTGTAAATTTTTGAGGAAACACAGGGGGGAAATACATGAAGATTCAAGATGAGCATCTTTATCATGGTGCCGCGCTAATTCAAATTGCCGAAGATCCGAGGTTCACCGCAATAAATTCACTGAAGGTAAGTGGAAAGACGGTTAATTCTGCGTACCGCATAAATGATCAAATCGCTGTTTATTTCAAGTATGCCGTGAAGCCTCATGGCAAATACAAAGAATATTTATTCAATTTTAAAAGCGATCAAATACAGCAGATAAGGAAAATATCTTCAACATATGAAACTCACTTGGCCTTGGTTTGCGTTGAAGCCAGAGAGGTTTGCGCGATATCGGCTGATACACTTTCTGATCTAATATCGTCTCGAAAAAAAGCGTTTGGTGGCAATGAGGATCAGTACACGTTGCTCGTTACAGCGCCGAAAGGTAAAGGTATGCGGGTGTATGTCAATCACCCCGGGAAAAAATCTACGTTGCTCGGAAAAGAGCTTATTATAAGCCGGAGTTCTTTCCCGGAGGTTATCTTCGGATCGAAACCATGATCCGAATTTTACGCGACTGGAATTTGCGCCAATCATTGAGCGTACTCGCTCCCTCGTCAGCCTGTGCAGCCGTCGCTTGAGTTCGTTGTGCAGTGGATTTCTGAATGTCCTGCTGTCGTTCGTCGCGGCTTCCGCCGCTCCCACAGGGGCTTCCTGGAAGCGCGTGAGAATTCGCGAGACAGGAGGCGGCCCGGGCGGCGATAATCGCCGCATGAAGACTCTTCGCATCGCCACCCGCAAAAGCCCGCTCGCGCTGTGGCAGACCGAGCATGTCGCCGCACGGCTGCGCGTGTTGCATCCCGATCTCGATGTCCAGCTGATTCCGATGTCGACCCGCGGCGACGAGGTGCTGGACCGCTCGCTGTCGGCGGTGGGCGGCAAGGGCCTGTTCCTCAAGGAACTGGAGCTGGCGATGTTGCGCGATGAAGCGGATTGCGCGGTGCATTCGCTGAAGGACGTGCCGATGGATCTCGACGGCCCGTTCGCGCTGCCGGCGATCCTGGAGCGCGCGGATCACGCCGATGCGTTCGTCAGCCATCGATACGACGGCATCGGCGCGCTGCCGCCGGGCGCGCGGGTGGGCAGTTCCTCGCTGCGGCGTCAGGCCCAACTGCGCGCGCTGCGACCGGATCTCGATCTGGTCGATCTGCGCGGCAACGTCAACACGCGGCTGGCGAAACTCGATGCCGGCGAATACGACGCCATCCTGCTGGCCTGCGCCGGCCTGCAGCGATTGGGTTTCGATGCGCGTATCCGTGCGCGCCTCGATGCGCCCGACTGGTTGCCCGCGCCGGCGCAGGGCGCGATCGCGGTCGAATGCCGCGACGACGATGCTGCGACCCGCGCTCTGTTCGCGGCGTTGAATCATGCGCCGACGCGGCGCTGCGTCGAAGCCGAGCGCGCGATGAACCGCGCGCTGCACGGCAGTTGCCAGGTGCCGGTGGCCGCGTTCGCGCGCGAAGTCGAGGGTGGTCTGCACCTCGCCGGGCTTGTCGGTTCGGTCGCCGACGGCCGCGCGGTGCGCAGCGAAGCGAGCGGCGCCGATGGCGATGCGCTCGGCCGCCAGGTCGCGCAGCAACTGCTCGATCTCGGCGCGGGCGCGTTCATCGGTTGATGTCGGCGCGGCGGCTGCTCTTGTAGGAGCGCCGGCAGGCGCGAAGCCCGCAGCGTTTCCGATGCGACATCGCGCGCAATCCCATCATGCGCCATCGAAGGTGTTCCATGATGACGGACGGCGCGTCACCGCAAACGTTGCGGGCTTCGCGCCTGCCGGCGCTCCTGCAAAAGCGCAGGCGTGGGCCGTTCAGTAATACAGCGTCACCAGATGCTTCGCTTCGGCGAAGAACAGCCACCGCTCCACCAGCGCGCCGACCTGGAACGACACCGCGCCCACCCACAGCAGCGGCGTGGCGTCGCCGTGCGGCAGCAGCCACACCGGCAGCGCGCACAATGCGGGAATCAGCGCGAACAAGATCGCCGAAATCGTGCGCAGCCGCTTCGCATGTCTGCGTGCGACGACGAAGCCCATCTCGCGGTTGAGATAGTTCGATTCGGTATGCGGGCGCTCGAACGTCGACACCGTGCGCCCGGGCAGGCCCACCGCATCGCCGGTGTCGTGCGGCAGCGGGTCGCGGTCGATCGCGCGCCAGTAGGCGCGCTTGACCAGCCACAATACGACGGCGCCCATCGCGATGCCCGCGCCGATCATGTTCGGCGCGTCGAGCGTGGTCCCCGCGAACGGCCCGAACAGCAGGCCGCCGCCGAGCGCTGCGAACAGTAGATAGGCCGGCACCACCTGACGATGGCGCCATGCCGGAATCGGTTTCAGCGATGCGTAGATCATCGCGGTCGAGAACACCGCGAGGATGCAGAGCAGCGCGAGCGATGCGGCGACCGCGCGCGCCGCCCAGCCGGGCGCGTTCGCCCACAGCATCGCGAACAGCGCGCCGGCGACGAGAAAGCAGACGATCGCGAACACGCCTTCGCGCGACATCCACGAACTGCGCCACTGCGAGAACGCGCGCCACACCCGCGCAGGTTTGCCCAGATGCCACAGCGAGGCGATCACGCCGACCGCGACCAGCGCCGCGGCGGCCAGCAGACCGAACATCCAGCCCAGGCCGTCGAACCACTGCGGCCGGTCGCCGATCGCGATGCGCAGCGCGATCAAGAACCACAGGCCGAAGCCGGTGCCGGTAAGGGTGGTGAAGACGATGACGGAAAACGCCGGGTTCATGCGCGCCTCGCTTGCGCGGCACTGCCGCGCAGCGCGCATGGGCGGGCAGGCAGGACGCCTGCCCCGGGCGATCCGGAGCCCAAGCCGTCGCGCCAAGGAGGGCAAAGGAAGCGGTGAGCGGCGTGCATGGACGTTCGCGTCATCGGCTCAACATCCGATCAAGCCAGCGCAGCAGCGGCGGCAGCGCCGCGGTGTCGAGCGTCTCTTCCTGCGTCGGCGCCGGCGCGTCGCCGCCCGTACGTCGCGGGCGCGGCGGCAGGTAGCGGTTCACGGGTCCGTAACCGAGTTCCGGCATCGGTGCGACGCCGTTGCGTTCGGCGACGAGTTTCGAGACATCGGAGTCGGGGTCGCCGAGATCGCCGAAGTGGCGGGCCTTCGTGGGGCAGGCCTGCACGCAGGCGGGCTGACGCTCGGCTTCGGGCAGATGTTCGTTGTAGATGCGATCGACGCACAGCGTGCATTTCTTCATCACGCCCTCGACCGCGCTGTATTCGCGCGCGCCGTAGGGACAGGCCCACGAACACAGTTTGCAGCCGATGCATTTGTCTTCGTCGACCAGCACGATGCCGTCCTCGGCGCGCTTGTAGCTGGCGCCGGTGGGGCAGACGGTGACGCAGGCCGGCGTTTCGCAGTGCAGGCAACTGCGCGGGAAGTGCAGGGTCATCGCCGGCTGTGCGGCCGCGCTTCCGGCGCAGGGCGAGGGCTCCGCGGCGATTTCGTAACTGTGCACGCGGTTGAACCACACGCCCGACGGATCTTTCCCGTACGGACGCTCGTCGGTCAGCGGGCCGGCGATGCCGCCTGCATTCCACTGCTTGCAGCTGACCGCGCAGGCGTGGCACCCGACGCAGGTGTCGAGATCGATCACCAGGCCGAGCTTTTTCTTCGCGGGTGGCGGCAGGTCGGTCATCGTGCAGTGTCCATCAGGCGTCGCTGTCGCGCAGGAACCACAGGCCGAGCGCGACCGCGCACACCGTCGCGGCCAGCACCGGCCATGGCCCGATGCGGTCGCCGCCGGCGAGCACGATCCACGCCAGCCAGAGGCTGCCGGCCTTGCCGAGCGCGATGCAGGTCCAGCCCGCGATGCGGCGGCGGCGCGCGTTCGCGGGGCTCATGCGTGATCCTTCCGGCGCATCGTCGCGCCGTAGCGAAGCGGTGCGTCGCGCGTCGCATCGTCGGTCGCGGCGAACGGCAGCGGCACGAACTGCGGCGCGCTCATGCCGGCGGTGTCGGCCCTGCGGATCGACACGCGCAGATCGAACCACGCGGCCTGGCCGGTGACCGGATCGGCGTTGGCGTAATCGCCGCGCGGGGTGATGTCGGAAATCAGATGGTTGAGCAGGAAGCCCTGCTCGCCTTCGGGCGCGTTCTTCGCGAGTTTCCACGCGCCCTTGCGTTTGCCGATGGCGTTCCAGGTCCACACCGTGTCCGGCTGCACGTTGCCGGCGAACTTCGCCTGCACGGTGATCGTGCCGTGATGCGAGGACACTTCGATCCAGTCTTCGTCGTCGATGCCGTAGCGCGCGCCGGTGTCGGGGTGCAGATACAGAACATTGCGCGTCGCGATCTGCCGCAGCCACGCGTTCTGCGAACCCCAGGCGTGATACATGAACATCGGGCGCTGGGTGATGGCGGACAGCGGGAGATCGGCGCCTGCGTTCTGCGCCGATTCGAAGGGTTCGTACCACATCGGCAGCGGATCGAAATAGGTGGCCACGCGTTCGCGGTGGTCGTCCGGCGGCTGCAGCGCGCCGTGGCCCCGCGCGGCGAGCCGGAATTTCTGCAGCGTTTCCGAATACAGCTGCAGCGGGATCGGATCGGTCGTGGCGATGAAACCGAAGCGATGCGCCCACTGCAGATAGTCGCGGTTCGCCATCTTGTAGTAGCGCGCGGATTCGGGAATCGGCGCATGCCAGAAACCGCCGTGTTCGATGTAACGCTGCAGTTGCTCGGGGTTCGGCGCGCCCTTGCCGTGTTCGTCGCCGCCCGCGCCGCGCCAGCCCGCGAGCAGGCCGACGCCCGGCGCGCGTTCGTGATTCACCATGTAATCGGCGTAGTCGCGATAGGTCGGCGCGCCGGTCTCGTCGACCATGCCCGGCAGGCCGAGCCGCGTGCCGAGATCCAGCAGCACCGACTGGAAGCCGCGCACGTCGCGTGGATGGCCGTCGCCGTCGCGCTGCGTCGCCGGATCGAACACCGGATGCCGGATCGCGTCGGACGCGCCGTCGGCGTCGGAGATCGGCCGGTCGAGCAGGCTGATCGCGTCGAAGCGTTCGAGATAGGTCGTGTCCGGCAGCACCAGATCGGCGTAGGCCACCATCTCGCTGGCGTAGGCGTCGCTGTAGATGATCCGTGGAATTCTGTAGTCGCCGTTCGCATCCCTGTCGGTGAGCCAGTGCATGGTCTCGCGCGTGTTCATCGCCGAGTTCCAGCTCATGTTGGCCATGAACATCAGCAGCGTGTCGATCCTGTACGGGTCGCCGGCGTGCGCGTTGCGGATCACGGTGTGCAGCAGGCCGTGCGCGGAGAGCGGATAGGACCACGAGAAGGCGTGATCGATGCGCTTCGGCTGGCCGGCCGCGTCGACGACCAGGTCTTCGGGCCCGTGCACGAAACCCAGCGGCGCGGCGTCCAGCGTGCCGTTTTCGCGACGCGCCTTGCCGGGCCGGTTCGCCGGCGGCACCGGCTTCGGGAACGGCGGCTGATAGCGGAAACTGCCGGGCGCGTCGATCGCGCCGAGCAGCATCTGCAGCACGTGCAGCGCACGGCAGGTGTGGAAGCCGTTGCTGTGCGCGCTGATCCCGCGCATCGCGTGCATCGCCACCGGGCGCCCGATCATCTCGGCGTGTTCGCGTCCCCAGCTGTCGGTCCACGCGATCGGCAGCGTGAGGCCGCTGTCGAACGCGGCCTCCGCCAGTTCGCGCGCGATGCGGCGGATGGTGTCGGCGGGAATGCCGCAGCGTTCGCTCACCGCCTCCGGCGAATACTGCGGGTCGAGATAGCGCTCGGCCAGCAACTGGAACACCGGCACGGCGATGCGGCCGTCGGGCAGCGTGTATTCGCCGACGACGGCGGGGTGGATGCCGGTGGCGTTGGCCGGCGCGAAGCCCCTCTCCCGCCGGGAGAGGGGTTGGGGAGAGGGGACCACGGCGCACAACGCATTCCCCGCCTCATCCCGCGCGAACAAGCCATCGTCCGCGCCGCCCGGATTGCGGATCACCAGCCAGTGCGCGTTGGCGTAGCGCACGAGGTAGTCGAGATCGATGCGGTCGCTGCGCAGCAGCTCGTGGATCAGCGCGAACGCGAACAGCCCATCGGTGCCGGGGCGGATGCCGATCCATTCGTCGGCGATCGCGCCGTAGCCGGTGCGCACCGGATTGATCGCGACGATCTTCGCGCCGCGGGCCTTGAGTTTGCCGAGGCCGAGCTTGATCGGATTGGAGTCGTGGTCTTCGGCCACGCCCCACAGCATCAGATAGCGCGCGTGCTCCCAATCGGGTTCGCCGAATTCCCAGAAACTGCCGCCGATGCTGTAAAGCCCGCCCGCGGCCATGTTCACCGAGCAGAAACCGCCGTGCGCGGCGTAGTTGACGGTGCCGAACTGCTGCGCCCACCAGCCGGTGAGCGCCTGCGACTGATCGCGGCCGGTGAAGAACGCGAGCTCGTCGGGATTGCGCTCGCGGATCGGTTTCAACCACGACGTCGCGAGCGCCAGCGCTTCGTCCCATTCGATCTCGCGGAATTCGCCGCTGCCGCGTTCGCCGGTGCGCAGCAGCGGCTTGCGCAGCCGCGCCGGCGAATAGTGCTGCATGATCCCGGCCGAGCCCTTGGCGCAGAGCACGCCCTTGTTCACCGGATGATCGGGATTGCCCTGGAGGTAGCGGATCTGTCCGTCCTTGATCCAGACCTTCAGGCCGCACCGGCACGCGCACATGTAGCAGGTGGTGTGCTTGACCTCGTCGCCGGGCGAGGGCGACAGATTCAGGACCGGCTGTGTCATGTCGTGTGCGCGCCGAAAGAGCGCGCCGAGCGCGGGATCACCGTCCCTGGTGCATGGGACCGGCCCGGCCATCCCTGGCCGGGCGCTCGCCGCCATGCGAACCAGTGGTTCGCAAACATGGCGGCTCGCCCGCACCGGCACGCGCACATGTAGCAGGTGGTGTGCTTGACCTCGTCGCCGGGCGAGGGCGACAGATTCAGGCGGGGCTCGTGCTGCGGCGCGGACATGCCGCCATTGTGCCTGCCGGGGGCGCCGGCAGGCGAGCGCGACGGCGGCGCGGGCTCACTTCGGCGCGTCGATCCGGATCGTGGCGTCGTTGTAGCGCGAATACAGCAGGGTGGTGGTGAGGGCGCGTTTGCCGGTGCCGCCGCTGGTTTCCACTTTCAGCGGATAGCCGTTGGCGCCGACCCAGAGCAGCGTGGTGGTCCGGGCGCCGTCGTGGGACTGCAGCATCCGGTATTTCTTCGCCGGCTTGCCGTCGACCATCTCGGTGCCCAGCGCCTCGATCTGCGCCTTGTCCACTTCGCGGAACGCGCGGTCGCTCTGTCGCCACTGGGTCATCGTGCCCTTGGCCATCGGCACCCGCATCGTGCGGCCGTCGATGTTCATGAACATGGTGTCGCCGATGACGATCTGGTCGCCCATCGGCATCCGCATGCGATAGCGGTCCGGCGCGACGAAATCCATCTCGGTCTTCGGCACCCGCGCATCGCTGCTGATCATGGTCACGTGATAGCTGCGCAGAGCGAGAAACTTCGCGCTGAGCGCTTTCATCTCCTCTTTCGGGCCGGCCCACGCGACGGCGGCGGCGAACAACGACAGCGGCGCCAACAACCAGACGAGACGATGGCCAGAACGGGTGCGAAGCGGAGGCATGGGCGGAACTCCATTCGAAAGGACGGGTCGGAAGGGCACACGGTCATCGTGATAGCGGAAAATAGGCCCGGGACCGGTCATCCGCGCGATGACCGGCGATCACGCGGACGATCTCCGCCGGAGGATGCGATGGACGATGGCGACGCGCAACTGTGGCGGCTGTGGGTGTTCCTCGGCCTGCTGGCGCTGCTGTCGTTGATCGAGCGGCTGCGGCCCGGCCCCAATCCGGCGCCGCGGCGGGTCCGGCGCTGGCCCGCGCATGCGGCGATCATCGCGCTCGACACGTTGCTGGCCCGCCTGCTGTTGCCGGCGGGCGCGGTCGGCGTCGCGCTGTGGGCGCAGGCGCGCGGTGTCGGGCTGTTCAATGCGCTGAGCCTGCCGACATGGGTCGAATGGGGACTGGGCCTGCTGGCGCTGGATCTCGCCATCTATTGGCAACATCGCTGGATGCACACGCTGCCGGGGCTGTGGCGTCTGCACCGCATGCATCACACCGACACCACGCTGGACGCGACTTCGGCGCTGCGTTTCCATCCCTTCGAGATGCTGCTCTCGCTGGTCTACAAATGCGCGCTGGCGGTGGCGCTGGGCATCGATCCCGCGGTTTGGCTGCTGTTCGAGGCGCTGCTGTCGAGTTTCGCGCTGTTCACCCACGCGAATCTGGTTTTGCCGCAGGGGTTCGATCGCGGATT
Organism: uncultured Lysobacteraceae bacterium; assembly: GCA_946480825.1. The sequence goes on from CAMLLG010000013.1 coordinate 28,725, forward strand.
GCGGCGGGTGTTCGTGACTCCCGCGATGCATCGCGTCCACCACAGCCCGCTGCGCGACGAGCAACGCCGCAATTACGGTTTTCATCTGAGCGTGTGGGACCGCGCGTTCGGCAGCTATGCCGAAGTCGCGCGCGAAACCCCGCAACGTTTCGGCGTGGACGGCGCCGATGCGGACCGCGGCACGCGCCTGCCGTCGCTGCTGCGCGAACCGTTCCGGCGGGAAAACCCTCTGTAGAAGCGCCGCGAGTCGCGACCGGGCCCAGGAAAGGTCTGCCGTAGCCACGTCGCGACTTGCGTCGTTCCTACAGAAGTCGAGACGCCCTCACGGAAGCGGCAGACCTCAAGCCGGCAGCTCGCGCAACCACTCCGCCAGCGCGGACTGCGCGGGCGTCGGCGCGGGCAGCGCGGCCAGCGCGTCGCGCAGTGCGGGCAGGTCGTCGCGTTCGTCGACATCGCGCAGCGTGCGCAGGGTTCCGAGCGTGACCGCGCCGAGCGCGGCGACGAAGCGTTCGCGGGTATCGGCCCGCGACCACGGTGTCGTTTCCCACGCCGCATCGGGCAGCGCCGCGCGCCCGCCGAACAGCCAGAAACCGCCGTCGACGCTGGGGCCGATCACGGCATCGGCGGTCCGCAGCGCATGGCAGGCGGCCTGCAGATCCGTCGCCTGCAACTGCGGCGCGTCCGCACCGATCAGCAGCGCCGCGCCGTGGTGCGCGCGCAGGGTGTCGTAGATGCGGCGCATGCGCGCGCCGAGGTCGCCGTCGCCCTGCGCGAGGCGCGGCAGATCGCGCCACGACGGCGCGGTCATCGCTTCGGCTTCGGCCACGGCCCAATACGGCATGAGTGCCGGCAGCGTCTGTCGTGCCCGGCGCGCCACATCGGCGACCGCGGCGGCGGCGTGGCGGTGGAAGTCCTCGGCCGCGGATGGCCCGATGCCGTGCGCGAGGCGCGTCTTCACCGGCGAGAGCCCGGGCGTCTTGACGAAAATCGCCAGGCCCACGCCGGTCGAACCCATGCCGGTCGAACCCGCGCCGGCGACATCGTGGCCGGTCACGTCGGCGCTCATCGCCACGCTTCCCGCCATGCCTGCGCGGCGGTGAGCCGCAGATGGCGCAGCGTCGTCGCCGCCCAGCCGTGTTCGGCGTATCTGCGCGCGCTGGTCACCAGCGCCGCGTCGATCGCGCGCAGCGGCAATCCCGCGCGACGCGCGGCCCAGACCAGGGCGTGGTCTTCGCCGTAGGGGCGGGCGGGGTCGAAGCCGCCGAGGCGATCGAATTCCCGCCGCGGCAACACCAGCCCCTGATCGCCGAAGGGCAGGCCGAGCGCGCGCGAGCGCCAGTTCGCGCCGGTCGCGTTGCAGCGCATGCGCGGGCCGCGGGGGCCGTCGTCGGCGAAGCGCAGACGGAACCAGCCCAGTGCCGGCGTGTTCGCGTCGAGGAATGCGCGCAGCGCGGGCAGCGCTTCGGGCGTGAGCGCGGTATCGGCATGCAGGAACCACAGCCATTCGCGATGTGCCGTGCGCGCGCCGAGGTTCTGCTGGTGCGCGCGTCCGCGCGGGCCGCGCAGCGCGCCTGCCGGCGCCGTCTGCGGATCGCCTTCGGCGAACACCGGCAGCAATTCCGCCGCGCCGGCCTGCGCGATCAGCGCCGCGTGCAGCGGCGGCCAGGACCGGTCGCCGGGTCCCACCGGCAGCACGATGCACAATCGCGACAGCGGGTCCGCCGCGCCGCCGTTCATTCGGTCAATGCGCCGCCGCAGCTGCTGCCGGCACCGGCGGTGCAGCCGTAACAATGCGCGTCGAAAGCGATCGGGCGGGTCTCGATCTCGTCCAGCCGCGCGATGTCCCACAGGGTTCTGCGCACGCCGCCCGCGGGCAGCGCCAGCATCTGGTTGAAATCGCAGTCGTACAGCGTGCCGTCCCAGCCCACGGACACCAGGTTGCGGCACATCACGCCCTCGGCCGCGCGCGGATTGAAGTGATCGACCAGCAGCTGCATGTACGCGTCGAGCTGGCCGTCGCGCTGCAGATCGTGCAGGAAGCGCTTGATCGGCATGTTCGTCAGCGTGAGCAGACGGTTGAAGACGATGCCGAAATCCGCGGCCAGCCGCTGCCGGTACTCCGCTTCCAGCGCGGACTGCGACGGCGGCAGCGTCGCTCCGCCGGGGTTGTAGACCAGATCGAGTTCGAGACCGCTGTCGGGCTGACCGTAGCCCAGCGCGTTGAGCCGGTGCAGGCCGGCGATGCTCTGCGCGAAGACGTCCTTGCCGCGCTGCCTGTCGACGTTCGCCGACGAATAGCAGGGCAGCGAGGCGACGACGGCGACGCCCTGCACGGCCAGGAATTCCGGGGTGTCCGATTGTCCGGGCTCGAACAGCACGGTCAGATTGCAGCGGTCGATGACCTTCAGCCCCAGCGCGCGCCCGGCGACGACGAGTCGCTGGAAATCGGGGTGCAGTTCCGGCGCGCCGCCGGTGAGATCCAGCGTGTGCAGCGCCGGCGCGGTCGGCAGCAGCTCGATCAACCGGTCGATGCCGCGCGACGTCAGCGCCTCCTCGCGTTTCGGCCCCGATTCGACGTGGCAATGGGTGCAGGCGAGGTTGCAGCGCGCGGTGAGGTTGACCTGCAGGATCTCCAGCGGCGTGCGCGCGAGCGTCAGCCCGTGCCGCTGCAGCATCCGCGGGAACGGCGTGATCGGCGCGGCGAGCGCGTCCGCGACGGAGCCGTCGATGGTGGGCGTGATCGCTTCGCCTTGATGCGTCATCGGTTCGCTCCCGGCTCTCGCCGCTTCGCTCTTGGGGATCACCGTTGCTCTCCTGCCGAGAATTCGATGTCGCCGAACCAGGTCGTGGCCGATTCGCCGGTGTCGTCGGTGTCCACCGCCACCGCCACGCCGATGATCCGCGGCGGGTCGGTGTTGAAGGCGCGCCGATAGTCTTCCGCCACATCGCGCGACAACCGCTGCCAGCGGCCGGCCTGGGCGTCGCCGCTGCTCGCGACCACCAGCGCCGTGAACGGCGCGGCGGGGCTGTCGAGGATGGTGTCGACCGGATGGCGGTTGTCCCAGACGTAGCACAGCGCCGCGGTCGGCACGCGGTTGCCGTGGCGGGCGCGCTCCAGCTTCAGGCGCGTGCGGTCCTTCAGCGACAGCGTGTTCTCGTCGCGGTCGAAGAACACGTAGACGCGCGCGGCGTAGTCGTCGCGGTCCTTGCGGGTCATGTCGCCGCCCTGCAGCACGCGCTCGGTGCGCCAGCGCCAGCGCAGGGTCGGCATCGCCTTCGGATCGACGAACAGGCCGTGACGCAGCGTGGCCGCGGCGCCGTCGGCGCGCGCGCGCAAAACGATCGTGCCGCCGTCGGGGACAAGGTCGTAGAAGGTTTGCCGCGCGACCTTGGGCGGCGTCTGCAGCACCCAGCCGGGCGGTGCGGTGGTGGCCACCGGCCCGGACGAAAACGGCGTGGGCCGCGCCACCGGTCCCGGCGCTTGCTGGGCGGGCGCGGGTTTGGGCGCGCGCTTCGCGGCCGAGGCCGGCAGCGTCGCGGTGAAGACCAGCGCGCAGACCAGCGTGCAGACTATTGCGCGGACCATCGGTACGCGGGTCGGCGCGCGCGCCGTGCGGGGAAGCGCGCCGTCGCGCGGGGTTCGATCGCGGAACACCGTCATGCTCATCCTTTCAGATTCCAGTCGTGATATCGCTGCATCCAGGCCAGCAGCCGTTCCGGTTTGTGCCGCCTGCGGCGGGCGCCAGCGGCGAACTTGGCGCCTTCGGCGAAGGTGGGATAGGCGAACACGGTTCCCAGAATCTTGTCCAGACCGATGCGCTGTTTCATGGCCAACGCGAACAGCGCGATCAGGTCGCCGGCGCGGGCGCCGACCACGGTCGCGCCGAGGATCGTGTCCTTGCCCGGTGCCACCAGCACCTTGACGAAGCCGTCGGTGGCGCCCTCGGCGATGGCGCGATCCAGTTCCGCGAACGGATGCGTCACCACTTCCACCGCGATGCCCTGCGCCGCCGCTTCGCGTTCGTTGAGGCCCACGCGCGCCAGTTCCGGATCGGTGTAGGTCGCCGCGGGCAGCACGCGGTAATCGGCGCGGAACGATCGGAAGCGGCCGAACAGCGCGTTCACCGCGGCGTACCACGCCTGATGCGCGCCGGCATGGGTCAGCTGGAACGGGCCGGCGACATCGCCGACGGCGAAGATGTTCGGAAACTTCGTGCGCAGATGGTCGTCGGTGTCGATCGTGCGGTCGGCGCGCAGCGGAATGCCGAGCGTCTCCAGGCCGAAGCCGTCGACGTTCGGCGTGCGCCCCACCGCCACCAGCAGCAGGTCGAACGGCAGTTCGCTGCGCGTGCCGTCGCGTTCGATCGCCAGTCGATGCGGCTCGCCGGCATGCGCCGCCACCGCCGTCGTGCCGAGCAGCACGCGGACGCCGTCGCGCTCCAGCGCCCGCTGCACCACCGCCGCGGCATCGGCGTCCTCGCGCGCCAGCAGCTGCGGCGCCATCTCGACGAGGCTCACGTCGCGGTCCAGACGCGACAGGCTCTGCGCCAGCTCGCAGCCGACGGGCCCGCCGCCCAGCACCACGATCCGCTGCGGCAGCGCATCCAGCGACCAGAACGTGTCCGAGGTGCGATACGGCACGGTCTCCAGGCCGGGAATCGGCGGCACCGACGGCCGCGCGCCGGTGGCGATGACCAGATGCCGGGCGCTGAGGCGCCGTCCGTTCACTTCGACTTCCCACGGCGACACGATCCGCGCTTCGCCCTGCACCACGTCGACGCCCAGCGCGGTGTAGCGTTCGACAGAATCGTTCGGTTCGATCGCGGCGATCGATGCGCGGACATGGGCCATCACCGCGCCGACATCGGGCATGCCGCGTTCGGCGGGAATGCCGAACGCCGGCGCGCGATCGACCTCCGCCGCGGCGTGCGCGGCGCGGATCAGCGCCTTCGACGGCACGCATCCGCGGTTGAGGCAATCGCCGCCCATCTCGGCCTTCTCGATCAGGGTGACTTTGGCGCGCACGGTCGCGGCGATATAGCTGGTGACCAGACCGGCGGCGCCGGCGCCGATCACGATGAGGTTGCGGTCGAAGCGCTTCGGTCGGGTCCAGCCGCGATACACGCGGCGCGCGCGCAGCGCGTCCAGCGCCCGCCGCGCGACCAGCGGCAGCAGCGCCAGCGCGGTGAAGGCGAGGGCCAGCGGCAGGCTGAGGATGTCGCCGGGATTCTGCAGTTTTCCCAGTTCGCGGCCCGCGTTCACGTACACCGCGGTGCCCGGCAGCATGCCGACCAGGCTCACCCAGGCGTAGGTGCGGACGCGGATCGCGGTCAGGCCCATCGCGAGATTGATCACGAAGAACGGAAACACCGGCGCCAGCCGCAGCGCGAACAGATAGAACCCGCCCTCGCGCGCGACGCCGGCATCGATGGTCTTCAGGCGCTCGCCGAACCGCGCCCGCACCGCATCGCGCAGCGCATAGCGTGCGCTCAGCATCGCGAGGGTGGCGCCGAGCGTGGCCGAGACCGCCACCACCGCGGTGCCGGTCCACAGCCCGAAGACCGCGCCCGCGAACAGGGTCAGCAGGGTCGCGCCGGGAATCGAGAGTGCGGTCGCGCCGACGTAGATCGCGGCGAACCCGATCAGCGCCGCCCACGGGTGCGCGGCGGCCAGTCCGCGGGCGTCGCCCAGCAGCGATTGCAGTCCCGCGAGGCTGAGATATTCGCCGAAGCCGGCCGCGTACAGCCCGGCGATGGCGCCGACGATGACGAGCAGCAGGAGCGCCTGTTTCGCGCGCATCGGCCGGTGCTCAGCCGCGGGCCGCGGACGCGGCGTTGGAGACGGGTGCGCGGCCGGACGACGCGGAACGAGCCCCGGCTTCCGGCCGGTGCCGGCCGGCGAGGGTCCTTCCGTCGTGCGGTTGGATGGCGTTGTCGCCCATGCGCGATGTCCTGCTGTGACCGGTTGGATGCGGCGTGCCCGCAGGGAATACGGTCCCGGGAGCCTACAGGAGGCAGTGCCGCTGCCGGTCGTTGCGCGTGGGCCGGAGCGTTGCGGCTGCCGCGACAGCGGGTCGGGTCTCGGCCCGCAGGTCGCAGCCGGCGCGACGCCTTCCGGTTACGCTCTGCGACCGGGCCACGATGCGCCCGGGCCTCCCCGCCATCCGCCATAATCCCTGACATGGACCGTTACGAACGCATTCTCTCGCTGCACCGCATCCTCAAGAGCGCCCGCTACCCGGTCACGGTCAAGCGCCTGCAGGACGAACTCGAGTGCTCGCGCGCCACCGCCTATCGCGACCTGGCGTTCCTGCGCGACGCGCTGATGGCGCCGATCGTGGGCGACGGCGAGGCCGGCTTCCGCTACGACCCGGGCGAAGGCGAGCGCTTCGAGCTGCCGGGCCTGTGGCTGAACTCAGAAGAGCTGCACGCGCTGCTCGCCGCGCAGCAACTGCTCAGCCGCACCGGCGGCGGCGTGCTGTCCTCGGCACTGGCGCCGCTGCAGCAGCGCATCGAGAAACTGCTGGAGGAACACGCCCCGGGCAAACGCTGGCCGGTGGAACGCGTCCGCGTCATCCCGCACCGCACCCGGACCATGGACGAGCAGGTGTTCCGCATCGTCTGTTCCGCGGTGCTGGAGCGCAAACAGCTGAGCTTCGAATATCGCGCCCGCTCCACCGACGAGAAGACCCGGCGCACGGTCTCGCCTCAGCGGGTCACCCACTACCGCGGCAACTGGTACCTCGACGTCTACGATCACGACCGCGATGCGCTGCGCAGTTTCTCGGTCGACCGCATCGCCACGCCGCGCATGCAGGACGCCGCCGCGCGCGACGTGCCCGATGCCGAACTCAACGAGCACCTCGCCGGCAGTTACGGCATCTTTTCCGGCGCGCCGAAGGGCTGGGCCACGATCGTGTTCAACCAGAAGATCGCGCGCTGGGTCGCCGACGAGCACTGGCACTCGCAGCAGCAGGACCGGGTGCTGCCCGACGGCCGTTTCGAGCGCAAGGTGCCCTACAGCGCCCCGCGCGAACTGCTGATGGACATCCTGCACTACGGCCCCGACGCCGAGATCGTCGAACCGGCCGCGCTGCGCGAGCAGATGAAGGCGATGCTGGAACTGGCGGTCGGCAACTACCAGAAATAGGCCGCCGCGCAGGGCGCCGCGATCGCCCGCGGCGCGCGTTTCCGGTCCGCTATGCGACCTCGCGCCGGCCGAGCCACCATGCGCTCAGCGGAAAGAGCAGGGCGGCCAGCGCCACCGCCAGCAGCAGCGCATCGCCGCGCGAGGCTTCCACGGTGGCGTTCGTCGCCACCAGCGGATAGGTCCAGGGCAGCCAGGGCCAGTACTCCGAGCTTCCGATCTGGATCGCGGCGAACGTCGCGACCACCGCCACCGCCAGCGGCGGCACGATCGAACGGATCCGCCAGCTGATCGCATGCTGCAGCGCCAGCATCGGCAGCGCGGCCACCGGTGCGGCCCACAGCATCGACGGCGACCCGATGCGGAACGCCCCTTCCAGCGGATAACCCAGCGCCCCGAGGCCGCCGATGGCCAGCGCCGTGCAGGCCAGCATCGCGAGGTGCGCGCCGACCATGAGCAGCATCGCGACGATGGCCTTGGCCGCGAACAGCTCCGCCCGCGCGATCGGAAGGCTCAGCATCAGGCGCCAGGTCTGGTTGCGGTGTTCGTTGCCGTTGATCAGGCTGGTGGACAGCGCGACGTACAGCGGCAGCATGAACCACGACCACATCGCCGACACGCTCAGCCACAGCATCGCCCAGCGATCGGGGTTCATCGTCTCCGGCGAAGCGCGCCGCAGGTTCATGGCGAACACCAGCAGCACCACCGCGAACGGGCAGGCCAGGGTCATCAGCAGCACCAGCGAACGGCGGATCTTCAGCAGTTCGACCGCGCACAGACGGACGATCATGCGCGGCCTCCGGTCGCGGACGCGGTCTGCAGGAACCACTGTTCGAGCGTGGGTTTGCGCAGCACCGACTGATACAGGGTCAAGCCCGCCTGCACCAGGCAGGCATGAACGTGGCCGGCGCGGTCGCGGTCGATCGCCGGCACCAGCAGCCGGTCCGGCGCGTCCACGGCCGCGTCGTAGCCGGAGGCGCGCAGCACTTCGACGGCGCGTGCGGCGTCGTCCACCTCCACGGCGAGGGCGCTGACCAGTTCCTGCGAAAGCGCCTGCACCGAGGCCTGCCGCTGGGTGGCGCCGTCGCGCAGCACCGCGATGTGGGTGGCGGTCTTTTCCACTTCGTCGAGCAGGTGGCTGGCGAAGAAGATCGTGCATCCGGCCGCATCCGGCAGCGACGAGAGCAGCCGGCGCATGTCCCGGATACCGTCGGGGTCGAGGCCGTTGGTGGGTTCGTCCAGCACCAGCAGCCGCGGTTGCCCCAGCAGCGCGTGGGCCAGCGCGAGGCGTTGGCGCATGCCGAGCGAAAAATGCTCGATCCGCTGGCGGCGGTCGCAGCGCAGGCCGACCAGTTCCAGCGTGCGTTCGATCTCGGTGGCGGGCAGTCGTTTCAGGCGCGTGCCGATCGACAGGAATTCCGGCCCGGTGAGGTTGGGATAGCTGCTCGGCGCTTCGATCAGGAAGCCGATGTCCGCCAGCGCGCGCCGCCGTTCGCGGCGGATGTCGCGACCGAACACGCGGATCTCTCCGGCATCGGGCCGCGACAGCCCGGCGATCAACCGGATGGTGGTGGACTTGCCGTGCCCGTTGTTGCCGAGGAAGGCGAAAACGCTGCGCTCGGGCACCGCCAGCGCCAGTTGCCGCAGCACGGCGCGCGTTCCGTAGGATTTGTCGACGGCGCTCAGCTCGATGGCCAATGTCATTGAACGGGTCCTGGGGCTCGGAAGGGCGTCTGCCGGCGCGCGCGGCGCGGTTGGCCGGACATGGCGGTCAGACGTGGCCGACGGAGACGATGCTACACGGCTGCGCATCGAGCGCGTCGGCGAGCCGGGCCTGGGCGAGCGCATCGATGTTCGCCATCGGTTCGTCCAGCAGCAGCAGATCGCAATCCGCGGCGAGCGCGGCCGTGAGCGCGAGCAGCTGGCGCTGTCCGCCGGAAAGCGAATGCCCGCCGTCCGGCAGGGGCGTGTGATAGCCCATCGCCATCGACGCGACCACGCGGTCGAAGCCGGTCCGCGCCGCGGCGTCCATCAGCCGCTGCGGGGTGGCGTTGCCCGAGAGATTGCGCAGGTTGTCCATGACGGTGCCGGCGTTGATGTTGACGAACTGCGGCAGATACAGCAGCCGCGAGGTCGATGCGCGCACTTCGCGACCGGCGATGGTGACGGTGCCGCGCTCGGGCGCGTAGAGCCCCGCGATCAACCGCAGGATCGTGCTCTTGCCGCAGCCGGAAGGTCCGGAGATCCGATGCTTCGCGCCGGCTTCGATGCGCAGGTCGTAGTCCTGCAGGATCCACGGGCTCTCGCTCGAATAGCGGAACCACACACCCTTCATCACGATCGGGCCGGACAGGGCGCCCGCGTGCGCGCCGGCCGCGTGCGGTTCGCGTTCCAGCGCCAGCAACGCATCCGCGCCCGCCAGTTGCCGCGCGACCACGGCGAACACCAGGTAGGTGTTGATGAGGTTCTGCATCGCGTTGAGAAATCCCTCCGCGAGCAGGACGAAGCCGAACAGCGTGCCGAGTCCGATCTCGCCCTCCAGCACCAGATAACCGCCCCACAGCAGCATGGTCGCCGAGCAGGCCTGCCGCATCGCCTGCAGGCCCACTTCGTTCCACAGCCCGACGCGATTGCGGCGCAGGGCCAGGCCCAGCTCGGTATCGAAGCGGCCGCGCCACTGCGTTTCGCATGCTCGTTCGGCGCCCGCGGCCTTGATCGTGCGGATGCCGCCGATGATCTCGGTCAGATAGCCGCGCTGCCGCGCCTGCGCGGCGACTTCGGCTTCCTGCAGACGCGCCTGCGCCCGCCCGACCCACAGCGCCACGCAGGCCATGACCAGCACGACCGCAAGCAGCACCAGGGTGGCGGCCAGGATCTTGACCCCCATCAGCACGAGGAACCCGATCGCGAGCAGGCCGTCGATCAGTGCGCCGAAGAGTTTCTCGGCGAGCACCGCGCGCGCGCTGGCGATGCCGTAGAACGCCTGCAGCAGATCGCCGAGCCCGCGACGCTGCAACTGCGGGAACGGCAGGTGCAGCACGTGTTCGAGGAAGCCGCGCTTGATCGACAGTTCCAGCCGTGTCATCAGGAACAACACGATGCGCTCGCGCAGCCAGCTCATCGCGCCGCTGAACACCGCGACCGCCACCACCGCGGCGGCGATCAGGTGCAGCAGTCCGGGCGCGCTGTCGGGCAGCGCCCTGCCCATCACCACGCCGGTCAGTTCCGGGGTCAGCAGGGCGAGCGCCTGCAGCGCCAGACTGGCGAGCGCGAACTGCAGCACGGCGTCGCGATGGACATGCAGCAGGCCGCGCACGCGCGGCCACAGGCCGCGGCCTTCGGGCAGATGCGGCGTCAGTTCCAGCGCCTGTCCGCCGAGCTGCCGGGCCAGCGCGTCCAGCCGGATCCGCGTCGTGCCGTCCGCGGATTCGACGATGGCCCAGCCGCGCCTGCAGGCGCGCAGCAGCAGCCAGCGGCCGTCGTCGCGCTGCAGCAGCGTCGGGGTTTCCAGCTTCGCGATCTCGGACGCGCCGGCGATGCGCACCGCACGCGCGTGGATGCCGTGCGGCGACAGCGCGATCTGCATCGATTCGGGGGCGTCGTCGATGCGGCTGCCCTCGCGCAATGCGGTCAACGGCAGGTCGATGCCGCGCGCGGCGAGCAACCGCCAGACCGCGGCCTCGGGGACGAATCCGGGCATCGGGGCCGGGTCAGGCATGCTGCACCTCGGCGAGCGCGTCGAAGGATTCCGCCATGGCGTGGAACAGACCGCCCTGGCCGACCAGTTCGCGATAAGTGCCCTGCTGCACCAGACGCCCGCCGTCGAGCACGAGGATGCGGTCCGCATCCATCACCGTCGCCAGCCGGTGCGCGATCACGATGCGCGTGCAGCCCAGCTGCGCGAGGTTGGCGTGGATCCGCGATTCGGTGTCGAGGTCCAGCGAACTCGTCGCTTCGTCCAGCAGCAGGATCGCGGGCGAATGCGCGACCGCGCGCGCGATCGCCAGTCGCTGGCGCTGGCCGCCGGACAGGAAACATCCGTTCTCCCCGACACGGTTGCGGTAGCCCTGCGGCAAGGCCTCGATCGCCTCGTCGATGCAGGCCAGGCGCGCGGCCCAGCGCAGCCGCTCCAGCGGCAGCTCCGGATCGTTCAGCGACAGGTTCGCGCGCACGCTGTCGTCGAACAGGAAGGTCTCCTGCTGCACGACGCCCATCTGCCGGCGCAGCCGCGGCAGATCGCATTCGCGCATGTCGATGCCATCGAAGCGGATGGTGCCGGCGTCGGGCAGGTGCATGCCCAGCAGCAGCCGCGCCAGCGTCGATTTGCCGGCGCCCGACCGCCCCACGATCGCGATCTTCTCGCCCGCGGCGATCGACAGCGAAATGTCGTGCAGCAAGCGCGGCGCGTGCGCCGAATAGCCGAAGTCGACGTTGCGCAGCTCGATCGCGCCGGTCAGCGCAGGCCGTTCGCGCCCGGACACCTCCGCCGGCGTTTCGAGGACGTCGTCGAGGCGATGCAGATGCGTGCCGAGATACTGCAACTGGGCGACGGCCTGCATCAGCGATTCCAGCGGCTGCATGAACAGCGTCTGCAGGGTCAGGAACGCGGCGAACACGCCGAGCGTGATCTCCTGCGCCATCACCGCATGGCCGCCGACGAGGAACACCGCCGCCAGCGCCAGCGCCTTCAGCAGCGTCGCCGCCTGTTCGACGTTGATTTCCAGCCGGCGCCGTTCGATCTGGCGATTGAGCGTGGCCGCCATCGGCTGCACCCAGCGCGCCACCATGCGATCCCCGCCGCCGATCGCCCGCGTCGTTTCCAGTCCGCTCAGCGCGGTCACCAGCGCGGCGTTCTCGCGGCCCGCGCCGGCCAGCTCCGAGGCCATGATCCGCCGGTTGCGTTCGCGCAGCGCGACGAACAGCAGCACTCGCGCCACGCCGAAGGCGACGACCACCAGCCCCAGCCGCCAGTGGAACGCGAGCATCAGCAACGCGTAACTCAGCAGCAGGATCGAATCCAGCAGCGCCGACAGCGATTGGCTGCTGAACAATTGCCGCAGGATGGCGTTGCTCTGCACGCGCTGCACCAGGTCGCCGGTCTCGCGGCGGAGGAAGAACGCCAGCGGCAGATGCAGCAGATGATCGAGGAAGCGCCCCATCAGGCTCGCGTCGAGCGCGTTCTGCAGGCCCTGCAGCACCCAGCTGCGCACCAGCGTCGACAGCGCGCGCGCGACGATGGTGATGCCGAGCGCGAACCCCAGCCCCCACATCCACGGCAACTGTCGTGGCGTGATCACGCGGTCCACCAGCAGCAGCGAAGCGATCGGCGCGACCAGGCCGAGCAGCTGCAGCACCAGCGTGGCCAGCAGGATCTGGCCGAGATTGGGCAGCAGGCTCGCGAGCAATGCGTGATAGCGGCCCAGGCTCGGCCGCGACGCGGCGCGCGGCCGGAAACCGGTGGCCGGCCGGAAGCACAGGACGATGCCTGTGAATCGCCGCCCGGCTTCCCGCAGCGAAACGACCTGCCGCCCGCCGTTGGGGTCGATGATCGACAGCGTCTCGCGGCCGACCTCTTCGAGCACCACGAAATGATTGAAGTCCCAGTGCAGGATCGCCGGCATCGGCAGGCGGCGCAGTTCTTCGGGGTGTTCCAGCTTCAGCGCGTTCGCGTCGAGGCCGTTGCGGCGCGCGGCGCCCAGCAGGTTGTAGGCGTTCGCGCCGTCGCGGGTCACCGCGCAGGCTTCCCGCATCTCCGGCAGCGGCACGTGGCGGCCGTGGAAACCCAGCACCATCGCCAGACAGGCCGCGCCGCATTCGGCCATTTCCATCTGAAGGACGACGGGCACGCGCCGGCGGAACGGCCGGCGAAAATTCAGTCGAGCCATTTGCGCAGCGGTTCCAGCACCAGGGTGATCGGGCGCTGGCGGCGCAAGGTGTAGCGGACCTGCATCAGCATCCCGCTGCGCAACCGCACGCGGGCCTCGTCGGCCGCGCGGCGGTCGGTGATCGACAGCAGCACCCGGAACGCGGGCGCCGGCAGTTCGCGCCCGTCGCCGAGCGCCTGCTGCACTTCGTGGGGCGCGGCCAGATCGTCGCTGATCCGCACGACGCGGGCGCCGAGCGTGCCGTATTCGCCGTACGGCAACTGGTCGATCTCCAGCCGGACTTCGCTGCCCACCCGCACGAAGGCCCGGTCCTTCTCCGGCAGGAACGACACCACCTCCAGCGGTGCGCCGCCGGGGATGATCTTGCCCAGCGTCTGCCCCGGCCGGACATCGTCGCCCGGCTTCACCACGAGCGCTTCGATGACGCCGTCCTGCGGCGCCACCACCCGCGTCTGCCGGCTCTCCAGCCGCATCGAATCCCGCCGCGACTGCGCGTTGTCCAGCGACTGCCGCCGCTGCCACAGTTCGGCCTCGCGCTGACTGCGCAACGCCGCGAGTTCCTGCTGGGCCAGCGCCAGCGATTGCCGGCTGCCGCCGAGGCGACGTTCCGCCTGCGCCACGGCCTCCTGCGCGTCGAGCACCGAGAACCGGCTGACAACCGAACTGCTTTCCAGCGACCGCATCGCTTCCAGCCGGCGTTGCAACACGCCGATCGAGGTGCGTTCGCTCTCGATCTGTTCGTTGAGGCGGTCGATGCGGGTCTGGGTTTCCGCGAGCTGGCGCTGATGCAGGCGGTCCTGCTGCCGCGACACCTCGCGGTAATCCGATTCGAGCAGCCCGGCCTCGCGCTCGGCCGCGAGCAGTTGTCCCTGCAATTGCGGCGAGTCGATCTGCAGCACGACATCGCCGGCCGCGACCGCCTCGCCGGAATGCCGCGGCACCGATGCCACCGTGCCGGACACCTGGCTGACGAGCACGCGCACGCCGGTCGCCGGCCGCAGGATGCCGATCGCGCGCGTGTTGACTTCGATCGACCCCACGGTCGCAAAAACAATCGCCGTGACCAGCGCGGCGAGCAGCGCCCAGAGCAGGGCCCAGGTCCACGGCGGCGAGATGTCGACGCGGCGCAGGCTTTGTTCTCCGCGCAGCTGGTGCTCCCGCGCTTCCCTGCGGTACAGATCGTCGGCCGGAAGATCGTTCATCGCCGTCACTCCGCGCAGGCGTGCGCCTCGACGGCGTCGCGGGCGGCGATGACGCCGTGGGCGCCGCCCGCGGGAAGCTTGCTGGTCCCGCACAGCACCGACGGCACCTGATGCATGCGCGCCAGGCGCAGGCATTGATAGCCGATGCCGGTGGCGCCGCTCATCATGCCGATCGGGAATGCCGCCGGCGCGAGCAGATCCGGGCCGTTGCGCTCCAGGCGGTCGAGCATGCCCGAGACGCGGTCCGGCAGATCGGGCACCGCGTCCTGGCCGAAGCATTCGTTGTAGCAGATGAGCAGTTCGAGGTTGCCGAAGCGCCCGAAGATCAGCGAATCGTTGCCGTCGAATCCCTGCGCCAGCGTGGTGCGCAGCGCGATCTCAAGTTCTTCGCGGATGCGCGGCGTGTCGATGCCCGCGCGCAGCATCGCCAGCCGCGCCAGCCCGATGCCCGGCGCGCCGTGCGCCCAGGCCATCGAGCGCCATGCCTGGCCCTGATTCGCCTTCATCACGTAATCGCGACGATCCTCCCAGTTGCCCGACGCCGGATCGAACAGCGTGCGTTCGTAGGCCAACGCGGACAGCGCGATGTCCCGGTATGCGGGATCGCCGCTGGCTTCGTACAGCCGCGCGAACGCCATGGCGAAGCCGGAGGCGCCGTGCGCCAGACCCGAGAGCGGCACTTCGCTGGTCACGCGCCAGGCGTATTCGTCGGCGCCGGGCCAGCGATGCGCGATCAGATGGGCCGCGCAGGCTTTCGCCAGTTCGAGCGCGCGTCGCGAGCCGCTGGCCAGATGCAGATCGCTGCACGCGAGCATGAAGCCCGCGGTGCCCTTGATGATGCTGAAATTGCGGTCTTTTTCGATCAGCGCGTCGAAGCGCGGATCGGCCAGCAACCGTTCGAGGTATTCCAGATCCTCGAAGCGGCTCTGCAACTGCGCCATCGCCGTCATCGCGTGGATCACGCTGCCCCAGCCCACGTACAGGCCGATGGCCTGGACCGCGGCGCCCGATTCGTCCAGCCGCCGCTTGAGGTGATGCAGGGCCTTGCGCGCCAGACCCATGTGTTCGTAGACGCCGGTGATCTGCGCCAGCTGCGAGAAGAACAGCGCTTCGCCCGGGATGCCGGAGTACAGGTCGTAAAACGCGGGGATGAGTTCGAAATCGCTGTTGTCCAGCGACCGGGTCAGATACACCAGCCAGCTCGCCGATGTCTCGTCGACGTGCATCTGCTCGCGGAGCATCGCGGCGATCGTCGACGCCTGCGCGACCAGGCGCTGCTCCAGCGGCAGTGCGCCGTCGGCGGCGGCGCGCAGTTGCGCGCGTGCGCGGCCTTCGGCGCTGGCGCGGGCGGAGTGCGTGATGAACGCATTGCCGATGATCCACAACTGCCGCCCGAGATCTTCGGACGACAGCATCGCGAGCTTGCGCCGCGTCGTTTCCATCCCGCTGCGCTTGAAGAAATCGGGGATGCAGCCGTCGTCCGCGTACCACAGGTCGCGCCCGTCGGCGGCGGCGGTGAACATCGGCACGTCGCCGCGATGCAGATCGGCGATCTCGTGTTCGACGAAGCGCGCCGCGGCCGGATTGTCCTCGACCGCCAGCCGCAACAGCGCGTAGTGATCCGCGGTCGCCGTCAGCGACGCCATCAATTGCGGATGCCGCGCCTCTTCCAGCAGATGTCCGTACGCCGCGGTATGCCGGAACAGCACGCGCACCTGATCGTTCGCGCAGGCCTCGACCAGTGCGGAAAATTCCGCCGGATGCGCCAGGATCGCGCGGTAGACGTGTTCGAAACCGCGCTTCAGATGCGCGGCGTGCTCGGCCTGGATACCGATCCTGACGCCGTCCAGCACAGGCAGGTTGGCGGCGCCGTCGAGGACGCCGCGCCTGCGCACCAGCGCCCAGCTGTCGTCCTCGTTGCGCGTCAGTTCGAGATTCTCGAGCCCGAACTGGCCGCTCGCGTCCGAAAGTCCGCTGATCTCCGGGATGTTGCCCGCCGCCGCCAATCGGTTGGGCAGCATGCCCACCGCGAGCACGGACGCATCGAGAGGCGCGTCGGCATCGACGCCGAGGAACGGGCAGAAGAAGGATTCGAGGTCGATCAGCACCGGATGATCGCCGACCGCGATGATGTTCTCGTAGTGGAAATCGTTGCCTTCCAGCACGTACAGCAACGCCAGCAGGCTGCCCATGCGGTAATAGAAGCGGTCGACGCCGGCGGCATCGGCGCAGGGCGCTGCTTCGACGAATTCGACCCATCCGTATCCGTCCATCTCCAGATGCGCGGGCACCCGCAGATCGACGCCGCCGCGCCGGCCGGCCCAGTCCAGGATCTGACGGAAATGCGTGTCGATCGAGAGACTGCGGGGTTTGTATGCGAGCTTTCTGCCGTCGCGGAATTCGAGGATCGCCACGCTGCGTCCGCCGCGATGGTGGTCGCCTTGTCCGAAGCGGATCGTTTCGATCTCGGGCGCCCCGCCATCCGGCAACAGCCGTGTGCGGATGAGGTCCGCGTCGCGCGCATAGCGTTCGGCGATCGCGCAGGCCTGTTCGAGCCAACCGTCGCACACGTTCCCGATGGCGCCGCGCATGACCGGATAGCGCTCGTGCAGATAGGCGCGGATCTCGGGTTGCCGCAGCGATGCGCAGAAATCGTCGAAGCGCACCTGCGATTCGATCAGCTTGTACTGCGCCATCAAAATCTTGTGCGTCACCATGAACAGCCGGCGCATCAGATTGGCTTCGCATGCGGCAAGCCATGCGTGGGCATCGGTGCCGGCGACGCGTGCGAGGAACGCCTGCCGGGAGGCTTCCGCCTGGTCCTCGAAGAACCATGCGAGCTGTTTCAATTCCATTGTTCTGCGCTCTGCTGTCCATGGTGCGCCGGTGCGATGCGGCACCGGTGCCGGCGAAACCGTTTCGTGGGGCCCTCGCGGCGCGAGATGAGGGACGGAACTCCGTCCCTCATCCTGCCTCAGATGCTTACCAAGGCCAGCAGGACGTCCCGCCGTTGCATTCGCCGCTGATCGTGCAGAAGAAGCCCGAGGAGAATTCCGGGGCCAGCGCTTGCGCGCCGCCGCCGATCTGGCGGAGCAGGTTCTCGTCGACGACCGGCGTGCCGACGATGTTGTTCATCGAATCGCTGCCTTCCGACTGCTTCCATGTGTTCAAGATCGAATTCGTATCCATATCAATATCCTTTTGTGGCATTGCGTGATTGGTAAACGCGGTTGCGCCGAGCGCCATCGATGCTCGGCCGACCGACCGTACACGCACGAATCCGGCATTGTCAACAAGACGCTGTCGGCATGATGCGATGTGTGCTGCATGTCATCGATGAACGCGATCTCGTCGTCGGTTCGGCGCGCATCGCCGCGACATGATGGCGATCGACGGCATGCGCGGATCGTCGATGGCGCGGCAAGTCGCCTTGGTTTCCGCAGAACGCGCTACGTCGCGCGTCGAATCGCGCATCGTGGCGTTCGGTGCGCCGCATTCGCGCGATGGATATTCGATCGATCGCCGTTTCGCGATGCGCGAGGTTCGCATTCGAATCGATGTCCGCATGCGTCGCGGATGCATCGGGTTGATATTTTTCGCGGTTCGAAAAGAGATCGATGCCCGGCGAGCGGTGCGATGCCCCGACCATGCGTCGATGCGTCGCCGCGGCCCGTGAATGCGCGTCGCGTGATGCGACCGTCATCGAACCTTCCGCGGTCAGCGTGTCGATGAGATCTTCGCGGGCCTGCGTCGCTCACGGTGCGAACGTCAATTCGTACGATGTATGGAACGCCTTGCCCGTGGCCACGGGCAGCCGTGCGGTCGCGAGCTGGTCTTCCATGCAGATGCCGAACGCCGATTCGCCCTTGCGCCAGACGTTCGTCGGCAGACCGTTTCTGTCCACCTGCACCACGATCGTCACCGGCGCGCCACGGGCGGGCGCCGGGCCGCACAACAGCAGGGCGGCTTCCAGCGCTCTGGACTGCGCTTCGACCAGCGCGGCGCTGTCCTTCGGCAACAGCAGGGCTTCGTATTCGTCCGCGCGCGCCTTCGCTTCCGCGTAGGACGGCGCGACGGTGGCCAGTTGCGCCATGAGCATCGAAGCGAAAAGCATGCGCGTGTCTCCCGTCTGTCGCGGCGATCCCGTCGGGATCGCGATGCCGGGATGATCGCATGAAGCGTCGCATCGACCGCCGCGGGTCTTAAGCCGTGAGACAGGACATGCCGAGACTGGTTCCGGTCCCTTCGGACCGTTCCCTTCGGAGTCCTGCCATGTCGATGCGTTCCGCGAGTCGCGCTTCTCTTCCGGCCTCCCTCCTCGAACAGAGCCTGCTGGGCGCGGTCGCGCTCGGACTGGTGGCGATGCTGTCGTTCCCCGCGATGCGCGGCGCCGGCGAAACCCTGGGCTGGCTGCCGTTCTGGTTGCTGGCCCTGCCGCTGACCGCCTGGGCGACCGCACGCCTGTTGCGGCTTCGGGACGCGGCCGCGCTCGCGGCGCGGCCTTCGGCGCGGTTGCATCGGCTGGCGCCGATCCGTCCCCGCGCCGATGCGGGCGAACCGCACACGCTGCGCCGTGCCGCATGAGGGAAGCGTGCCGGGCGGACGGCCCCGCACGGCCGGGCCTCCGGGCATCGGGGCTTCGAAGCGACGGGCAGGCCCCGTCTCCGCACGCCGGGACTTCCGTTCGCGGGAGGCCCGCGCGGCGGAGGCGGGGCCGGCTGCGCTGTGCTAGCGTGACGGCCCCGCCGCCACTGCCCGGACCCCGCATGTCATCGTCCCCGCATGTCCGCCTCGCCGTGGGCCTCGCCCTCGGTTGCGCCACGACCCTCATCGCTGCAGGCTCTCTGGCCGATGCCCGCGCCGCCGCCCCCGCCGCCAAGCCCATGACCCAGACCACCGCACCGGAAGACCCCTACCTCTGGCTGGAAGCCGTCGAGGACGCCAAGGCGCTGGACTGGGTGCGCGAGCGCAACGCCAAGTCCGAAGCCGAAATCGCCAGCACGCCGGAGTTCCAGAAACTCGAAGGCGACCTGCGCGCGATCCTCGATTCCGACGCGCGCATTCCCGCGGTGCAGAAGATCGGCACGTATTACTACAATTTCTGGCGCGACAAGGCGCAGCCGCGCGGTGTCTGGCGGCGCACGACGCTGGCCGAATACCGCAAATCCGATCCGCAGTGGGAAACCGTGATCGACCTCGACGCGCTGAACGCCGCCGAGAAGGAAAACTGGGTGTGGCACGGCGCCGAATGCCTCAAGCCGCAGTACCAGCGCTGTCTGATCGCGCTCTCGCGCGGCGGCGCCGACGCCGACGTGACCCGCGAATTCGACCTCGAGACCAAGACCTGGGTCGAGGGCGGTTTCTTCCGCCCCGAAGCCAAGGGCGGTCTGCAGTGGATCGACCGCGACACCGTCTATGTCTACACCGATTTCGGCCAGGGCACGATGACCGAATCCGGCTATCCGCGCGTGGTGAAGGAATGGAAGCGCGGCACGCCGATCGAATCGGCCAAGGTCGTGTACGAAGGCAAGCCGGGCGACATGTACATCGCCGCGTATCGCGATCTCACCCCGGGTTACGAGCGCGATTTCGTCTCCCGCACGATCGCCTTCTACAACGATGAACTCCTTCTGCGCGGCAAGGACGGCAAGCTGGTCAAGATCGACGTGCCGAACTCGGCCAACAAGTCCGTGCACAATCAATGGATGTCGCTCGAACTGCGCGAGCCCTGGACCCTGAAGGAGCGCACCTACGAGGCCGGTTCGCTGCTGGTGATCGACTTCGACAAGTTCATGGCCGGCAGCCGCGACTTCGACGTGGTGTTCACGCCGGACGAGCACACCTCGCTCTCCGGTCACGCCTGGACCAGGAATCACCTCGTGCTGACCCTGCTCAACGACGTGAAGAGCAAGGTGCGGGTCATGACCCCGCTGGGCGAAGGCGGCTGGCGCCAGAGCCTGCTCACCGGCGCACCGTCGGTGGGCACCGTGAGCGTGAGCCCGGTCGATCCCGACGGCAACGATCTGCTGTGGATGACGACCAGCGATTTCCTCACGCCGACCGCGATGTCGCTGGTGGATATCGGCAAGCAGCCGGAAAAGCTGAAGTCGATGCCGGCGTTCTTCGAGGCCGACGGTCTCGTCGCCGAGCAGCAGTTCGCGACCTCGAAGGACGGCACCAGGATCCCGTACTTCATCGTCCGTCCCAAGCACATGAAGATGGACGGCAGCACCCCGACCCTGCTCTGGGGCTACGGCGGTTTCGAAGTGTCGTACACCGCGACCTACACCGCGATGGCCGGCCGCGGCTGGCTGCAGAACGGCGGTGTCTACGTGCTGGCGAACATCCGCGGCGGCGGCGAGTACGGTCCGCGCTGGCATCAGGCCGCGCTCAAGGCCAATCGCCACAAGGCCTATGAGGATTTCGCGGCGGTCGCCGAAGATCTGTTCGCGCGCAAGATCACCTCGCCGCAGCATCTCGGCGCGCAGGGCGGCAGCAACGGCGGCCTGCTGATGGGCAACATGATCACCCAGTACCCGCATCTGTTCGGCGCGATCGTCTGCCAGGTGCCGCTGCTCGACATGAAGCGCTACAGCCATCTGCTGGCCGGTGCGTCGTGGATGGCCGAATACGGCGATCCGGATACCAGGGACTGGGAGTTCATCAAGACCTTCTCGCCGTACCACCTGCTGAAGGACGGCGCCAAATATCCGCCGGTGCTGTTCACCACGTCCACCCGCGACGACCGTGTCCATCCGGGCCACGCCCGCAAGATGATGGCGAAGATGGAAGCGATGGGCGCCGACGTGCGCTACTACGAGAACATCGAAGGCGGTCATGGCGGTGCGGCCAACAACCAGCAGGAAGCGCACATGCGCGCGCTGGCCTACACGTTCCTGTGGCAGAAGCTGAAATGACGCAGGGCGGGCGCAGCCCGCCGTCGCGAAGTCGATCCGCTTCGCGCATCGACCGACATCACGAGGCGGCCATTGGCCGCCTCGTGCTTTTTCGGGTGCGCCCGCGGTTGATGCCCGCCCCGTGCGTCTTCGCGCGATCGGTCCGCGCGATCGGCCCGCCTGATGCGTTCGCGGGATCCGCGCGTACGACCTGTCGACGCGCATCGCGATCGTGCAGACTGTGGCCGGGCAACGCAGGATGCGCCGCGCGATGTCATCGCGCTCCCCCGGGTGCGGCCAAGGCCCTCGCAGTTCCATCGACCCGCACCCAAGGAGCGCACCATGTCCGCAACGATCCACAGTTACGCCTATCTGTTCGCGCCGCAGGCCGGCACGACCGTCGTCGTCACCCTGATGTCCGGCGCATTCACCGCCGCCGTGCCGTCCGAACCGCCGAATCCGTTGCCCAGCGTCACCGTGACGCCCGGCACGACGGTCACGATCTACAACACCAGCGCATACGCCGAAGGCTATGTCACCGTCAGCGGCGGTTCCGGCAGCAGCGCCTTCAGCGCCGAATGTCATCTCAATTTCCTGCTCGGCGATGCCGACAAACCGTGGGCGCTGGACACCAGCGGCGCCTATCCCAACGACAACGCCACCATCATCGGCGCGTTTTCGAGCGGCACGCCGGCCAACATCCCGGTGGTGCAGCCGTCGGGCGCATCGCCGTCCGGCGTCGACAGCCTGTATCAGGTGCTCGATCCGTCCATGGTGTTTCTGGTCGACAAGCACGCCAACGGCAATCTTCTGTTCCGCGGCAACGTGCCGTTCACCGCGCCGACGACCGCGAACGGCCTGCAGAGCGTCGACTTCGACGGCTTGCACGCCGCGATGAAAGCCAAATACGAAAGCCAGACCGGGCTGACCGATTTTCCGGCGAAAGGCGCTTACATCCTCTGCGACATCTGCCTGCAGAGCACGCAGTCCGAAGGCGGCTCGATCCTGTGGGAACTGGAATCGTTCGGCGGCGACGCGCTGACCCAACTGGCGGATCGCGCCTGGTATCCCGCGACGCCGGCCGCACCGCTCAACGCGCAGATGTGCAACTGGGAAATCGAACCGCACGCGACCCCGGGCAACGATGTCTTCGACTGGCATTCCGCGCAGAAACTCTCGGCGATGCTCTCGGCCGAGCAAAGCGTGCCGTACGTTTATTACATCCACTGCGCCAGCGGCCACGACCGCACCGGCATCGTCGCTTCGTCGTATCTGATCGTGAACCGCACCCTCGATCTGAAGAAGGCGCTGATCCAGGGCACCACCATCGCCAAGCTGCCGTCGGACATGGGCGGCCCGCAGCTGATCGTCGACTGCCAGGACATCGACGGCAGCAACAAGAACGGCATCGACCCCGACCGCTCGCGCGTGTTGATGATCGCCGGCATCTACGACACCACGGTGCTCAACATCTACAACAGCCAGAATCCGTCCTCGCCGGTCGCCGCCGTTCCCGCCGAGGCCGTGAGCAGCGATCCGGCCTACGTCTACAGCGAGTATCCCTGGTCCTGATTCGAACGTTCCATTGTCATCCCGAACGCGCGCAGCGCGGAGGGACCTGCTGTTGTGCGCGGCTCCGACACAGATCATCGATATCGGATCGGCGTGCCCCCACCCCAACCCTCCCCCGCGTGCGGGGGAGGGAGATGCCACTCAAAACCCGCCGCCCGCCTCCAGCCACGCCTGTTCCTCCGGCGTGCTGGTGCGGGCGAGGGCGCGATTGCGATGCGGGAATCGACCGAAGCGGCGGATCACGTCGCGGTGCGCTTCCGCGTACTTCAGGTAATTCGCGTCGCCGAGCGCTTCGCACAGCGCGACGGTACGGTCCTGGTCGGCGATGGCTTCGGAATGCTCGAACGGCAGATAGAAGAAGATCCGCAGCGCGGGGTCGACGCGCAGATCGTGGCCCGCCGCGATCGCGCGCTCGGCGTATTCGCGCGCCAGCGGGTCGGTCGCGAACGCATGCGCGCTGTCGCGGAACACGTTGCGCGGCACCTGATCCAGCAGCAGGATCAGTGCGAGCGCGTCGTCGGCATCGTCGAGCATTGTTTCGTGCTCGCGACGCGCGGCGGCGAAGTGCGCGTCGAGGAAGCGTTCGCGCAGGGCTGCGTCGAAGGCATCGTCTTTCGCGAACCACTTCGCCGGGCCGGCGTCGCGCCAGAAGGCGACGATCTGGCGCGCGGTCACAGGAACCGCTTCTCGGTGTCGGACGGTTCGTGCCACCAGTCGTTGTCGCGTCCGTTGGAATAACGCACCGGCACGTTCGCCAGGACCTCGTCGGCGATGTCCAGACAGGCGAGCTGGACCGAATAGAACGCGCCGCCGGCTTCGGGAATGTCGCCGTGACCGTAGGGCCGCACGCCGCAGGTCCTGCAGAACGGCCAGTGGACCATGCCGTTGCGGAAGTAGTCGGTGGTCGCCGACGGCTCGCTCAGCAGGCGGAACGCATCGGGCTTGGCGCTGGCGCTCCAGTTGCGGGTCTTGCGGCAGATCGAGCAGTTGCATTTGCCGCTGCCCGCTTCGAGGTCCAGGTCGACCTCGAAACGCACTTCGCCGCAGTGGCACGAGCCGGTATAGGTCTGGATCGCCATCGGAAACGCTCCGCATGCAGGGGAGTCCCGATTCTGGCATGGTCGCCCACAGCTGGATGACTACCCGTCGAACCGCAGATGCGGCACCGACCTCCCGTGTCGGCGGATCACTCGTAGGGCGGGCCCTGGCCCGGCATTGCGATGCTTACGATGGCTTCGCATCGTGATCGAAGCGATTTCGATCGTTGTTCCAGCACCTGCATGATCGAGATGGCGGGCCAGGGCCTGAGGTATCCCCACGAATTTTTCATGAAACGCAGTTATTTCTCAGTTCCGACGGCATTCGTGAGCCGGTTCTGGTCTTGATCTGCCGGGGCCCCTGGTCGCGACGGGTTTCGCGGATCAGGCCCAACGGGCGCGCGGCAGGACGCCGCGCGTTTTTCGACAGGACATGGGTGAGCGGCTGCGTTTGCGCGCCACTGGCGCGCGCAGCGGCGAACGCCCGCGCGGATCGCGCGGGCCGGTCTTCGGCCGCATGGCCGAAGTCCTGTCGAAAAACCCCGCGAAACCCGTGCACCCGGCGCAACGCGCCGGGCGCGACCGACGGGGTGTGCTTTCTTTTGGTTATCTTTTCTTTGCACAAGCAAAGAAAAGTGACTCGCTCGCGGCAGCGAGCGAAACCAGGGCCGTGCGGCAGGTCGTTCCGTTCGCCTTCGCAGCAAGTTGGATTCGAATCGATCACAAACAGGTCCCTCGCCTGCGGCTCGGGATGACAGTCGTTTCAAGAATGCCGGCAACCCGATGATCTGCCGAGCGAAAAAGTGGGGATACCTCAGGCCAGGGCCCGCCCTATGTCGATTTTCGATTATTCATCGAACCGCAGATGCCGCACCGACTTCCCGTGCCGGCGGATCAGCTTCAGCGCTTCGATGCCGATGGTGATGTGGCGTTCGACGAATTCGGCGCTGACCTTGGCGTCGCTGGCTTCGGTCTTCACGCCTTCGGGGATCATCGGCTGGTCGCTGACCAGCAGCAGCGCGCCGCAGGGGATGCGGTTGGCGAAGCCGGCGGCGAAGACGGTGGCGGTTTCCATGTCGATGGCCATGCAGCGCATGGTGCGCAGGCGTTCCTTGAATTCGTCGTCGTGTTCCCAGACCCGGCGGTTGGTGGTGTAGACGGTGCCGGTCCAGTAGTCGTGGTCGAGGTCGCGGATCATGGTCGAAACCGCGCGCTGCAGGGCGAAGGCGGGCAGCGCGGGCACTTCCGGCGGCAGGTAGTCGTTGCTGGTGCCTTCGCCGCGGATGGCGGCGATCGGCAGGATCAGGTCGCCGAGCTGGTTCTTGCGCTTCAGGCCGCCGCACTTGCCGAGGAACAGCACGGCCTGGGGCATGATCGCGGACAGCAGGTCCATGAGCGTGGCGGCGTTGGGGCTGCCCATGCCGAAGTTGATCAGGGTGATTCCGTCGATGGTGGCGCTGGGCATCGGACGGTCGCGGCCGACGACTTCGGCGCCGGTCATGCGCGCGAACAGATCGAGGTAGCCGCCGAAGTTGGTCAACAGGATGTGTTGGCCGAAGCCGTCGAGCGGCACGCCGGTGTAGCGGGGCAGCCAGTTCTCGACGATGTCTTGTTTTTCTTTCATGTGCGTCTCCGGGTGGTCCGTCTCATTTTGTCATGCGCTATGACGAAGGTCATGGTTGGCACCGCGACCGGGCCGGACTAGGGTGGCGGTTCTCCGAGGCACCACCTCCGCAGGGGCACCCCGTCATGCATCGAACTTTCCTCGCCGCGCTGGCCGCGACCGTGCTGCCTGCGCTGGCCTTCGCGCCGGCGCACGCCGCCGACAAGCCCGCCGCCGCCGCGAAGCCGGCCGTCTCGCGCTTCGCACAGGACCCTTACCCGAGTACCTACCGTCCGATCGCCGCGCCGCCGGTGTTGATCCAGGGCGCCACCGTGCTCACCGGTACGGGCACCCGCCTCGACGGCGCCGACGTGCTGATGCGCGACGGCAAGATCGTCGCGGTCGGCGCGAATCTCGACGCGCCGGCCGATGCCCTGCGCGTGGACGGTCGCGGCAAGTGGGTGACGCCGGGCCTGATCGACGTGCATTCGCACCTCGGCGTGTATCCCAGCCCGGGCATGAGCGCGCATTCGGACGGCAACGAGGCGACCTCGCCGACCACGCCCAATGTCTGGGCCGAACATTCGCTGTGGCCGCAGGACCCGGGCTTCGCCGCCGCGCTGGCCGGCGGCGTGACCTCGATGCAGATCCTGCCGGGCTCGGCGAATCTGGTCGGCGGCCGCGGCGTGACCGTGAAGAACGTCGCGGCCACGACCTACCAGGGGATGAAGTTCCCGGGCGCGCCGTGGGGCCTGAAGATGGCCTGCGGCGAGAATCCGAAACGCACCTACGGCCAGCGCGGCGGCCCGTCCACGCGGATGGGCAACGTCGCCGGGTATCGCGCGGCGTTCACCGACGCCAGCGAATATCTGAAGAAGAACCGGCCCAAGACCGCGGCGCCGCGGCGCTGGTGGCAGAGCGCGCCGTCGCGGGACAGCGACAACGACAGCGGCGGCAAGCGCGATCTGAAGATGGACACGCTGGCCGGCGCGATCAACGGCGACATCCTCGTCCACATCCACTGCTATCGCGCCGACGAGATGGCGATCATGTTGGACCTGGCGAAGGAGTTCAAATTCAAGGTCGCCGCGTTCCACCACGGCACCGAGGCCTACAAGCTCGCCGACCGGCTGGGCGAGGAAGGCGTCTGCGGCGCGCTGTGGGCGGACTGGTGGGGCTTCAAGATGGAATCGTTCGACGGCATCCAGGAAAACATCCTGCTGGTGGACCGCGCGAAGAACGGTTGCGCGATCGTGCATTCGGATTCGTCCGAAGGCATCCAGCGCCTCAATCAGGAAGCGGCGAAGGTGATGGCGCAGGGCACGCGCATCGGCATCGAAGTGCCGCCGGAGCGCGCGGTGCGCTGGATCACCGCCAATCCCGCGAAATCGATGGGCATCCTCGACAAGACCGGCACCCTGGAGCCGGGCAAGATGGCCGATGTCGTGCTGTGGAGCGGCAATCCCTTCAGCGTCTACGCCAAGGCCGAGCAGGTCTACATCGACGGCGCGCGCATGTATGACCGCAGCGACCGATCGCGGCAGCCGGTCTCCGATTTCATGCTCGGGCAGAGTGTCGAAGGAGGTGTGCGATGAGCCGCCTTCCGATGCATCGTCTTTCGAACATCGCGTGCGCGCTCGCGCTGGCCGCGGGGCTGTCGCTCGGCGGCGTCGCTTCCGCGCAGAACCTGCTCATCCGCAACGCCACCGTGCACACCGCGGGTGCGCAGGGCACGCTGCGCGAGACCGACGTGCTGGTGCGCGACGGCAACATCGCCGCGATCGGCAAAAACCTCCAGGCGGCCGGCGTCGAGACCATCGACGCGCAGGGCCGGCCGCTCACGCCGACGCTGTTCGGCGGCATCAACTCGCTCGGCCTGCAGGAAATCTCGCTCGGCGACGACACCCGCGACCAGGCGCTGGCGCTGGGTGAGCCGAGGGAAATGGTGGTGCGGCCGGAGTTCGACGTGACTCTGGCCTACAACCCGGCCTCGATCCTGGTGCCGGTGGCGCGGGTCGAAGGCATCGGTTTCAGCATGCTCGGCGCCGACAGCGTGCGCGGCGGTTCGATCATCGGCGGCCAGGGCGGCATCGTCCGCCTCGACGGCAGTCCGGACCCGATCGGCCCGCGCGCGCTGTTCATCCAGCTGGGCAGCGACGGCGCCGGCCTCACCGGCAATTCGCGCGCGGCGCAGTGGATGATCCTCGATCAGCTCGTCGACGAAGCGCGCGGCCGCATTCCGCTCGATTCGAACATCGCGCTGCTCACGCCGGCCGGGCGGCAGAGCTTCGCCCGCTATCTCGACGGCGGCGGCCGCGTGGTGGTGGCGGTGCATCGCGCCGCCGACATCCGCCAATTGTTGCGCTGGTCGCAGCGCCACGGCCTGCGCATCGCGATCCTCGGCGGCAGCGAAGCCTGGATGATGGCGCCGCAGCTGGCCGCGGCGAAGGTGCCGGTGTTCGTCGATGCGCTGGCGAACCTGCCCGCCGACTTCGACCGCATCGGCAGCACGCTCGAAAACGCCGCACGGCTGCGCGCCGCCGGCGTGCCGGTGAGCTTCAGCCAGTTCGACGACGCCTCGCACTACGCGCGCAAGCTGCGCCAGGCCGCGGGCAATGCGGTCGCGAACGGCCTGCCGTGGGAAGACGGGCTGGCCGGCCTGACCCGGGTGCCGGCCGAAACCTTCGGCGTGGCCGACCGCCTCGGCACGATCGCGGTCGGCAAGCGCGCCGACCTCGTGCTGTGGACCGGCGATCCGCTGGACGTGAGTACGGTCGCCGCGCAGGTGTGGTTCGACGGCCGTGCGATCCCGATGCGCAGCCGCCAGACCGAACTGCGCGACCGTTACCTGCGCGCACCCGGCGATCTGCCGCGGGCGTATCCTGTCGGCAACGACTGAGCCGGAGCGTTCGCGATGTGGCTGTTGCTGAGTTTCGCCCTGGGCGGCGCGCACGCGCTGCAGCCGCCCGGGCAGTTCCACGGCGGCGAGCCCATCGCCCGTCACGGCGAGCGCTGGTTCGCGCTCACGGTCGACGCCGACGGCGCGCGCATGACCCGGACCCGGCTGCAGGTGAAGACGGTGGTGGACGAGCTGTTGGACGTCGACGGCCAGGCCACCGGTCAGGCCGTGAGCAGCGCCGGCGCCGACGGCAATCTCGTGACCTATCTGCGCGGTTCCGGTCTGCACGCAGGGCCGGTGACGCAGGCGGTGCCCGTGGACAGCCATGGCGACGACAGCGGACTGCCGGCGCAGACGCTGCGCCTCGGCGGACGCGACTACCGCATCGCCACCCGCTGCGAAGCCGATCGCGCGACCGCGAACATGTACCGGTGTTCGATCGATCTCATCGATGGCGAACGCCGGCAGACGCTGGTCGCGATGTCCGGCCAGCGCGATGCCACGCGCGTCGGCGGTGCGCCCGGCGATGGCGCGACGATGCTGGGCGACGATGCCTCGCCGCATCTGATCTTCGCCGGCGATCTCGATCGCGACGGCCGCCTCGATCTGATCTTCGACACCACCGACCACTACAACCTCAGCCGCCCCACGCTGTTCCTCTCGGGTGGCGCAGGCGAAGGCGAGCTGGTGCGCGCGGCCGCCGAATACAGCGCGGTCGGCTGCTGAGCCGTCGCGCACCGTTCCGCCTCTCCGGACAACACCATGGTCGACCACACGAATCGCTGGTATTTCGATTTCATCTCGCCGTTCGCCTATCTGCAGTGGCCGAAGGTGCGCGCGCTGATGGCGGAGCATCCGATCGTGCCGGTGCCGATCCTGTTCGCCGCGGTGCTGGATGCGCGCGGCCAGAAGGGCCCGGCCGAAATTCCGAGCAAACGCGAGTTCACCTATCGCCACGTGCTGTGGCAGGCGCGCGAGTCCGGCGCGCCGCTGCGCTTTCCGCCGAAGCATCCGTTCAATCCCTTGCCCGCGTTGCGACTGTGCATCGCAGCAGGCGCGTCGCCCGCATCGATCGACGCGATCTTCGATTGGATCTGGGCGCAGGGCAATGCCGCCGACACCGCCGAATCGCTGGAACCCGTGCGGGAAACGCTCGGTCTGCCGCCCGGCGTCGCGGACTCCGCCGAGGTCAAGGCGATGCTGCGCAGTTGCACCGAAATCGCGCTCACCGCGGGCGTGTTCGGCGTACCGACGCTCGCGCTCGGCAACGCGCTGTTCTGGGGCAACGACGCGCATGCGTTCGCGACGGCCGCCCTGCGCGATCCCGCGCTTCTGGAAGAGGCCGAGATGCAGCGGGTCGCGGCATTGCCCGTCGGCGTGCAACGCGGCTGATGTCGTCGATGTTGCGGCGTGCATCTGCGTCGCAACATGGGTCGCGGATGTTGCGTCGCAACACGCGCATCGCGCGACATTCGCCGAATGCGGCCTTAACCGCCAAGAGTCATGATCGCGAGGCCGGTCCACGCGCGATATATTCGACTGGCTTGCGAATCCATTCTCTGAGGGGGGAGTGCCATGCGAATCGGTCTTGTGGTCGACGCGACATGCGATATGCCATCCGCGATCTTCGAGCAATATGGAATCGAAATCCTGCCGATCTCGATCAAGATCGGCGAAACCATCTTCGCGGACATCCGCGATGAGGACGCCACGCTCGCCTTTCTGGAATCGGACGTCGCCGAACGCGGCATCGATGCGGAAACTTCATCGTTCAGCGTCGACCAGATCCGCGACCTGTTCCTGCGCAAACTGGTCATCGACTTCGATTACGTTTTCTGCCTCACCGTGATGCGCAGCCGCAGCCCGGTGTACGACAACGCGAACCAGGCCAGTTTCGCGATCCTCAACGATTACAAGCCGATCCGACAGGCGGCCGGCCACAGCACCCCGTTCTCCCTGCGCGTGATCGATACCCAGAACGTGTTCGCGGCCCAGGGCGTGACCATGCTCGAAGCGGCGCAGATGATCGCCGCCGGCGAAACGCCGCCGAAAATCCGGGGCCGGATCGAGCAACTGGTGCCCAATACCCATGGCTACCTCATCGTTCGCGACCTGCAGTACATGCGCGCGCGCACCAGGAAGCGCGGCGACACCAGCGTCAGCCTCTTCAGCGCGTCGGTGGGGACGATGCTCGACATCAAACCGATCCTGCACGGCTGCGCCGGCAAAACCGAGCCGGTGGCGAAGGTGCGCGGGTTCGAAGCCGCGGCGCGCAAGCTGTTCATGTACGCGGCCGATCGCGTGCGTGGCGGCCTGCTGACGCCGAACGTATGCCTCAGCTACGGCGGGCCGCTGGACGAAATGCGCAGCCTGATCGGCTACGAATCGCTGCGCGAGGCATGCGCCGACCATGGCGTCACCCTGCACGAAAGCGTCATGAGCATGACCGGCATGGTGAACCTCGGCAAAGGCTGTCTGATTCTCGGCTTCGCGGCCGAGGGACAGCGCCTCAGCTGAGTCGCCGCGTTACCCTGTGCGGGTTTCCCACACCGGAGCCCGCACCATGCCTGCGCGATTTCACCTCAGTTTGACCGACCCTGCCGCACTGGCCGCGGCGGGCCCGTTCGCCTTCCGTGCGCACGGCCCGGAAGGCCTGGCCGAAGAACTGCAGGCGGCGTTGCGCGACGATGCGCTGTTCCAGCGTTGGCGCGCGACGCAGGCCGATCCCGATGCCGTCGATCCCGGCCTCGGCGCCACCGACCCCGCCGCCACGGTGCGCGGCGAACAGCGCGATCTTCACATCGAGCTGATCGTGGTGTCGTCGATTCCCGGAACGATCCTCAAGCATCGCCTGCGCCTGCTCGCCGGTGGCGGCTGGCAACTGCGCGACGTCTCGGCGGCATGACCCGACCGCTGCTGCTGTCGTGGAGCGGCGGCAAGGACGCGGCCTGGGCATTGCACGCGCTGCGCCAGCGTCGCGATGTCGAAGTCGTCGGTCTGGTCACCACGCTCACCGAAGGTTACGACCGCATCGCGATGCAGGGCATCCGCCACGCGATCCTGCAGGCGCAGTCCATCGCCTGCGGGTTGCCCGTGATCGAAGCCTGGATGCCGCAGCGCGCCAGCAACGCGATCTATCGCGAGACCTTCGCCGATGCCCTCGCGCGCGCCCGCGCACGCTGGCCCGGTCTGCGCGACATCGCGTTCGGCGATCTGTTCCTGCAGGACATTCGCGCGTATCGCGAAGCGCTGTGCGCCGAGCTGGACTGGACGCCGCATTTTCCGCTCTTCGACGCGACACCGGGTTACACCGCGCGACTCGCGCGCGAGATGCTGGACGGCGGCCTGCGCGCCCGGCTGGTGTGCGTCGACAGCACCCAGCTCGATGCCGCGTTCGGTGGCCGCGATTTCGACGACGCGCTGTTGCGCGACCTGCCGCCCGGCTGCGACCCCTGCGGCGAGAACGGCGAGTTCCACACGCTCGCGCACGCCGGCCCGATGTTCGCCGCGCCGCTGTCGATCGCGGCCGGCGAGACCGTGCTGCGCGACGGGCGTTTCGTCTACACCGATTTTCTGTTGCGTTGACCGATCGTGCGGTCGGTAGAGCGGGCTTCAGCCCGCTTCCACCATCCGCACGCGGGATAGCGGGCTGAAGCCCGCTCTACCGGGTCGGCGTGGCGTCTGCGTTCTCCCTCCCCGCATGCGGGGAGGGACGGAGTGGGGAGGGCAAGAGATCAACGCGTCCGGCTGAGCTGGCGCATGTGGAAGATGAAGTGCTCGGCGATGAAGCTGGCGATGAAGTAATAGCTGTGGTCGTAGCCGCGGCGCATGCGCAGATCCAGCGGATGCCCGGCGGCCTCGCAGGCGGCGACCAGGCGTTCCGGTTGCAGTTGGGTGTCGAGGAATTCGTCGGCTTCGCCCTGGTCGACCAGCAGCGGCAGGCGCTCCTGCGCGTCCGCGATCAGTTCGCATGCATCCCACGCCTTCCATGCGTCGCGATCCTCGCCGAGATACGCGGCGAAGGCCTTCTGGCCCCACGGCACCTGCGTCGGCGCGACGATCGGGGAAAACGCCGATACGCTGCGATAGCGGCCCGGGTTGCGCAGCGCGGTCACCAGCGCGCCGTGTCCGCCCATCGAATGCCCGCTGATCGCGCGCGCGCCGCTGTTCGGAATGTGCGCGTCGATCCAGTCCGGCAACTCGCGGGCGACGTAGTCCTGCATGCGATAGTGCGTCGACCACGGTGCCCGGGTCGCGTCGAGATAGAAACCCGCGCCCTTGCCGAGGTCGTAGCCCTCGGCGTCGGGCACCGCCTCGCCGCGCGGACTGGTGTCCGGCGCGACCAGGATCACGCCATGGTCGGCGGCGTAGCGTTGCGCCCCGGCCTTGGTGATGAAGTTCTGTTCGGTGCAGGTCAGGCCCGACAGCCAGTACAGCACCGGGCAGGGCCGTTGTTCGGCCTGCGGCGGCAGGTACACCGCCACGTGCATCGCGCAATCCAGCGCTTCCGAATGATGGCGATAGACGTCCTGCCAACCGCCGAAACACGCGCGATGTTCGATGCGTTCGAGATTCAAACCAACCCCCGTTGTTCGTCTTCTCCCGGGGGAGAAGCCCCTGCCCCGGGCCCGGCCCGGGTGGCGCGGCGCGCCGGATGAGGCCGGACGCGAGACGCGCCCGACCCCCGATGTCGTCAGAAATGGATCACGGTGCGGATCGACTTGCCTGCGTGCATCAGCTCGAAAGCCTCGTTGATCCCGTCCAGCGGCAGGGTATGGGTCACGAACGGCGCGAGTTCGATCTCTCCCCGCATCGCGTCCTCGACCATGCCCGGCAATTGCGTGCGCCCCTTCACACCCCCGAACGCGGTTCCCTTCCAGGTCCGGCCAGTCACCAGCTGGAACGGGCGGGTGCTGATCTCCTGGCCGGCGCCGGCCACGCCGATGATCACCGACTGGCCCCAGCCGCGGTGCGCGCATTCCAGCGCCGCGCGCATGACCTCGACGTTGCCGATGCATTCGAAGCTGTGGTCCACGCCCCAGCCGGTCATCTCCACGATCACCTGCTGGATGGGTTTGTCGTGGTCCTTGGGATTGACGCAGTCGGTGGCGCCCATCTGCGTCGCAAGTTCGAACTTCGACGGGTTGGTGTCGATGGCGATGATGCGCCCGGCCTTCGCCTGGCGCGCGCCCTGGATCACCGCCAGGCCGATCCCGCCGAGACCGAACACCGCCACCGAATCGCCGGCCTGCACCTTCGCGGTGTTGTGCACCGCCCCGATCCCGGTGGTCACGCCGCAGCCCAGCAGGCAGACGTGTTCGTGATTGGCCTCGGGATTGATCTTCGCCAGCGAGACTTCGGCCACGACCGTGTACTCGCTGAAGGTGCTGCAGCCCATGTAGTGATGAATCGGCTGGCCTTCATGGGAAAACCGCGACGTGCCGTCGGGCATCACGCCCTTGCCCTGGGTCGCGCGCACCGACACGCACAGATTGGTCTTGCCGCTCCTGCAGAACAGGCACTCGCCGCATTCGGCGGTGTACAGCGGAATCACGTGATCGCCGGGCTGCACGCTGGTCACGCCTTCGCCGACCTCCACCACCACGCCCGCGCCTTCGTGGCCCAGCACGCAGGGGAACAGGCCTTCCGGATCGTCGCCGCTGAGCGTGAACGCATCGGTGTGACAGACGCCGGTGTGGCTGATCTTCACCAGC
This sequence comes from uncultured Lysobacteraceae bacterium, assembly GCA_946480825.1. The sequence continues at coordinate 62,679 of CAMLLG010000013.1, forward strand.
ACCTCGCCTTTTCGCGGCGGGGCGACGTCGATCTCGACGATCTGCAGCGGTTGACCGGGGCCGAAGGCGACGGCGGCGCGTGATTTCATGACGACACTCCGAATGGACGTTGGACGGATGCTTGTTTCGGGAAACGCGTGCTCATTTGAGATACGAGCGGACGAGCGCGATCGCCTGCTGGACGCTGGCTTCCTTGGCGGCGTCGCGGGCGACGGCTTCGGCGAACTCTTCGCGCAGATGGCTTTCCAGCACCTCCGCCATCAACCCGTTCACCGCGCCGCGGATCGCGGCCAGCTGCTGCAGCACCGCGCCGCAGTCGCTGCCGGCCTCCAGCGCCCGCTCCAGCGCATCGGTCTGCCCGCGGATGCGGCGCAGGCGGGTCAGCGTTTTTTTCTTTTCGGCGGGACTGTGCGGCATAGTGGGGGGGAGTATACGACCGGGCGCCGCGATGTCCAGCCGTCGGCGATAATGGCGTCCGCAATTCCTGGTCGAAGGATGTTCGAGATGTCTCCCTCCTCGATGTCTCCAACCCGTGCCCGTGCCGCCGTTGCGGTGTTCGTTGCGCTCGCAGCCATCGGATCGGCCGGCTGCGTATCGATGTACAAGGCGCCGGAAGCCAACGACGCCACCGCGACCCTCAAGTTCTTCGACCGCTTCGGCGGTCCCGGTCGCGGGCATTTCTATGTGTGGCAATCGACGCAGACTTGCGAACAGGTCGCGGGCGAAGGCCGGATCGCGGCGCTGGACTGGGTGAACGGCAAAGAGAAGCAGGCAGTGGTCGCGACTGGACAGCGACGCTATCTGTTGGCGCATCGCCAGGCGCTGACCGACATTGCGCCGGCAGGTGGCGGCGACCTCAACTTCACGAGCGCGTTCTGTCGCCAGCTGGTGAGTTTCGTGCCGGAGCCCGGGCATACGTATCGCGTGGAGACGGGTAATCTGCCCCGATGCGCGCTCGAAGTGCTCGACCTCGCGACGCAGCAACCGCCCGCCACCCTGCAGACCCATGAGGTGACGGCGCGTTGCGCCATGCACGACCTCTGATGCGATGCGACCTGTCGAAATCCCGGCGTGGGCTCATGATGGATTCCGCATGAAACGGCCATTCGCACGCGTCTCCGCTTCCATTCTCCGGGCACCGTGATGGCGGTGAGATGGGGCGAACCCGCTGAGCTCGACGCATTGGCCGCGCTCTGGCGCGACGGTTGGCGGGATGCGCATGCAGCGATCCTGCCGGCGGCGCTGGCGATCGATCGCACGCCGGAGCGTTTCCTGCATCGCCTGGAGCGATCGATCGATGATCTGCGCGTCGTCGGCCCGATGGGGTCCCCGGTCGGTTTCTGCATCGCCCATCGGGACGAGCTGCATCAGTTGTCGGTGTCGGACGCCGTGCGCGGCAAGGGCGTTGCCGCGACGTTGCTGGCGGACGCGGAAGCGCGCATGCGCGCCGCCGGTGTGGAGGTGGCCTGGCTGGTCTGCGCCATCGGCAACGCGCGTGCCGCGAGGTTCTACGAAAAGCAGGGATGGCGCCACGTCGGCGACACGACCAGCCGGCTCACGACGCCGGACGGCGTGTTTCCGCTCGAGGTCTGGCGCTACGAAAAGCGCTTGCGGAACGTCGGCGCCTGAAGTCCACGCATCCGTGCGCGACGCCAGCGTGATCCGGCTGGCGTCGCATCCCGTGGGTTCAGGAGAAATCGATTCCCTTCTCGAACGTCCGCAGTTCGTGGCGGGCCATCGCGAGATTCGACTTCGACCGGTCCAGCACCACGTACAGGAACAGCTTCTGGTTCGATTCCAGCGGACGGATGATGTGGTACTGCTTGGTGAGGCTGATCAGGATGTCTTCGATGGTGTCGTTGAGCTTGAGGCTGTTGGCGACCTTGCGCTTGGAGCGCACGACTTCGGCATTGCCGGCGGCGGCCAGTTCGAGGTTCACGCCGGAGCCGTCGCCGGCGAGCAGCATGCCGCTTTCGGTGTCGACGAGTGCGGCGGCGATGTAGCCGTCCAGGCTGCGCAGGGGTTCGAGAGAAATCTTGGCCATGATGAAGCTCCTTGTGGTTGGGTCGTCGTCGGGGGTGGCATGCGGGGGCGCATGAGATGGCGCGGGGCAAGGTTCGACCGATGCATCGCGTAACGAGGCGTCGGCTGCCGGTGGATCGCCGGTGTCGGTGCGGTGCGCTGTGGCGATGGCGGCCGTCGGCAGCGCCGTGACCAGCGGGTGGTGCGGTTCCGGCGGCGGAGATTCCGACGACGATGCGGCCGGGCCGGACATCGGGGATGGCGGTGCGGCCGGCATGGCGGACAGGGGCGTGTTGCGGGCGGCGAGGGGCGCGCCGAGACCCGCGAGCAGCGCGGCCACCTCGATCGCGGTGGTCTGCATCGGCACCGCCACGTCGCCGAGCGGCAGGGAGGCGACCTTCACGAAGCGCAGGTGCGCGATATCGGCGACCGCATCGGTCGACGGCAGATGCGAGTGTTCGAGATAGGCGGTCGTGCCGCGCACGATGTAGATCGCGCCGTGACGCACCGCCGAACCCGCACCGGACAGGTAATAGAACGTCACCTTCACGCTGTCGCCGTGCTCGGCGTGGTTTCGCAGCAGATCGTACAGCTGTTTCAGGTCGTCCATGACCCGCACCCCTGTCGTGCTCGTGGCCGTTTCCTGCGGGCACTATGCGATAACGAAGTTCGCGCTGTCCAGCGCTTGCGGGAGGAAGAAGATGCATCGCGATGATGCGCGCAGGCCATGCCGGCATTCGATGCATCGTATCGATGCATAGCCGTCGAAACATCGGCGGAAATGATCGAAGCCGGTCGATCACACGTCGTGGACGCGGGTCGGCGGCGCGTGATCGCGCGCCTGCATCAGCCGGTGTTCTGGATGCCCGCCGCGATGCCGTTGACCGTGGTCACCAGCGCCTGGAACAGCGCATCGTCGTCGCGGCCGGCGTCGCGCCAGCGCCGCAGCAGTTCGACCTGCAGCAGACTGATCGGGTCGACGTAGGGATTGCGCAGGCGGATCGACAGCCGCAGGCGGTAATCGTCCTGCAGCAGTCGCGTGCGGCCGCGCAGGGCGAGGATCGTGTCGGTGGTGCGATCGAACTCTTCGGCGATGCCGGCGTGGAAGGCGTCGTGCAGCGGGCCGGCGAGGCGCGAATAGCGCTCGAAGATCGCGAGGTCGGATTTCGCCATCAGCATTTCGATGTCGTCGAGCATCGCGGCGAAGAACGGCCAGTCGCGCGCCATCGCGGCCATCGCGTCGAGACCGTGCGTGGCGATGCCGTGCGCCAGCGCGGTGCCGACGCCGTACCAGCCGGTGAGGCCGGAGCGGTTCTGCGACCAGGCGAACACCCACGGGATCGCGCGCAGCGCTTCGATGCCGCCCTCGCGACGCTTCGACGGCCGCGAGCCCAGGCGCAGGCGTTCGATCACGTCGATCGGGGTCGCGGCGCGGAAATACGCGGGAAAATCGGCGCGGTCGTGCACCAGCGCACGGTAGTGCGCGCGCGAGACCTGGGCCAGTTCGGTCGCGCGCGCGCGCCACTGCGCTTCGCGCGGTTCCGGCGGACGGGGGCGCAGGCTGGCGCGCAGCACCGCGGCGGTGGCCTGTTCGAGATTGCGCAGCGCCAGCGCGCGGATGCCGTACTTGCGATGGATCACTTCGCCCTGTTCGGTCACGCGCAGGATGCCGTCGACCGTGCCGCGTGGTGCGGCGATGATCGCGCGTTCGGTCTTGCCGCCGCCGCGGCTGACCGAGCCGCCGCGGCCGTGGAAGAACACGATGCGCACGTCGGCCTGCTGCGAGAGTTCCAGCAGTTCGGCCTGGGTGCGCTGCAGCGCCCAGCGCGAGGCGAGGATGCCGCCGTCCTTGGCGCTGTCGGAATACCCGAGCATCACGATCTGGCGCCCGCCGCGCGCGCGCAGATGCGCGCGATAGACCGGATCGTCGAACAGCGCGCGCATGATCTCCGGCGCGGCGCGCAGGTCGTCGATGGTTTCGAACAGCGGTGCGATATCGAGCGGTACGACATCCGGCGGTACGACATCGGACGGTACGACAGCCGGCGTCACCGTCCCGCCGCGGGTCTCGTCGCGCTCGACGCAGCCGGCGACGCGCGCCAGCGCCAGCACCGCCAGCGCGTCGGCGGCGCTGCGGCTCATGCTGATGATGTAGGGGCCGAACGCATGCGCGCCGAACGTGATGCGCGCCTCACGCACCGTGCGCATCACGTCGAGCGTGGCCCGCGCGCCGGCGGCGTCGCGATCGATCGATGCATCGCCGGCGATCATCGCGTGCAATCGCGGGATGCGCGCCGCGGGCGCGCGCGCGGCCCAGTCGTCGTCGCCCAGCAGTGCGGACACCGCCGCATCGTGGGTGCCCGAGTCCTGGCGCAGATCGAGCGTGGCCAGATGGAAACCGAAACTGCGCACGCGCCACAGCACGCGCTGCAGCGCGAAGCGCCCGGCGTGTTCGCCGCGATGCCGCTGCAGGCTGCGGTCGATCGCCTGCAGATCGGCGATGAAGGCCTCGGCATCGGGGTAACCGCAGCCGTCGCCGGCCGACTCTGTCGAGGACGATTCCGGCGAGGACGACTCGGTCGCCGACAGGCGCGCGCGCATCAGGTTCAGCAGTTGCCGGTAAGGCATGTCCGTCAGCCGCGGGCTGAGCCGCGCGGCGACCTGCGGCAGCATCGCGGTGTAGGTCGCGATCCGCGCTTCGATGTCGTCGTCCACGCCGATCCGGCTGCGGCTCTGGGTCAGGATCTCGCCCAGCGCCTGCAGGTCGGTGCGGTAATTCGCGAGCACGCTGGCGCGCTGCGCGGTGAGCGCGGCGCGGATGGTCTCGGCGCCGACGTTCGGGTTGCCGTCCATGTCGCCGCCGACCCAGGTGCCGAAGCGCAGCAGCGGCGGCAGCGCGATGCGGCGATAGTCGGGGTCGTCCGCGTACACGGTGTCGATCGCCTCGGCGAACGCTTCGTAGTACACGGGCAGCGCCCGGAACAGTACGTGGTTGAGGTAATAGCCGATGTGTTCGACCTCGTCGGTCACGGTCGGCTGCTGTTGCGGGGCATCGGCGGTCTGCCAGCTCGCGGTCAGCGCCTGGCGGATGCGCGCGGTGTCGGCGCCGCGTTCGGCCGGCGTGCGCTGGCGGTCGATGTCCGCGATCAGGCGTTCGGTGATCGTCCGCTCCTTCAGCAGCAACGCCCGGCGTACCGCTTCGGTCGGATGCGCGGTGAACACCGGTTCGATCCGCAGCCGCGACAGCAGCGCGGACAGCTCGCCGAAGCCCACGCCGTCGTCGCGCAACGCGCGCAGGGTCGCGGTGAGGCCGCCGGGTTGCGGATCCTCGGTACTGCGCTGGTAGTCGCGGCGGCGGCGGATGCGGTGGACGCGCTCGGCCAGATTCACCACGCCGAAGTAGGCCGCGAACGCGCGGACGAGGGCGTCGGCGTCCTCCAGCGGCACCTGCGCGAGGCGCGCGGCGAGGTCGTCGATGGTCTCGCCCTGCTCGCGCCGCGCGATCGCGGCGCGGCGCACGGATTCGACCTGTTCGAGTCGTTCGGCCGACACCTGTTCGGCCAGCATCTCGCCGACCATCGCCCCCAGCCGGCGCACGTCGTCGCGCAGCAGGGTGTCGGTCTCGGCGAATTCGAGGGTGTCGCGGACGCGCATCGATGGACTCGCAGTGGGGGTGCGAACCCGTGAGGCTATCCGAATTCGGGGCGGCGTGACGATGTATTCGTGTGCATGCGCGGGCCGGTGGGTCGGGGCGGGCCCGCGATATGCGTCGTCGTCGGTAGAGCGGCCTTCAGGCCGCTGCTTCGTTCTCAGGATTCGTACCAAGGCAGCGGCCTGAAGGCCGCTCTACCGTGGTTGTGCGGTGAGCGGATTCAATACGCGAATTCGCGGAACACGCGGTCGATGTCGCCCTGCCATTCGCCGTGGAACAGGGCGAGCTTGCGTTCGGCGGCGGTCTGGCCGCTTTCGACGACGTCGATCAGCGGGTCGAGGAAGCGGCTTTCGTCGGCGCCCTGACGGTTGTGCACGGCCCGGCGCCGCAGGCCGGCGGCGGAGATCTTCAATGCTTCGCGGGCGAGGTCGCGCAGGGTGCCGTTCCTGAAAGGCACATGCAGCGCGAGTTTCGGCACGCCGTCGCGCAGCGCGTTGCGCTCGTCCATGCTGAAGTCCTTGACCAGGTCCCAGGCCGCGTCGAGCGCCGCGTCGTCGTACAGCAGGCCGACCCAGAACGCCGGCAGCGCGCACAGGCGGTTCCAGGGGCCGCCGTCGGCGCCGCGCATCTCCAGATATTTCTTCAGCCGCACTTCGGGGAAGGCGGTGGTCATGTGGTCGGACCAGTCGCGCAGGGTCGGCAGCTTGCCGGGCAGCGCGGGCAGCTTGCCGGCCATGAAATCGCGGAAACTCTGACCGCTGGCGTCGACGTATTCGCCGTCGCGGTACGAAAAGTACATCGGCACGTCGAGCAGATAGTCGACGTAGCGTTCGTAACCGAAGCCGTCTTCGAACACGAAGTCGAGCATGCCGGTGCGGTCGGCGTCGGTGTCGGTCCAGATGTGCGAGCGATAGGACAGATAGCCGTTGGGCTTGCCTTCGGTGAACGGCGAATCCGCGAACAGCGCGGTCGCGATCGGCTGCAGCGCCAGCGAGACGCGGAATTTCTTCACCATGTCCGCTTCGCTGGCGTAATCGAGATTGACCTGGACCGTGCAGGTGCGGGTCATCATGTCCAGACCCAGATCGCCGACCTTGGGCATGTAGGCGCGCATGATCCTGTAGCGGCCCTTCGGCATCCACGGCATCTGGTCGCGGCGCCATTTCGGCTGGAAGCCCATGCCGAGGAAGCCGAGACCCAGTTCGTCGGCGACGGCCTTCACTTCCTTCAGATGGCTGCCGACTTCGCTGCAGGTCTGATGGATGTTCTCCAGCGGCGCGCCGGACAGTTCCAGTTGCCCCGCGGGCTCCAGCGTGACCGAGGCGTTGTCCTTGAGCAGCGCGATGGTGCGGCCGTGTTCGTTCACCGGTTCCCAGCCGAAACGGGTGAGACCGATCAGCAACGCTTCGATGCCGCGTTCGCCGTCGAACGTGGGTGGTGCGAAGGTCTGGCCCTGCGTCGGCGCCTGGCCCGGGTTCGATCCGGGTTCGAGCAGGAAGCCGAACTTCTCGTGCTCGGTGCCGATGCGCCAGTCGGTTTTCGGCTTTTCGCCGGAGGCGAGGACCGCCGCCAGCTGGTCGCGATCGGTGATGGGCGTGTCGGCGACGTGGCTGGGGCTGGACATGGTCGTTCCGTGAGAAGAAGGGGCTGCGCGATCCGGTCGAAGAGAGAGGCCCTCGACGGGCGGAACGTTGCGTTGCGACGGCGGGTAGGCGAGATGGGGCTGCTGCCCTACCATCGCAAGGCCCGCACTATAGCCGCCGTCGATGATCCGGATTGTTGCCCTGCTGCTCTGTCTGTGTTCCATGGCGGCCGCGGCGCAGGGGCCGGCCCGGTCGACGACGCAACTGGAGCGCGGCAACGGCCCCGAGCCGTCGACGCTCGACGCGCACAAATGCCAGGAAGTCGCCTGCGGCAACGTGCTGCGCGATCTCTACGAAGGCCTGGTGACCGAGGACGCCGCCGGGCGCCTGATTCCGGGCATGGCCGAGCGCTGGACGGTGTCCGCCGACGGCCGGGTCTGGACCTTCCATCTGCGCGCGGGCCTGCGCTGGAGCAACGGCGAACCGCTGGACGCCGCGCAGATCGTCGCGAGTTTCCGTCGCGCGTTCGCGCCGCAGACCGCGGCGCCGTTCGCCGAACAGTTCGACGCCGTGCTCAACGCCTCGGCGGTGCAGGCCGGGCAGACACCGCCGTCGGCTCTCGGCATCGATGCGCCCGATGCGCGCACCGTGCGCATCCGGACCACGCGCGCGGTGGGGTTGCCCGCGCTGCTGACCCTGCCGATCGCGTTTCCGGTGTATCTGCCCGCGGTCGCGCGTCACGGCAACCAGCACACGCGTCCGGGCCGGCTGGTGAGCAACGGCGCCTACCGGCTGGCCGCGTGGACGCCGCAGGCGAATCTGGCGGTGGAGAAGAATCCGCGCTATCACGCCGCGGCGGGCGTGCGCATCGCGCGCGTGCGTTTCCACGTCACCGAGGACGCCGCCGCCGAACTGCAGCGTTACGCCGCCGGCGATCTGCACATCACCGAAACCCTGCCGCCGCAGCCGTTGCCGGCGCTGCGCGAACGTTTCGGTGCCCAGGTCCGGATCTCGCCGTACATCGGTGCGTTCTGGCTCGGCATGAATGTCGTGCGTCCGCCGCTGAAGGACGATCCGCGTCTGCGCGAAGCCCTGTCGCTGGCGGTGGATCGCGACACGCTCACCCGCTACGTCACCGGTTTCGGCGAGACCCCGGCCTACGGCATCGTGCCGCCCGGTCTGCCGGGCTACACGCCGGCCAGACTGCACTGGGCCGATTGGGACCAGCCGCGTCGCGAAGCGCGGGCGAAGGCGTTGTATCGCGCCGCCGGCTATTCCGAAGCGAATCCGCTGACGATCGAACTGCGCTACAACACTTCCACGCCGCATCGCCGGTTGACGCTGGCGGTGGCGGCGATGTGGCGCGACACCCTCGGCGTGCGCGTGCGTCTGCG